>NC_010530.1:1838865-2170638 GCF_000069785.1 Cupriavidus taiwanensis LMG 19424 | reverse complement strand
GTGATGGCTTTGTCGCCGACGCGCGCCCGGATACGGCCAACGTGCCGTGCCGCAGCGCTTGCCCCGGCAAGCCCTGATGGCTGGCAAATGTCGAGACATGGATATGCGATAAGCGGATAAGGGCCAGCAATATGATTCGTTGACCGTGCAATGGCCGGCTCTCTACAGTGCAAGCTTGTACGCGGCATCCCGGATGTCGCATCGGCTTCCCCCGTATGCCAGAGCTTGCCATGACGACCGCAACCGCCCACGCCAGTGTTTCGCGCCAGCAGAGCGCGCCGCTTTCCACCGCATTTTCCGCAGACTCGGGCAACTTCGAGATCCGTCCGCTGGACGCGCCGCTGGGCGCGGAAGTGATCGGGCTCGACTTGTCGCAGCCGCTGTCCGACGCGGATTTTGCCCGCATCCATCGCGCCCACCTCGACTACCACGTGGTGGTGTTCCGCGACCAGCAGATCACGCCGGCACAGCAGATCGGCTTCAGCCGCCGCTTCGGCCCGCTGCAGATCCACGTGCTGCACCAGTTCCAGCTGCCGGGGCATCCAGAGGTGCTGGTGGTGTCCAACGTGGTCGAGAACGGCAAGCCGATCGGGCTCGGCGATGCCGGCCACTTCTGGCATTCGGACCTGTCGTACAAGGAAAAGCCCAGCCTCGGCTCGCTGCTGCATGCACGCGAACTGCCGGCCGAGGGCGGCGATACGTTGTTCGCCAACATGCACCTGGCGTGGGACACGTTGCCGGCCGCGCTGCAACGTGCCGTCGACGGCCTGCAGGCCGAGCACACCTACCTGGCGCGCTACGCCGAGTTGCAGCAACGCAGCCCCTGGCGGCCCAACCTGACGCCGGAGCAGGTCGCGCAGGTCAGGCCGGTGCTGCAGCCGGTGGTGCGCACCCATCCGGAAACGGGACGCAAGGCCTTGTTTGTCAGCGAACATTTCACCACTCGCATCGTCGGCCTGCCCGAAGATGAAAGCCGCGATCTGCTGGACCAGTTGTTCGCGCACAGCGTCAAGCCCGCTCACATCTACCGCCACCAGTGGCAGCCGCACGACCTGGTGTTCTGGGACAACCGCTCGCTGCTGCATCTTGCCGCGGGCTGTCCGCCGGAGCTGCGGCGCGTGATGTACCGCACCACCATCGAAGGCGACGTGCCGCGCTGAAGGCGGCAGCGGTTTCGCAAGTCATCCCAGGGCGCTCGCAGTGGCGAGCGCCAATCCACCGTATCCTCCGGAGTCCTGATCATGTTTTCTCGTTTTTCCCGCAAGCTCGGCCTGCTGGCGCTGAGCGCCGGCCTGGCCATCACCGGCAGCGCGCACGCCGAAGGCAAGCTGCGCATCGCCGAACAGTTCGGCGTGGTCTACCTGCTGCTCAACGTGGCGCGCGACCAGCAGCTGATCGAGAAGCACGGCAAGCAGCAGGGTGTCGACATCAAGGTCGAATGGACCCAGCTGTCGGGCGGCGCCGCGGTCAATGACGCGCTGCTGTCCGGTGCCATCGATATCGCCGGCGCCGGCGTGGGCCCGCTGCTGACGCTGTGGGACCGCACCCACGGCAAGCAGAACGTGCGCGGCGTAGCGTCGCTGGGCAACTTCCCGTACTACCTGGTGAGCAACAACCCCAAGGTGAAGTCGATCGCCGATTTCACCGAGAAGGACCGCATCGCGCTGCCGGCGGTGGGCGTATCGGTGCAGTCGCGCGTGCTGCAACTGGCTGCGGCAAAGCAGTGGGGCGACAAGGAATACAACCGGCTCGACAAATGGACCGTGGCGGTGCCGCATCCGGATGCCGCCGCAGCCATCATCTCCGGCGGCACCGAGATCACCGGCCACTTCGGCAACCCGCCGTTCCAGGAGCAGGAGCTGGCCGGCAACCCGAATGCGCGCATCGTGCTGAACTCGTATGACGTGCTGGGCGGGCCGAGTTCGTCCACGGTGCTGTACGCCACCGAGAAGTTCCGCAACGACAACCCGAAAACATATCGCGCCTTTGTCGATGCGCTGGCCGAAGCCGCAGCCTTTGCCACCGCCAATCCCGAGGCCGCCGCGGACATCTACCTGCGCCAGAGCAAGGCCCGCACCGACCGCGCGCTGCTGCTGCGCGTGCTGAAGAACCCGCAGGTGCAGTTTCGCGTGGCACCGCAGAACACCTTTGTGCTGGCCTCATTCATGCATCGCGTCGGCGCGATCCGCAACCAGCCGAAGTCGTGGCAGGACTACTTCTTCGCGGACCCCGTGACCGCGCAAGGGAGCTGAGCATGGCCACCCACAGCCTGCGCGTGGTGTCGGACCGGCCCGCGCCCCTGCTGCAGGTGGACGGCGTGTCGCTGGAATACCGCACGCCCGAGCGCATCGTGCGTGCCACCCATCGCGTCAGCTTCGACGTGCATGCCGGCGACCGCTTCGTGCTGCTGGGCCCGTCCGGCTGTGGCAAGTCCACGCTGCTGAAGGCGGTTGCCGGATTCGTTCCGCCCAGCGAGGGCGAGATCCGGCTCGAAGGCCGGCGGGTGCTGCAGCCCGGCCCGGACCGCATCGTGGTGTTCCAGGAGTTCGACCAGCTGCCGCCGTGGAAAACGGTGGTGCAGAACGTGATGTTCCCGCTGCGGCAGGCGCGCAGGCTGTCGCGGCCGGAGGCGCGCGAGCTGGCGCTGGACAGCCTGCACAAGGTCGGGCTGGCCGATTTTGCCGATGCCTACCCGCATACGCTGTCGGGCGGCATGAAGCAGCGCGTGGCGATCGCGCGCGCGCTGGCCATGCGCCCCAAGGTGCTGCTGATGGACGAGCCCTTTGCCGCGCTGGACGCGCTCACGCGCCGGCGCATGCAGGAAGAGCTGCTGGCGCTGTGGGACGACGCGGCCTTCACCTTGATGTTCGTCACGCATTCGATCGAAGAGGCGCTGGTGGTGGGCAGCCGCATCCTGTTGCTGTCGCCGCATCCCGGCCGCGTGCGTGCGGAGCTCAACAGCCACCAGTTCACCCTGGCGAGCCAGGGCAGCGCCGAATTCCAGGCCGCGGCGCAGCGCATCCACGGCCTGCTGTTCGACGCGCCGGCCACCATTGACCCGCCACCAGCGCGCAGCGCTGCGGCACGCTGAAACCGACATCGCATCATGACGCAACCTGGTTTGACCCTGGCCGATCCGCTGCGGCCCGAATACGAGCGCGAGCCCGAGCCGTTCACCGAAGCCCCGCTGGCGCGCGCGTTGCCGTGGCACCAGCGTGCGTGGCAGCAGGACTGGCTGCGCAAGGCGCTGATCCTGCTGGCGCTGGGACTGATCTGGGAAGCGGTGGCGCGCGTCCAGGACAACGACCTGCTGCTGCCCTCGTGCCTGGCCACGCTGCGCGCCTTTGGCGCCGCGGTGACTAGCGGCGAGCTGCCGGGCAAGGCGGCGATCTCCCTTTCCGTGCTGCTGCGCGGCTATGCCGCCGGCATCGTACTGGCGTTCGTGCTGACCTCGCTGGCGGTATCGACGCGGATCGGGCGCGACCTGCTGGACACGCTGACCGCCATGTTCAATCCGCTGCCGGCGATTGCGCTGTTGCCGCTGGCGCTGCTGTGGTTCGGGCTCGGGACCGGCAGCCTCGTGTTCGTGCTGATCCATTCGGTGCTGTGGCCGCTGGCGCTGAATATGTACGCGGGCTTTCGCGCGGTGCCGCCGACGCTGCGCATGGCCGGACGCAACTACGGCCTGCGCGGGCTGCGCTACGTCGCGCTGGTGCTGGTGCCGGCGGCGCTGCCCGCGATCCTGTCCGGGCTGAAGATCGGCTGGGCCTTTGCCTGGCGCACGCTGATCGCCGCCGAACTGGTGTTCGGCGCGTCGTCGGGGCAGGGCGGGTTGGGCTGGTTTATCTTCCAGAACCGCAACGAGCTCTATACCGACCGCGTGTTCGCGGGACTGGCCGCGGTGATCCTGATCGGCCTGCTGGTCGAGGGGCTGGTGTTCACCACGCTGGAGCGGCTGACCGTGCGCCGCTGGGGCATGCAGCACTAGCCTTGTCCGATGCCGCGCAAGCGCGTAGGCTACGGCACCGGCAACTAACCGGAGCCCGCCCATGACCGCCATCCATCAAGCCGCCGCGCGGGGTTTCGCCAGCCAGGCCGATACCTACGCGCGCGGACGCCCCGAATACCCAGCCGAAATCGACGCGTGGCTGCGCGGCACGCTCGACCTGCATGCCGGCCGTGCCGTGCTCGACCTCGGGGCCGGCACCGGCAAGTTCACGCGCTGGCTGGTGCAGACCGGCGCCGAGGTGATCGCCGTGGAGCCGGTGGCGCAGATGCGCGCGCAACTGGCGGCCGCGGTGGCACCGGTGCAAGTCCTGGAAGGCAGCGCCGAGGCGATCCCGCTGGCGGATGCCAGTGTCGACGTGGTGGTCTGCGCGCAGGCGTTCCACTGGTTTGCCAACGCACGGGCGCTGGCCGAGATCCGCCGCGTGCTGCGGCCCGGCGGCCGGCTCGGACTGGTATGGAACGTCCGGGATGAAAGCGTGGACTGGGTGGCGCGGCTGACTGCCATCATGGCGCCGCATGAAGGCGACGCCCCGCGCTTCTACAAGGGCGACTGGAAACGGGTTTTTCCCGCCGAGGGCTTCGGGCCGCTGTCGCGGCAGAGCCTGCCCTACGCGCATGTGGGGCCGCCACAGCAGGTGATCGTGGACCGCGTCATGTCGGTCAGCTTTATTGCATCGCTGCCAGAGCCGGAGCAGGCCCGCGTGCGGGCGCGCCTGCACGACCTCATCGACCAGCATGCGGCGCTGTCGGGCCGCGCCGAGGTCGCCTTTCCATACCGTACCGAGGCCTATCACTGCGAACGGCTCGCCTGAGCCTACATCGTGGCCTGCCGCACCCAGAAGGCCGCACCGACGCGCACCGCGCAGCGCTCGCGCGGCAGGTCGGCCTGCGCGCAGCGCCGCGCGCGGGTGCTGGCCTGGACCTGCTCCCAGATGTCGAGCATGCCGCGCACTTTGGGCAAGGCATTGAGCCCGGCCGCCGTCGGCAGCCAGGCCGCGCCGCACGGCTGGAACAGCGGCATGCCGAGCGCGGCCTCGAGCTGGCGCAGCTGGTAATAGAGCCGTTGCGGCTGGATGCCGAGCGCCTCGGCGGCGCGGCTGGCGTCGCGATGCTGCATCATCGCGACAAAGACACGCAAGGAGAGAAAAGAGACGCGCCGGTTGATTCGGTTAGCCATGCCCATGTCATGGCCGGGGGGCGGTTTCGCGCTCGCGCGCTGTTCGGGTCCCCGGCGGATCGAAGTGGGCTCGATCGTATCGGGGCCGCGCGGGGGTGGTGGGCCCCCGGATTCAGAAATGCAGTGCGGAATCTTCTGGCGATTCCCGCAGCTGCGGCCGACTCAGTGCATCGGCAACTGGCCGATCGCGGTCAGTGCCAGCACAACTTCTGGCGACAGGCGGCGTTCGCTGCACGGCACCCCCGCGGTTTCCAGCGTGGTCCACAGGTCTGCGTCGCCGGTGACGATGCGTTGCCGCAGCTGGGCCAGGTATGCATATTCCGCCGACGTCAGCGGCCGCGGCGCGCTGCGCAGGTCGTCCAGGATGGCACCGAGCGAGAGTGCGGAAATGGTCATACCAGGGTCGGGGATAGCACGGCGATGAGACATTGCGGCGGGAACAGCAGGATGGTGCGAAGTTGAGCGACGCATGATTCTATCCATCCGGTGCAGCGCCCGCTTAAGCAAAAAGCCGCGTGGAATTCCCCGCTGATTCCGCTTGCAAAGCCAGGAGTGGCGAATAGGCTAAGCGCGGGCCACGCGATGTGGCGCATGCGGTGGTTCAGAGGGCGCAGGAGGCGCTTGCGCGACGGGAGTCCCGGTCGGGCTGCACCGACAGGTGTTGCAGAAAAACGCCACCATGCCGCGTGGTTCTCGCTCGCGGCGGTGACGCTGCAGCCCTGCGCGAACCGTTGACAGCGACGGGGCAGCGCGGCCTGGCATGCCGAGGAGGGCAGGCGCCGACGCCTGTCTGCGCTCAGGTGCCATGCCATCCGGCGCCGCCCAGAATGCACCCGCCAGGTGAAGCCCAGCCGACCCGGCTTGCAGGGGGTGCCAAGCAAGCGCCCGCGCGGGCTATCATGCGGCTGGCATGAAAAACAGCGCACGTCACATCTTGTGAAATCAGCGCCCGCATGCCTCGCGTCGCGCCCCCGTGGCCCGATACCCGCCGATCGGTATTGACGGCAGGCGGACGGCATCCTTGAGGAAATCCCTTGCATCTGGACCAGCAGACCATTGCGGTGGTGATGATGGTGTTTTTCTGCGGCACGCTGATCATCGCGGCGGGGCTGGTGTTCGCGCTGCGCGCGAGCACCGCGGGGCGGCTATGGGCCTTCGGCCATGTGCTGGTGTCGGCCGCGGGCCTGGCGCTGGCGGTCAGCGCTGCCAGCGGTACGGGCCAGCTCGGCACGCTGGGCGCATTCGTCTTCGTCGCCGGCTGGCTGCTGATCTACCGCGGCGTGCGGGTCTACTACGGCGTGCCCGCGCATCCGGGCGCGCTCGCCGGCGCGGGCGCGATCGTGCTGGGCCTGATGGCGGTCTCCAGCGGGCTGCCCGAAGGCCCGCAGCTGGTGCTGCGCATCGTCTATGGCGTGCTGGCCCTGCTGTCCCTGGCCACCTTCGCCACGCTGGCGCGCGCCGGGCGCGGGCGCCGCAGCATCGGCGCGCCGCTGGTGCTGGTGGCCAGCCTGGTGCAACTGGCCACGCAGCTGGCCGGCTTCAGCCACGCCATGAGCCTGCCCGCGGGCGGCACCGCCGCGGCGCCGCTGACCTTGTACTTCGCCGGCCCGGCCGATTCCGCCTGGGTGCTGGCGCCGCTGATCGCCACGCTGCTGGGGCTGTTCGGCTTCACCGTGATGGCGATGGAGCAGATCGTCGCCCATAACGAGAGCGGCGCGCGCATCGACGCCCTGACCGGGCTGCTCAACCGCGGCGCGCTGGAGATGTCGGCGCTGTCGCTGGTGGCGCGCTGGCAGCGCGACGGCCAGCCGCTGTCGTGCCTGGTGATCGATATCGACTACTTCAAGCAGGTCAACGATACCTGCGGCCACCACGCCGGCGATGCGGTGCTGCGCGAAGTGGCGCAGGCGCTGGACAATTCCCGCCGCGCTTCTGACGTAGCCGGCCGCTATGGCGGGGAAGAGTTCTGCGTGCTGTGCCCGGCGACCGACGAGCAGCAGGCTTCGGCGCTGGCCAACCGGGTGCTGCGCAAGGTGCACGCGATCGACTTGCCCGGCGGGCGCGGCCATGCCAGCGTCAGCATCGGCGTGGCGCAGCTGCGCGGCGGCCCGGGCAGCCGGGAGGCGCTGTGGCGAACCCTGTTTGCCGATGCCGACCGCGCGCTCTACCACGCCAAGGCGCACGGGCGCGACCGCTACGTGCTGGCATCGTCGATGGCGGCTCCGGCGGCCAGCGCGCCGGCCGCGCCGCTGCTGGGGCCGGAACCCGACCTGGCTGGCTGAGCGCGCGATCCGGCCCTGCCCTACAATAGCGCCCCCGCCCGCGACCGGCTTGCGCCCCGCGGGCCACTTTGCTGGCAGGAAAATGGAATCGATGATGTCAAACGCATGCGGCCTGGACTTCGGCACGTCCAATTCGACGGTGGGCTGGAGCCGCCCGGGGCGCGCGGCCGCGCTGCTGCCGCTGGAGGATGGCAAGGCGACGCTGCCGTCGGTGATCTTTTTCCATGCCGAGGATCCGCTGGTCAGCTACGGGCGCGCCGCGCTGGGCGATTACCTGGCAGGCTACGAGGGCCGGCTGATGCGCTCGCTCAAGAGCCTGCTGGGCACCTCGATGATGGACGACAGCACCGAGGTGATGGGCCAGGCCATGCCGTTCCGCAAGCTGCTGGCGCATTTCATCGGCGAACTGAAGTCGCGCGCCGAGCAGGCCGCCGGCACCGGCTTCTCGCGCGCGGTGCTGGGCCGCCCGGTGTTCTTTATCGACGAGGACCCGGTGGCTGACCAGCTGGCCGAAGACACGCTGGCCGGCATCGCGCGCGACGCGGGGTTCAGCGAGATTGCGTTCCAGTACGAACCGATCGCGGCGGCCTTTGACTACGAGGCCGGCATCGCGCGCGAGGAACTGGTGCTGGTCGCCGACATCGGCGGCGGCACCTCGGATTTCTCGCTGGTGCGGCTGTCGCCCGAGCGCGCCGCGCGCAGCGACCGGCGCGACGACATCCTGGCCAACGGCGGCGTCCATATCGGCGGCACCGACTTCGATCGCGCGCTCAGCCTGGCGCGGGCGATGCCGCTGCTGGGCCTGGGCAGCGCGCTGCGCAACGGCAAGGCCATGCCCTCGAGCCAGTATTTCGACCTGGCCAGCTGGCACACCATCAACCTGCTCTATACGCGCAAGGCGTGGTCGCTGGTGATGGACAACTATCGCGACGCCGCCGACACGGTGAAGCTCGACCGCCTGGTGCGCCTGATCCGCGAGCGCGCCGGCCACTGGCTGGCGATCCAGGTTGAAGCCGCGAAGATTGCGCTGTCGGATGCGGGCAGCACCGACGTGGACCTGCACCGGCTGGAAGCGGGCCTCTGCCTCACCATCACCCGCGACGAGTTCGATGCCTCGATCGACAAGCTCGTGACGAGAACCGAGCAGACCGTGCACAAACTGCTCGCCGACGCCGGCGTGCGCGGCGCCGCGGTCGACACCATCTTCTTTACCGGCGGCTCCAGCAGCGTGCCGCTGCTGCGCCAGCGGCTGGCAGCGCTGCTGCCCGAGGCGCGCTGCGTCGAAGGGGACCGCTTCGGCAGCATCGGCAGCGGACTGGCGCTGGATGCGGTGAGGAAGTTCGGGTGAGGGAACTGGTTTAGCTTTGCTTCCCTCTCCCGGTTGCGGGACAAGGGGCGCCCCGTCAGCCGGTTCAGAAGTCAGCTTGCTGCGAGCGCATGTCGCGCAGGCCAAAGGAATTTCCCAGCGCCAGCCTCGCCGCCCGCAGCGCGCCGCGCGCGGCCGCGGCATCGCCAGCCAGGCGCAACAGCGCTGGCAGTTCCCGCGGCGCGCGCAGCAACGCGCCCAGCACCGCGGCCACATCGGTCTTGCCGTCATCGCCCATCCCCGCGGCAGCGGCGGCCGGTACGGCGCGAGCCGCCGGATCGATGACCACGCGGCAAGCCGCGAACGGCAGCCGGCACGCCGCCGCCATGCGCGCGGCCAGGTGCGATTCCATGTCGACGCACAGCGCGCCCGTGGCCCGCTGCAGCGATGCCTTGGCGGCCACCGTCAGGACCGGCTGGTCGGCCCCGGCCGCGGTGCCGATGCGCGCGTGCGGCAGCGCTGCGTGCATGGCGCGTGTCCAGGTGGTATCGGTGTCGTAGCGCTCGCCGGGCGCGCATACCGCATCGGCCAGCACCACATCGCCCGGCGCCAGTGTGGGCTCCAGCCCGCCCGCCACGCCAAAGCTGAGGATGCCCATGCAGTGCCGGCTGGCCATTGCCGACACCTCCTGCTTCAGCGCCAGGCCGCGCAGGCCGTGCACTACGCGGCAATGCGGCCCGGCCGCGATGCGCGCCTCGAACGCCATGCCGGTGACGACCAGCACGAACGGCGCCGTCACAGGCCCCACGCCACCTGGCCGCTGTTGCCGCCGTGGTCGCCAAGGCCGCGCTGCAGGTTGCGGTAGCGCGCCAGCGCCCACAACGGAAAGTAGCGCGCATAGCCGTGATAGCGCAGGTAGAACACGCGCGGAAAGCCCACCGCGGTAAAGCGGGGCTCATGCCACAGTCCGCCAGGCTGCTGCGTGCGCAGCAGGTAGTCGATACCGCGCGCCACTGCCGGATGCTGCGCGGCGCCCGCCGCCATCAGCGCCAGCAGCGCCCACGCGGTCTGCGAGGCCACGCTGGGGGCCGGCTCGTAGCCGCTGTAGTCCAGCCGGTAGCTGCTGCCGTCCTCGCCCCAGCCGCCGTCGGCGTTCTGGATCCGCGCCAGCCACGCCACGGCGCGGCACAGCTCGGGCGCTTCGGGCGGCAGGCCGGCGGCGTTCAGCGCGCACAGCGCGCTCCAGGTGCCGTAGATGTAGTTGGTGCCCCAGCGTCCGAACCAGCTGCCGTCGGGCATTTGCTCGGCCAGCAGGTAACGCAGCGCGCGCGCGGCGGGTTCGCTGTTGGCGGGGGTGGCGCCGGTCTGGCACAGCATCGACAGGCAGCGCGCCGACACGTCGGCGGTGGGCGGGTCCAGCAGCGCGCCGTGGTCGGCAAAGGGGATGTTGTTCAGGTACAGGTGCGTGTTCTCGGGCTCGAACGCGCCCCAGCCGCCGTTGCCGCTCTGCATGCCGACGATCCACTCGGTGGCGCGCGCCACCGCTTCGCCGTAGCGCCCCGGCGCATGGTGCGCGCGCATGAAGCGGTCCATGGCGGCGGCCACCACCGCGGTGTCGTCGACATCGGGGTAGTAGGCGTTGGCGTACTGGAAGGCCCAGCCGCCGGGGCGCACCAGCGGGCGGCGCACCGCCCAGTCGCCGCGCAGGTCCAGCACCTGCAGCGGCCTGAGCCAGTCCAGCGCGCGCCCGGCCGCCTGCGCCGCGCGGGCTTCGCCGGTTTCCAGCAGCGCGTGCGTGGCCAATGCGGTGTCCCACACCGGCGACAGGCACGGCTGGCAGTAGGCTTCGTCGCCATGCTCGACCAGCAGGCGCTCGATCGAGCGCCGCGCCACCGCGCGTGCCGGATCCTCGGGCGGCACGCCCAGCACGTCGAACATCATCACGCTGTTGGCCATGGCGGGAAAGATCGCGCCCAGGCCGTCCTCGCCGTTGAGCCGCTCGCGCACGAAGCGCTGGGCCGCGGCAATGGCGCGCCGGCGCAGCGTGCGCGGGAACAGCGGCTCGGCCAAGCGCAGCAGCGCGTCCAGCCCGCGGAACACCGTGTACCAGCCGGCATGCTGGTGTGCCGCGCGCGGCGGCAGCCCGACCGTGTGGCAGTTGCCGACGAACAGTTCATTGATGCCGACGCCGCGCGGGTTGCGCGCCTGCGGCCGCAGGCTGTTGAGCACCAGCAGCGGCACGATCACCGTGCGGGCCCAGTACGAGACCTTGGACAGGTGGAACGGAAACCAGCGCGGCAGCAGCATGATCTCGACCGGCATCATCGGCACCGCCTTCCATGGCAGCACGCCGTACAGCGCCAGCAGCGTGCGCGTGAACACATTGGTGGCCTCGGCGCCGCCCATGGCATGGATGGCCTGGCGCGCGCGCTGCATCGGCGCGGACTGCGGATCGTCGCCGGCCATCTTCAGCGCGAAATACGCCTTGACGCTGGCGCTGATGTCGGAGCGGCCCTGATGGAACAGCGGCCAGCCGCCGTCCGGGTTCTGGATGCGGCGCAGGTAGCGGGCGATGCGCGCTTCCAGGTCGCGGTCAGGGTCTTCGCCCAGGTAGTGCACCATCAGCACGTATTCGGCGGGGATGGTGGCGTCGGCTTCGAGCTCGTAGACCCAGTGGCCGTCGGGGCGCTGCTGGTGCAGCAGCGCATCGAGCGCGCGGTCGATGCCGCGGTCGAGCGCTGGCGCGGGCAGGCGCGCCGCCGGCGCTTCCTGCGGGGCAGCCGGCTGGCGCTGCGCCGGGCCGACCTGCGGCGCGGGGTTGGCAAAGGCGGTCTCGTTCATCGACATGCAGCCTCCTTGTGCCGGCGCACGGCATGGCCGGGCCCCGGCGTGCATGCCGCGCTCAGCCAATGGCGTGGCGCAGCACGATCCAGAGCAGTTGCGCGCGCGGCAGGCGCACGCGCCGGCGCGGCGCCCGCCAGCCTTGCGCGCACAGCCGCGCCAGGATGCGGTGGTAGACCTCGGCCATGATGCGCGGCGAACGCACCTGGCGTGCCGGGCAGCGCGCCATGATGGCCCAGGCCTGGTCGTAGTGGGCCCGGGCCTCGCGCGCCACTGCCGCGCACGCCTGTCCCAGCGCCGGGTGCGCGGCCACGGCCGCCGGCGTGGCCGGTGCGATGCCGGCCGCCGCGAGCGCCTCGGCCGGCAGGTAGAGCCGGCCGATGGCGGCATCCTCGTCGATATCGCGCAGGATATTGGTCAGTTGCAGCGCGCGGCCCAGATGGTGCGCCAGTGCGATCCCGCAATCCTCTTCCAGCCCGAACACGCGCACCGCCAGCCGGCCCACCGCGCTGGCAACGCGGTCGCAGTACAGGTCCAGCGTGGCGGCGTCGGGCGCGCGGATATCCTGCACCACGTCCATGGTCATGCCGTCGATCACGGCAAGGAAGTCGGCCTGGCGCAGGTCGAAGGCCCGGATCTGGGCGCACAGCGGCTGCAGCGGGGCGGGCGGGTTGCCGGCGTAGCAGGCGTCGATGTCGCGGCGCCAGGCATCGAGCGCGGCCAGGCGGTCGGCATGCGGCGCGTCGCCGTCGGCGATATCGTCGACGGCGCGGCAGAACGCGTAGATCTCGAACATGGCCTGGCGCTGGGCCGCCGGCAGGATGCGCAACGCGGCATGGAAGGAGCTGCCCGACGAAGCGGCGGGGGCAGCCTGGCCGCCGGTGGCGGCACGGCTGTCTGAAGCTGCGATCTGAGTACCGGCCACGTAACTCCTCGACACGCTGCTTACCATCCCGCGCCGGCCGCGCGGCGTTGGCGCGCGTCCCGCCCGGGAGGTGGTTGTGGGTCGGGCGATTATAGCAATTTCCCCTGCAACGGCGCCGCCGCAACCGTGCTCCAGCACGGCGCGCGCCAAAACAAAAAGCCCCGCAACGACGCTGCGGGGCTTTCGTGCCGGCCGGTCCGTCGGACCGGCCCTGGCCTCACCGGTATCAGAGGGCCTGGATCTTGGTGGCTTGCTCGCCCTTCTGGCCCATGGCCTTGACGTAGCGCACCTTCTGGCCTTCCTTCAGCGACTTGAAGCCCGAGCCTTCGATGGCGGAGAAGTGCGCGAACAGGTCATTGCCGCCTTCGTCCGGCGTGATGAAGCCGAAGCCCTTGGCGTCGTTGAACCACTTAACGGTACCGGTTTCCATATCTATCTCAACCTTGAATTTCAAAATGAGCGTAAACGCTCGTTATACACCGTGCGCAACGCACCCTGGGAGTTGTTTATGTTCCCCGCCAGTGCATTCCATATGACTTCGATATGTCGCTGTCGTGACACCCGAAACCGTCACGGAACGACAACACCAAATGACACACCGAATGGGCGCTGCACAAGTGGGAATCATTCTGCCGAATTTTCCCGGTGTGTCAATCAGGCTAAGCGCCTAATCATGATGAGAGGTTCCGACACGAGATATTAGCGTTTTCTACTTCAGTACCGGTTCAGTGAATTCCCTGATTTTTTATTGTTGCGTTTAGCTGTGCGTGCACCGCCTGCGGGCCCCGTGCCATCCGCTCGTGCATAATGGCTGCCGGCCGCTCCATGGTGGTGCCATCTTTTTTACAAATTTTTACGGCACCCTTCGTACCGCGTTCGGGTGAGGTCGGCCGGGCGCCGATATAACATTATGCGAATAAAACGCAAATACCCGAGCCAGCAGGCAGGTTATGCGCGCCGATACATGCGTCAATGGTCTGCATGCGCGTCCATACATAAGAGAATGGACACAAAGGTTTTTTGATGTTCGGCAAACCGGACTGTCCGGAAATTGGTATCGGACAGAGCCGTCGTGCGTGCAGGCGGTATCCCGAAGCATCCGGGCAAGTGGAGCGCCAGGCCGGCCAACGGCCGGCCGCCAGCGTGGCAACTACAATGTCTCCTTTTCGGGACAATTGTTGACAATACGGCGCCCGCGGCTGCTTTAGGATGCCCGTTGCCGGATACCATCGGACATTTCCGAATTGACGGTCAGAGCCAGGCGCCAAGCGGTCGCGAACCGCACTAACATGTCTGGCACCGTGCACTTCGTGTGTATAAACATGGGAATCACGCTGTGAATCGACTGGGGGAAGCGCAAGGCAGCGGGGGCTGCCGAACGCCGTGTGGGCTGGGTTGGACAAGCTGGCTGGGGCATCTGGCGCAGCGCGTCGCGCTGGCGCTTGCCTTCGCTGCGGCCGGAACCGCCATGGCACAGCCTGCGCCGGGCGCCGGCGGCCCGGCCCCGGCGATGCCGTCGATTGCCTTGCACTATGGCGCCAAACCGCCGGTGGACGCGCTGCAGGCCTTCGATATCGCCGTGGTCGAACCTGACAGCGGCTTCGACCCGCGCCAGGTCGTCACCCCCGCGACCGCGTGGTTTGCCTATGTCAGCGTGGGTGAAGTGCTGGAAGGCCGCCCCTACTTCAATGACATTCCCAAAAGCTGGTTTGTCGGCCGCAACGACGCGTGGAACGCGCCGGTCATCGACCAGGCGGCCGACGGCTGGCCGGCGTTCTATGTCGACAAGGTGATTGCGCCGCTATGGGAGCGGGGCTTTCGCGGCTTCTTTCTCGATACCCTGGACTCGTACCAGCTTGCCGCCCGCACCGACGCCGAACGCGCGCGGCAGGAAGCCGGCCTGGTGCGCGTGGTGCGCGCAATCAAGGCGCGCTATCCCGATGCGAGGCTGATCTTCAACCGTGGCTTCGAGATCCTGCCGCAGGTCCATGGCCTGGCGTATGCCGTCGCCTTCGAGTCGCTGTTCCGCGGCTGGAACCAGGCCCAGGGCCGCTATGTCGAGGTGCCGCAGGCCGACCGCGACTGGCTGCTGGCGCAGGCCCGCACCATCCGCGAGCAATACCGGCTGCCGGTGGTGTCGATCGACTACTGCCCGCCGGCGGACCGCCGCTGCGCGCGCGAGACCGCGCGGCGCATCCGCGCGCTGGGGATCACCCCCTATGTGGCGGATCCCGGCCTGCAGACCATCGGCATCGGCCAGGTCGAAGTGCTGCCGCGGCGGGTGCTGGTGGTGCAGGAGCGCCGCCCGGGCGTGGCGATCGACCAGTCCGAGGGCGTGCGCTTCGTCTCGATGCCGCTCAATTACCTGGGCTACCGCGTCGAGTTTGCCGACACCAGCGAGGAACTGCCCGAGATCGGGCCGGACCGCTATGCCGGCGTGGTGATGTACCTGACAGGCAAGGTCACGGCGCAGCCGGGCCGCTTCCACGCCTGGGTGCAGGCGCGCATGGCGCAAGGCATGCCGGTGGTGTTCCTGAACGACTTCGGCGCCAGCGTCAGTGGCGCGGTGGCGCGCGGCTTCGGCCTGAAGGCGGTCAGGGGGCGCGTGTCGGGCCCGGTCGAGGTTCTGACGAAAGACCCGATGATGGGCTTCGAGATGCCGGTGGCGCCCGACCGCAACCAGGCCGAGGCGATCCAGGTGCCCGACGGCGACGGCTTCCGCACGCTGCTGCGCCTGCGCTCCGGCACGCTGACCTATGACGCCGCGGCCATCACGCCGTGGGGCGGCTATGTGCTGGGACCGTATGCGGTGCACGAGAGCGGCATCGGCACCGCCGACAGCCGCTGGGTGGTGCAGCCGCTGGACTTCCTGCGCGAGGCGTTGCGCCTGCCCGCGATGCCGGTGCCCGACGTCACCACCGAGAACGGCCGGCGCCTGCTGACCATCCATATCGATGGCGACGGCTTTGCGTCTCGCGCCGAGATTCCCGGTGGCGGCTACTCCGGCGAGGTGCTGTTGCGCGAGATCTTCGACCGCTACCGGCTGCCGATGACCATGTCGGTGATCCAGGGCGAGGTCAGCCGCGACGGCATGTACCCGAAGCTGAGCGCCGAACTCGAGCCGATCGCGCGCAAGATCTTTGCCCAGCCCTATGTCGAAGTGGCCAGCCATACGTTCTCGCATCCGTTCGAGTGGGCGCGCACGGTGCCGGCCCCGCCGGCGCAGGGCCGCAACGCCACGGAAGGCGCGGGCGACAAGGCCTTTCACCTGAACATCCCCGGCTACACCATGGACCTGAACCGCGAGATCGGCGGTTCCATCGACTACATCAACCGCACCCTGGCGCCCGCCGGCAAGCCGGTCAGCCTGCTGCTGTGGTCGGGCGACTGCCAGCCGCCGGCCGAGGCGCTGCGCCTCACCGGCCAGGCGCGCGTGCTCAACATGAACGGCGGCGACACGCTGATCACGCGCAGCAATCCCAGCTGGACCGCGATCGCGCCACTGGGCATCAACAAGCCGGGCGGCACCTTCCAGGTGTTTGCGCCCAACCAGAACGAGAACGTCTACACCAACCTGTGGCATGGCCCTTACTACGGCTTCGAGCGCGTGATCGAGACCTTCGAGCTGACCGACCGGCCGTATCGCTTCAAGCCCGTGAACATCTACTACCACAGCTACTCCGGCACCAAGGCGGCGTCGCTGAAGGCGCTGCGCAAGGTCTATGACTACGTGCTGGCGCAGCCGCTGCTGCCGCTGCATTCGACCGATTACGTGCGCAAGGTGCTCGACTGGCAGGACATGGCGGTGGCGCGCGAAGTGGGCGACAGCGGTGCCGGCAGCGTCGCCACGCAATGGATCGTGCGCGGCGACGGCAACCTGCGCAACCTGCGCTGGAGCGGCGCCGGCCTGCCCGACGTTGCCGCGGCGAAGGGCGTGACGGGGACCTCGCCGGCGCCTGGCGGCGGCGTCTACCTGCACCTGGACGGCGGCGACGCGCGCTTCGCCATGCGCGACGCCGCGGCGCCGGCGGCGGCCACACCGCAACTGGCGGAAGCCAGCGGCATCGTGCGCGACTGGTCGCAACGCGACGGCGTCACGCGCTTCGCCTTCAGTGGCTACTTCAAGCCGTTCTTCCGCCTGGCCAACGCCGGCCACTGCCGCGTCAGCGTCGATGGCAAGCCCGTGGCGGCCGTGCGCGAGCGCAATACGCTGCGCGTCGATACCGCACCCGTGACCAACCCCAATCATGTCAGGCAACAAGTCGAAGTCCGCTGCGCCGGCTGAGCGCGAGCGGCTGCTGCCGCCGACGCTGGTGCTGACCTTTACCGCCATCGTGGGCATCGGCCTGGCGCTGATGTTCCCGCGCGAAACCCTGCGCGAACGCCTGCTGGGCCAGGGCCGCACCATCGACGGACTGACCATGGCCTACCTGGAAGCCTGGTGGAAGGTCACGCCCGACGACCCCGCCTTCATGGGCGTGCTGGCCGAGCAGTACGCGCGCACCGGTCGCCTGGAAGAAGCGCAGGCGATGCTGGAGCGGATGCAGGCGGTGCAGGGCATCGACCTGTCGGGCCAGGTACTGCGCACGCGCATCGAGATCGCGCAGCAGCGCGCCTGGGCCGCGCAGCCCGGCACGGCCGAACGCGAACAGAACCTGGTGGCATTGCGCAGCCTGCTGGACCAGGCGGCGGGCCGCCGCTGGACCCTGTCGGACCTGCAGGCACTGGCCACGCAGGCGCGCCAGGCCGGCGCGGATGCGGCGATGCGCCGGTTCTATACGGCGCTGGCGAGCCAGGACCGCCAGAACGCCGCGTTCTGGAACCGCCAGCTGGCGGACATGGCGATTGCGGGCGGCGACTACCGCGATGCCGCCAACGCGCTGTTCGCGCAGCAGGCCGCCGCGACCACGCTGGCGGAACGGCGCGCGCTGTTCCTGAAGGCGGTGCAGACCCTGCAGTCCGGCAACCTGCTGGACGAGGCGCTGGCGCAGGCCGAGCGCCACGGCGGCACGCTGCTCGACGATCCCGAGGTGCTGCGCTACCTGACCCGGCTGGCGCTGGCGGCCAACAAGCCGGAGCAGGCCAGCCGCTATGTCGAGCGGCTGCTCAAGGTGTCGGCGCGGCTGCGCGATGCCGGCCATGCGGACCCGGCCGCGTTGGCGGCGCACGAGGCCGAGGTGCGGCGCATCGCCGCCAGCCAGCCGTGGCGCGAGCGCGGCCTGGTGTTTCTCGACGGACCGCGCGGCCTGGCGCTGCGCGAGGCGCTGGCTGCTTCCGGCCAGCTCGGCGTGCGCAGGATCGCGGCACAGGAAGCCGCGCCCGCGCAGCCGGATGATACGAAGTTCAATGCCGACGACTACGAGCTGGCCTATCGCGTGTTCCTCGCCGCGGGCAAGCTCGACCAGGCCCAGCGTGTCGCCGAGACCGCGGTGCGCCGGCTGCCGGCCGAGCCGGTCTGGCGCGAGCGGCTGGCGCAAGTGGCGGAATGGAACCGCCAGCCCGCCGTGGCGCTGAAGAGCTGGCTTGACTATGCCCGCGCCACCAACGATGAGCGCGCCTGGGACGCGGTGATGCGGCTGGCGCCGGGGCTGTCCGACGATCGCGCCTACTTGGCCGCGCTGCGCCACCGCGCGGGCGGCGCCGACCTGAAGACGGTGGACGAGGTGGTGGCCGCCTACGAACGCCTGGGCGAGCCGGAAGAGGCCATGCGTTTCCTCGAAGGCCTGAGCCGTGGCCCGAAGGCGCGCGACATCATGGAGCGCCACGCGGCGCTGGCCGAACGCGCCGGCAACGATGAGCGCGCATTCCAGCTCTATACGCAGCTGCAGCAGCGCTTTGGTCCGCGCCCGGCCTATGCGCTCAAGCTGGCCAACCTGCTCTATGTGCGAGGCAAGCTGGTCCAGGCGCTTGACGCGATGCTGCCCGCGCGTGCCGCCGCGGGCCCACGCGACCTGCTGTTCTGGCGCACCTTCTCCGAGCTGGCCCGCCTGAACCAGCGCGACGACCTGCTGCAGGACGGCTACCGGCATCTGATGATGGCGGCCGCGCAGACCCGCGACGCGCACTGCCAGCAGCTGCCGGAAGGCCCGGCGCGCAACGATTGCATGGACGAGGTCCGCGCCACGCAGGAAGCGGACTTCTCTAACCTGATCGCGTACTACGACAGGATCCCGATCGACGCCGGCCGCATCGCCGAGGCCGACTGGCGCCGCGGCGCCAGCCCGGCCTCGCTGGAGCTGGCGCTGTACTACTACACGCGCGCCCATGCCTACCGCCGCATCGAGCGGCTGCTGCAGGACATGAGCGCGGAGCAGCGCCGCGCCGCCTGGCAGTCGAGCCGCTTCCTGATGCGGCGCGCCGAGTACTACCGGGTCACGGGCCAGCGCGAGCAGGCCCTGGCCGACCTGCGCCATGCCGCCGGCCTGCCGGACGCCGACAGCGAAACGCTGGCGGCGCTGCTGTGGACGCTGGTCGACCAGGGCAGCGATATCGAGGTGCGCGCGGTGATGCGCCGCCTGCAGGACCAGGCCGAGGACAATCCCGACCTGTGGGGCGCCTTCGCCGCCGGCCATATGCGCTTCCACGACGGGCGCGCGGCGCTGCATTACCTGCGCAAGCTCAACGACGGCAAGAGCGCCGATCCGCTCTGGCTCGGCCTGCTGGCCGACGCCTATGACGCCGTGGGCCAGACCGACATGGCCTGGCGCGTGCGCCGGCAGGCGTGGGTCGACCTGCAGCGTGGCTGGGCCCGGCGCGGCACGGGCGCTGCGCGCATGCGCCCGGACCTGACCGATGGGGACGAAGAGCGCGAGAACGCCTCGGGCGCGCCATCGCGCGCGGACCTGCGCCGCCAGACCGTGGCGCTGGGGCAGATCTTTGCCTCGGGCGATGTGTCGCGCGCGCTGGTGATCCAGATGCTGCGCGCCGACCGCGCTTCCACCGCGGCGCGCGAACTGCAGCCGCAGGCCGCCGGGACCACCTCGCAGCTGGGCGAGATCGAAGGCCTGCCGCCGCTGCGCGACGCCGTCCCCGCCGAGGTCGTGCGCGACGCGGCGCGGCGCGAGGCCGCCTTGTCCGCCGCCGGCCGCGATGCCGCGCTGGCGTGGGCGATGTCGGCCGAATCGAACGAACTGGCGCGCGGCTGGCTGGCGCGCCAGTACGCCAACCGCTTGCAGCGCCCGGCGTATGCCGAGGTGGCGATCGCGCTGGACCGGCACGACCTGAACAGCCTGGACCGCATCCTGGAGCGCCAGGCCGGCCGTGTGCCGGTGGCCAGCCAGATCGAGGCCAACCAGCGGCTGGACCACGTAGGCGCGGCGCAGACGCTGGCCTTCGAGACCCAGGAGCGGGCCCGCTCCGATGACGCGCTGCAGGAGACCCTGCGCGATGCGCTGCTGTTCAACGCCCAGGCGATCGAGCCGCGCGTGCGCTTCATGCACCAGAAGCCGCTGGAATTCACCGAAGGCAGCCTGGCCGGCGGTGTGCGCCTGTGGGACGGCTATGACCTGAACCTGCGCGGCACCTGGCGCGACCAGCGCAGCACCGATCCGCAGCAGCTGGCCAACGTGCCGGCGTCGGACCGCAGCGCCGACCTGTCGCTGGGCTACCGCGACAGCAACCGGCGCTGGCGCGCCAGCGCCGGCTACCGCGAGGGCCTCGACACCATGGCCACGGCGCGCTTCTTCGGCGAATGGAACCAGCAGGGACGGTTGCAGTTCAGCACGCTGGCCGGGATCAACCAGCCCGCGGACGAATCCGCGCCGCTGCGCGTGGGCGGCGCCAAGGACGTGCTGGGGCTGGGGGCGACGTGGCGCTTCAGCCTGCGCGAGTTTATCGGCGCGCGCATCGAGTACAGCCGCTTCCGCGGCCAGGACCGCAGCACGCTCGGCCACGGTGTGGTGTACGACGTCGAGGCCGGCTACAAGATCCGCACCGCGTATCCGGACTACACCGTGCGCGTGGTCGCCACGCACGCCAGCTACAGCACGCAGGGCGGCAGCCTGACGCCGCGCCTGGCCACGCTGGTGCCGGCCGGCGATGCCGCGACGCCGGCGTTCTACATGCCGCAGGGCTTCACCCAGGCTGGCGTGCTGTTTGGCTTCGGCAGCGAGCTGCTTGACGAATACACGCGCAAGTGGCGGCCGTTCGGCGAAGTCGGCCTGCTGCACGACACCCGCGCGCGGCAGAACTTCCGCGTGCAGGGCGGCGTGGCGGGATCGGTGTTCGGCAACGACCACCTGGCGTTCTACGTCTCGCACGAGACCGCGGCGCGCAACGGCGGGCGGCCGATGACGGAACTGGGATTGCGCTACCGCTGGCTGTACTGAGCGCGGCAGGGCAGGCATCAACAGGACATGGCAATACGGAAAAAGGGGATCAACATGAACAAGCAAACGGGCATGACTGGCAAGACGGTGGCAAGGCGGCTGGCCGCATGGTGCGGCGCGCTGGGCGCGGCGCTGTGGCTGGCGGGCTGCGCGGTGACGGACGTCGGCCGCGCGCCGGCGCTGGCGCGCGGAGAGACTATCGCGGTGCTGCCGATCGTCAATTACACCGAGACGCCGCAGGCCGGCCTGCGCGCCGAAGCCATTGCCGAGAGCCTGCTCAAGACCGGCGGCGTGGCCAGCCTGAAGCGCTATCCTGCCGCGCTGAACCCGGAAACCCTGTTCGAGCCGGCCGAGCGCGAGGCGGTGGGCAAGGCGCTGGAATGGGCGCGCGCCGAGAAGGCCCGCTATGCGCTGACCGGTGCGGTGCAGGAATGGCGCTACAAGGTGGGCGTCGACGGCGAGCCGGCGGTCGGCATCTCGCTGCAGCTGCTCGACGTGAACAGCGGCGAAGTGGTCTGGTCCGCCACCGGCAGCGACAGCGGCTGGAGCCGCGCCTCGCTGTCGGGCACCGCGCAGAAGTTGCTGCGCCGCCTGCTGGCGCCGCTGATGCAGGGCTGAGGCGGGGTGGCCGCCATCGGCACGACGCCGCGCCAGCGCGGCGGTGAATCGGTTCAAGCAAGGGGATGAGCGTGGCCAAGACGGCTGACAACACCTATCGCGCGCGGCAGGGACAGGGCATCGGCCTGGGCGGGCGCTATGCGCGCCTGCTGGCGCCTGCGGTCACCGGGCCCGCCGCCGTGGTGGAACTGGTAGTGGCCATGCTGGCCGCACTCGGGCTGGCCTGGCTGGTGCTGCCGCAGAATCCGCTGCTGCTGGGCATGGGCTTTCCGTGGGCGTGGCTGCTGCCGGTCATCCTGGCGCTGCGCTACGGCACGCTGATCGGCGTGGGCAGCGTGCTCATGCTGCTGGGCGCCTGGTACGTCTACCACCAGACCGGCGTGATGACCGGCCCGTTCCCGCGCCTGTTTTTCCTGGGCGGCCTGCTGCTGGTGCTGGTGGCCGGGCAGTTCGGCGATATCTGGGGCACGCGCCTGGCGCGCGCCCGCGCCGTCAACCGCTACCTCGACGAGCGCCTGGCGGCGCTGACCAAGAACCACTACCTGCTGCGCATCTCCCATGCGCGGCTGGAAAACGACCTGCTGGCGCGCCCCACCACGCTGCGTGACACGCTGTCGCAGCTGCGCGGCGTGGCGCTGGACGAGGCGGCGCGCGGTGGCCACGTGCTGGCCGGCGCGCAACCGGTGCTGCAGGTGGTGGCGCAGGCCTGCCAGCTGGAGGCGGCCGCGCTCTACGCCTGCGATGGCGAGCGCGTCGACGCGGAGTCGGCGGCCAGCATCGGGCCGGCCTTCACGCTCGACACCGCCGATCCGCTGGTGCGCCACTGCCTGGACACGCGCCAGCTGGCCCACCTGCGCGCCGACGGCCTGCAGCACGATGCCCGCACGCGCTATGTCGCGGTCGCGCCGGTGCTGGCGGGCTCCGACCACCTGATCGGCCTGCTGGTGGTGGAACGCATGCCGTTCCTGTCGCTGAACTATGAAAACCTGCAGATGCTGATGGTGCTGCTGGGCTACTACGCCGACGGCGTCGAGCATGCCGGCGCCACCCGCACCATCCAGGCGGCGCTGCCGGCGTGCCCGTATCCGTTTGCGCTGGACTATGCACGCCTGTCGCGGCTGCAGCGCGAGACCGGCATCGACAGCTCGGTGGTGGCGCTGGTGTTCGACACCGATCCCGAGCGCGATGCATTGTTCGAGCAGGTGGTGCGCAGCCGGCGCGCGCTGGACGTGGCATGGCCGCTGGTCAATCCCCATCACCGCGCCATGCTGACGCTGATGCCGCTGTCCGATGCGCAGGCCGTGGCGGCCTACCTGGTGCGAATCGAAGACATGCTGCGCGCGCAGTTCGGCACCGATTTCACCAGCGCCGGCATCGGCGTCTATACGCTGGCGGTCCCCGCCAACGGCGCGGAAGAGGCGCTGGTCAAGCTGCTGCGCCGGGCCCAGGTGGACGGCACGGTGGCGCCGTCGACGTTGCCCGCCGGGGAAGCGCCCCATGTTTAAGCTCGGCGCCGGTGGCCTGGCCGCCCAGATCGCCGCGCTGGTGCTGCTGGCACGCGCCGGCAACAGCACCGCGCTGCTGCTGGCGTTCCTCGGCACGCAGGCGGTGGCCGCCGCGCTGACCGCGCTGGTGCTGTGGCGCTTGCTGCCGCGGCGTTTGCGCGTGCCGTTCGCGTGGAGCTATGGCTTCCTGGCGCTGTTCTGCTTTTTCGTGCCGCTGGGCGGCGCGCTGGTGTGCGTGGGCAGCTACCTGCTGTCGAAGCTGTTCCCGCGCCGCATCGATACCAGCGGCATTGCCACCGTGGGCCTGCCCGAGTTTGTCACGCACCTGATGTCGCGCGTCACGCATGGCGGCGGCGCGCGGCTGCGGGCGCAGCTGGGCAATGCCCGCGCGCCGCTGCCGGAGCGCATGACCGCGCTGGTGGCAATGCAGTCGATGCCGGCGCGCACCGTCAGCCCGGTGCTGCGCGAGCTCTTGGCCGACAGCGCCGACGATATCCGGCTGCTGGCCTACGGCATGCTGGACGGCGCCGAGAAGCAGCTGACCCAGCAGATCCTGGCCGAGCTGCCGCGGCTCGAGACGGCCTACAGCCCGAGCGAGCGCGCCGAGATCAGCAAGCGGCTGGCCGACCTGTACTGGGAACTGATCTACCAGAACCTGGTGCAGGGCGATGTCTACCGCTATACCGCCAGCCAGGTCGAGCGCTACGCCAGCGCGGCGCTGTCGCATGACGACAGCAATGCCTCGCTGTGGTACATGCGCGGGCGCCTGGCGCTGGCGCGCAACGCGCCGCGCGAGGCGCGCGCCTGGCTGCAGCGCGCCGAAGCGCTTGGCTTCGCGCGCGAGCGCGTGCTGCCGCACCTGGCCGAAGCCGCTTACCTGGAACGCGACTACGCCACGGTGCGCCAGCTGATGGCATCGTTTGACAGCCCCTCGCCGCTCCCGCTGGTGCGGCCCCTGCTGCGGTACTGGCAATCATGAGCGAGATTTCGTTGAAAGCGGCGTCGGCCGACGTCATGCTGCTGCTCGAAGGCACCTTCCCTTACGTGAGCGGCGGCGTGTCGAGCTGGGTCAACCAGATGATCCGGGCGTTCCCGGAGCTGCGCTTCGGCATCGTCTTCATCGGCAGCCGGCGCGAGGACTATGGCGACATGGCCTACCAGCTGCCGGTGAACGTGGTGCACCTGGAAACCCATTACCTCTATGACTTCCCGCCGCCGCCGCTGGTGCAGGGCCGCAGCGGCGACGCGAAGGCGTTCGATGCCGCCGACCGCCTGCACGACCTGCTGCGCGAGCCGGGGCGCGAGGCCGAAGCCGGCGCGATGATCCGCGAACTGATGCCGGCGCTGCGCGAAGGCGGCGCGCTCGGCGAGGACGCGTTCCTGTACAGCCGCCGTGCCTGGCAGACCATCACCGACCAGTACCGGCGCTTCTGCACCGATCCGTCGTTCACCGATTACTTCTGGACCGTACGCATCATGCACAAGCCGCTGTGGCAGCTGGTGCGGATTGCCGACGGGCTGATCCCGGCGCGCGTCTACCACACCGTTTCCACCGGCTATGCTGGTTTTCTCGGCGCGCTGCTGCGCCACCGCAACCAGCGCCCGCTGCTGGTGTCGGAGCATGGCATCTATACCAAGGAACGCAAGATCGACCTGTTCCAGAGCCAGTGGATCCGCGACAACCGCAATGTGTTCGAGCGCGACATCTCCCAGATCAGCTATTTCCGCGAGCTGTGGGTGCGCTTTTTCGAAACCCTGGGCCGGGTCTGCTACGACGCCGGCGACGACATCGTCGCGCTCTACGAGGGCAACCGCCGCCGCCAGGTGCAGGACGGCGCCCCCGAGGCGCGCACGCGCAGCATCCCCAACGGCATCGACCTGCCGCGCCTCGCGCCGTTGCGCGCGCGGCGCCAGCCCGGCGTGCCGCCGGTGCTGTGCCTGATCGGCCGGGTCGTTCCCATCAAAGACGTCAAGACCTTTATCCGCGCGATGCTGACGGTGGTGCGCGAATACCCCGAAGCCGAAGGCTGGATCGCAGGCCCGGAGGACGAAGACCCGGAATACGCGCGCGAATGCCGCAGCCTGGCCGAAAGCCTGGGACTGGGCAAGAAGGTGAAATTCCTGGGTTTCCAGCGCATCGACGCGCTGCTGCCGCAGGTGGGTGTGCTGGTGCTCAGCTCGATCAGCGAAGCGCTGCCGCTGGTGGTGCTGGAAGGCTTTGCCGCGGGCGTGCCGTGCGTGACCACCGACGTGGGCTCGTGCCGCGAGCTGCTGTTCGGCCTGCCCGGCGAGGACGCCGCGCTGGGCCCGGCCGGCGAGGTGGTGCGCATCGCCGATCCCGCCGCGCTGGCCGCGGCCGCGCTCGGGCTGCTGCGCGACCCGGCGCGCTGGCAGGCGGCCCAGGCCGCCGGCGTGGCGCGCGTGGAGCGCTACTACACGCAGGAGCGCATGGTGGGCAGCTACCGCGAACTGTATCAACGGCTGATGGCGCAGCCTGACGGCACCGGGCATGACGGACCCGCCCGGCACGGCGGCAATCCCGCGCGCTGCCCGGTCCACGGAGGAGCCTGAGCATGGCCGGCATTGGATTCGAGCTGCGCAAGATGCTGCGGCGGGACAACCTGTCCGGCATGCTGAGCGCCTACGCGTACGCCGGCATCATCAGTTCGGGGCCGTGGATCCTGTCGATCGTCGGCATCCTGCTGATCGGCATGCTGAGCCTGCCGTTCGTGGTGCCGGGGACGCTGATCACGCAGTTCCAGGTCTCGGTGACCTACCTGATCGCTGGCAGCCTGATCCTGACCGGGCCGATGCAGCTGTCGTTCACGCGCTTTACTTCCGACCGGCTGTTCGAGAAGCGCGACCACCTGATCCTCAGCAACTACCACGCGGTCGCGCTGCTGGCGACGGTGCTGTCGGGCGGGATCGGCGTGGCGTGCGCGGTGTTCAGCTTCGGCCAGCAGTCCGTGCTGTACCGTCTGCTGATGGTGGCGGGCTTCGTGGTGCTGAGCAATATCTGGATTGCGGCGATCTTCCTGTCCAGCATGAAGCAGTACAAGGCGATCGTATGGACCTTCCTGCTGGGCTATGCGGTCTCGGTGGCGGCCGCGCTGGGGCTGCGCGGCTACGGCATGGAAGGGCTGCTGGGCGGGTTCGTCGCGGGCCAGCTGTGCCTGCTGACCGGCATGGTGACGCTGATCTACCGCAACTACACCAGCCGCCAGTTCGTCTCGTTCGAGGTGTTCCAGCGCCGCTATGCCTACCCCAGCCTGGTGGCGATCGGACTGCTGTACAACCTGGGCATCTGGATCGACAAGTTCATGTTCTGGTACGCGCCGTCTACCGGGCACGAGGTGATCGGGCCGCTGCGCGCGTCGATCATCTACGACATTCCGGTGTTCCTGGCCTACCTCGCCATCATTCCCGGCATGGCGGTGTTCCTGGTGCGCATCGAGACCGATTTCGTCGAGTACTACGACGCCTTCTACGATGCGGTGCGCGGCGGCAGCTCGCTGGAGCATATCGAGGACATGCGCAACACCATGGTCCAGACCATCCGGCTGGGCCTGTACGAGATCGTCAAGGTGCAGGCCATCGCCGCGCTGCTGCTGTTCGCGGTGGGCGTGTGGGTGCTGCGCCTGCTGGGCATTTCCGAGCTGTACCTGCCCCTGCTGTACGTCGATGTGATCGGCGCCAGCCTGCAGGTGGTGCTGCTGGGCGTGCTCAACATCTACTTCTACCTGGACCGGCGCCGCGAAGTACTGCTGCTGACCGCGCTGTTCGTGGTGCTGAACTTCGCCCTGACGCTGGTGACGCTGCAGCTGGGACCGGCCTGGTATGGCTATGGCTTCGCGGTGTCGCTGCTGGTGGTGGTGGCGCTGGCGCTGGCCATGCTGGACCACAAGCTGGAGCGCCTGGAATACGAGACCTACATGCTGCAATAGCGCCCGTGAGCACCCCGGCGCACCCCTCGTCGGGGCGTCTCGACGGAATGGGCCGCGATTAGGTAACATTGCGGCAGCCGGCGGGCTTCGGCCTGGCCCCCCGGTACAGATCGACGGCCGCGCCCCCCTTGCCAGGGTGACATACGAAGAATGACTTGCCGGCCGAGCCGTCGACACGCCGTGGCAAAGACCGCAGTTGCAGTCGGAAGCTGGCAGAAGGGTGTAGAGGTATGCGAATTGCATCCGTGGAGGATGATCCGGATCAGGCCGAACTGATCCGGCAGATTTTGGGCGAAGCCGGTTTCGAATGCGAATCCTTCGCCAACGGCGCCGACTTGCTGCGCGCCTTGCGCGAACGCGCCTACGACCTGCTGCTGGTCGACTGGCAACTGCCGGGCACCAGCGGCTATGAACTGGTCAGCTGGGTGCGGCAGAAGTCCGGCAACATGCCGCCGATCCTGTTCGTCACCAGCCGTACGGCCGAATCCGATATCGTCGACGGCCTGACGGTGGGCGCCGACGACTACATGCTCAAGCCCATCCGCGCCGGCGAGCTGGTCGCGCGCGTGCGCTCGCTGCTGCGCCGCGCCTATCCCGAGGCCGCGCAGGAGGTCGAACTGATCCGGCGCGGCAACTACACCGTCGATACCCATGCGCGCACCATCACCGTCGGCGGCGAAGCGGCGGTGCTGTCGCCGCGCGAGTATGAGCTGGCCCTGTTCCTGTTCCGCAATACCGGGCGCCTGCTGGCGCGCGAGGTGATGGAACAGGCGGTGTGGGGCCGCGCCATGGGAGCGGGCTCGCGCACGCTGGATACGCATATCTCCCGCTTGCGCCTGAAGCTGGCGCTGCGCCCCGAGAACGGCGTGAGGCTGACCTCGGTGTATTCGCACGGCTATCGCTTCGAAGAAATTTCCGCGGCCGAAGCGCAGGCGGACGAGGCCAGGGATGCGTAAGGCGGGGCGTGGCATCGCGCTGGCGCTGCTGGCCCAGTCTGCACTGTTCGGCGGGATGGCGGCGCCCGCGCATGCCGGGCCCGCGGGCGCGGAGGGCGCCGATTTCATCTACGTGGTCGAGCCGGGCGATACGCTGATCGGGCTGGCCTCGCGCTACATGGCATCGGAGCAGGGATGGCGCACGCTGCAGCGCCTGAACCGCGTGGCCGATCCGTACCGGCTGGTGCCGGGGTCGCGCGTGCGCATCCCGCTCAGCCAGATTCCGGAACAGGCCGCGTCGGCGCGCGTGGTCTACGTGAGCGGCGAGGTACGCGCCAACGGCCGGCCGGTGCAGGTGGGCATGACCCTTGACGAGGCGGCGCGCATCGAGACCCCGGCCGGTGGCTCGGCCACGCTGGAGCTGCCGGACCGCACCCGTGTCACCTTGCCGCCGGCGACGACGGTGGCGGTCAACCGCCTGCGCACGTTCGCGCGCAGCGGCCTGGTCGACACCGTGATCCGCATCGACAAGGGCGCGGCCGAGACCCGCGTGGCGCCCGAGGGCGGCGGGGTCGGCCGCTTCGAACTGCATACGCCGATGATGGTGACCGGCGTGCGCGGCACCCGCTACCGGGTGTCGGTCGACGCGGGCAGCAGCCGCAGCGAGGTGCTGCAGGGCCGCATCGGCGTCAGCGCCGCGCGCGGCGCGCGCGCGCGGCCGGCACCTGACCGCGCCATGACCGCGGCGGCGTCGCTCGAGGCCGGCTATGGCATCGGCGTGTCGGCCGGCGGCAAGCTGTCGCCACCGGTGGCGCTGCTGGCGGCGCCGGCCTTGCTGCCGCCCAATGAAACCGTGCTGGGGCCGTCGTTCGAGGCGGCCTGGCAGCCGGTGCCGGGCGCTGTCGGTTACCGCGTGCGGGTGGCGCGCGATGCGGCGCTGAGCGAACTGGTCTGGACCGGTACCGCAAGCGGCGCCGATGCCGCCCGGGTGCGGGTCGATGGCCTGCCGGAAGGCACGCTGTACCTGAGCGTCAGCGCCATCGACAAGCACCAGCTGACCGGCCATGACGCGCAGGCACCGGTATCGGTGCGGCTGAACCCGCCGGCGCCGTTCACGCAGCAGCCCGCCGCGGACGCGGTGCGCTATGCCGATGCCGTGACCTTCGAATGGGCTACGGTGCCGGACGCGGCCCGCTATGAGCTGGCGCTTGCCACCGATGCGGCCTTTACCCGCGACGCCGCCGTCCATGCCGCCGCCGCGTCGCCTGCCGCGCAGGCGCTGGCGCCGGGGCGCTGGTGGTGGCGCGTGCGCAGCGTCGATGCGGCGGACCTGCCGGGCCCGTGGTCGGACGCGGTGCCCTTCCGCATCGAGCCCAAGCCGCCGGTGCCGACCCTGCAGGATGACGGTGGCGCGCTGCATATCGGCTGGCCCGATGGCGGCGGCGGCCCGGGCTACCTGGTGCAGATGGCGGCCGATGCGGGCTTTGCCACGCTGCTGGCCGACCAGCACACCGCCACCAACGCCATCGACCTGCCGCGGCCCGCGCCGGGTGTGTACTACATCCGCGTGGCGCGCGCCGCGCCCGGCGTCGCGCCCGACCCGGCCGCGTTCTCGGCGCCGCAGCGCATCGACGTCATCGCCTTGCTGCGCGATGGCCAGGGCGGCGCAATCGGCTCGGGCGACCGGCCGGACGGCGGTGGCCGCATCCGGCTCCGCTGACGCACCGGGCCGGCCGGGGCACGCGTTCGGCCAGCGCACGCTGGTCGAATGGTGCCTGCTGGCCGCCGCGGTGCTGGCGCTGGCAATGCTTGCGGCGCGCCAGGGCTGGACCGAGCGCGCCGACCTGGCCGCCTACGACATCGCCATCGGCGCCCAGCATCATCCGGCCCGCGACGACATCGTCATCGTCGGCATCGACGACGCCAGCATCACCGCCATCGGCCGCTGGCCGTGGCGCCGCGCGGTGCTGGCGCAGCTGCTCGAGCGCATTGCCGCCGGCCGCCCGCGCGTGATCGGCGTCGACGTGATCCTGTCCGAGCGCGATACCCGCTATCCCCAGGACGACGCCGTGCTGGCGCGCAGCATGGCGCTGGCCGGCAACGTGGTGCTGCCGGTGGTGGCCGAGCCCGGCCCGGACGGCATGCTGGTGCGCTACCCGCTGGCCGGGCTGGGCGCCGCGGTCGGGCATATCAACATGGTGGTCGATACCGACGGCGTGGCGCGCCAGGTCTACCTGCGCGAAGGCCCGCATCCCGTGGCCGCCGCGGGCGTGCCGCACCTGGCCGCCGTCATGGCCGGCTTCGGCCGCGCGGGGGCGCTGTCCGCCGGCGTGCGCCAGGAGCCGGCCGTGATCACCGAAGCCAACGGCTGGGAACGCAGCGGCCGCCTGCGCATTCCGTACGCCGGCCCGCCCGGCACCTTTGCCCGCGTGTCAGTGCGCGACGTGCTGGAGGGTCGCATCGATCCGGCCATGTTTGCCGGCAAGGCGGTGCTGGTCGGCGCGCTCGCCACCGGCATGGGCGACGTGCTGCCGACGCCGGTCTCGCGCGATGGCCGCGGCATGAGCGGCGTCGAGATCCTGGCCAACACCGTGCAGGCGGTGACCGACGGCGATGCCATTGTGGCGGTGTCCCCCGCCTGGCAGGCCGGCGGCACGCTGCTGGCGGTGCTGCTGGCCGCGCTGGCGGCGCTGCGGCTGCCGCCGCGCGGCGCGCTGGTGGTCACCGGGCTGCTGCTGGCGGGCCTGCTGCTGGGGTCGCTGGCGCTGCTGGCGCTGGCGCGGCTATGGTTTGCCCCGGCCGCCGCGGTGCTGGGCTGCGTGCTGTTCTATCCGCTGTGGAGCTGGCTGCGCCAGGAAGCGGCGCTGCGCTTCCTGAGCGACGAGCTGGCGCGGCTGGAGCGCGAGCCCGGCGTGATGCCCGCGCCGCGCCAGACCGGCGCCACCCTGGATAGCCGCATGCGCGCGGTCTACGCCATGAGCGCGCAGTTGCGCGGCCTGCGCCGTTTCCTCTCCGACAGCCTGGAAAGCCTGCCGGATGCCACCGCCATCTGCGACCTGGACGGCGGCGTGCTGCTGGCCAACCGGCGCTGCGTGGCGCTGGCCCCGACGGTGCTGGCGCGCCTGCCCGAGGCGCCTGCGGAGCCGGGCGTGCCGCGTCCTGGCATCCGCGCGTTGATCGAGGCGGTGTGCCCGGCGCCGGCACCCGCGTTGGCGTACTGGCAGGCGCTGCATGATCACTATGCCGGCGCGCCTGCGGCGCGGACGCCGGTGCCCGAGGGCGGCATCGAAGTGTCCGGGCGCGGCGACCGCCGCTACCTGCTGCATGGCGCGCCGCTGCACGGCGAGTCGGGCGCCGCGGCAGGGCTGATCGTCAGCGTGATCGACATCACCGCCATCCGCCTGGCGGAGCGCCAGCGCGAGCAGATGCTGCGCTTCCTGTCGCACGACATGCGCTCGCCGCAGGCGTCGATCCTGGCGCTGATCGAGTTGCAGGAGCGCCGCGCGGGTCATGCTGCCACAAGCGCCGGCGATGGTGCCCCGGACAGCGGCGTGCTGGCCCGCATCGCGGCGCATGCGCGCCGCACCCTGGCGCTGGCCGACGATTTCATCAGCGTGGCGCGCGCGGAGTCGAAGGCGCTGGCGTTCATCGAAGTGGAGCTCGGCGGGCTGGTGCTCGACGCCACCGACCAGCTGTGGGCGCTCGCCCGGGCTCGCGAGGTGTCCTTGCAAATCGACCTGCCCGACGATCCCGCGGTGCTGCAGGGCGAACCCGCGTTGCTGGTGCGCGCCATCGCCAACCTGGTCAGCAACGCGATCAAGTTCAGCCCGGCGGGCGGCACCGTGACGGTGTCGCTGGCGCGCGAGCCGGAGCGTTTCGTGGTGGCCGTGCAGGACCACGGGCCCGGCATTGCCGACGCCGACCAGGCCCGGCTGTTCGAGCCGTTTGCGCGGCTGCATGAAGGCCAGCCCGGCGCGCCGGAAGGGACCGGGCTGGGCCTGGTGCTGGTGCGCGCCGTGGCCGAGCGGCACGGCGGCCAGGCCAGCGTGCGCAGCCAGGCCGGCATGGGTGCCGTGTTCCGCATCGAGCTGCCCGCGCCGGCCCCCTCGCCATGATTCGGGCGCAGTCGTTGACGCGTTAAGGGGCACAGCCTGTTACGGCCGCCGACACAATTGTTGGCAGTCGCGAACGGGGGATTTGCGTAGCATCGGAGCACCGCTGGAGCCGCATCCGGTGGTCTTCACGCCCACGCCAGCTCCCCCAACGTCGTAACTGGCGTGGGCGGCTTTTTTCCGGCCCGCGCGCAAAGCCACGGTGCGAAGCTAAGCGCGAAAGGTCAGGGTAAAGCGCGTCTTGCCCGCCTCGGAGGCCACACCGATGGCGCCGCCGTGCGCGGCCACGATGGCCTGCGTGATCGCCAGCCCCAGCCCCAGACCCGCGCCGTCGGACTCGGGCCGCGCGCGCGACTTGTCGGCGCGGAAGAAGCGGTCGAACAGCACGGGCAGCAACTCGGGCCGGATGGTCTCGCCTTCATTCTCCACCACCACCTGCACCGCGTCGGCGCCGGGCGTGATCTCCACCACGATGCCCTTGCCCGCCGGCGTATGCCGCAGCGCATTCGACAGCAGATTGCTCAGTGCCCGCCGCAGCATCAGGCGGTCGCCGGTGATACGGCCGCGGCCGCGCAGCGCGAGCCGCACGCCCTTGTCCTCGGCGAGCGCATCGTAGAAATCGAACAGCGCGGCGACTTCATCCGCTACCTCGATCGGCTCCGCGCTGGGCAGCGTGATGCCGTGCTCGGTCTTGGCCAGATACAGCATGTCCGACACCATGCGCGACAGCCGCTGCAGCTCTTCCACGTTGGAGGCCAGCACATCGCGGTAGCGTGCCGCATCGCGCGGCTGCGACAGCACCACCTGGGTCTGCGTCATCAGGTTGGTGATCGGCGTGCGCAGTTCGTGCGCGAGGTCCGACGAGAATTCCGACAGCCGGGCGAAGTCGCGCTGCAGCCGTTCCAGCATCGCGTTGAGGTTGGCGGCGAGGTCCGCCATTTCCACCGGCACGGTCTCGACCGGCATGCGCTCGTCGAGCTTGTGCGCGGTGACGGCACGTGCGCGCGAGGCCATGGTGCGCAGCGGCGACAGCCCGCGGCGCGCCGCCCACCAGCCCAGCAACCCGCTCGCCAGCGCCGCCAGCGCGCCGTAGAAGGCCAGCGTGTTGCGGAACGCGTGCATGAAGTGGTCATGCAATGCCGTGTCCATGCCGACCAGCACCTGCAGCGCGCCGGGCTGGCCGCCCGACCGGGCGTCGGCGGGCGCCACCGCCAGCTGCGCGCGCAAGCCGCGGTAGGTCTGGCCCTGCTGTTCCCAGGCAAAGGCGTCGCGCCCTGCCGGCGCCTGCGCGGCGGCGGCCAGCGCCGTGCGGAAATCGAAATCCCTGGTCGCGTACAGGCGCTTGCCATCGGCGCCACGCACTTCGGCGACGAAGCCGGCATGGTGCTCCAGCGCCGGCCCCAGCCGTTGCGGCAGTGACGCCGGCGGGCCGTCGGCGGCGATCTTCCCGATCAGCCGCACGTTGTCCGCCAGCACCGCGTAGTCCTCGTCGGCGAAATGATCGTCGATCGCCAGCCAGATCAGCACGCCCAGCCCCAGCAGCACCGCCGCCGACGACAGCGAGAACAGGATGGTGAGCCGCGCCGTCAGCGACAGGCGGGGCTTCATGTGGGTTGCCCGTCGTTTGCCAGAGGCGCGCCTGCTTCGTCGGCGGCTTCGGGCGCTTCGAGCACATAGCCCATGCCGCGCACGGTCTGGATCAGCCTGGCATCGAAGCCGTCGTCGATCTTGGCGCGCAGGCGCCGGATGGCGACGTCGATGACATTGCTGTCGCTGTCGAAATTCATGTCCCACACCTGTGAGGCGATCAGCGAGCGCGGCAGCACCTCGCCGCGGCGGCGCGCCAGCAGTTCCAGCAGCGCGAACTCCTTGCTGGTCAGCGTGATGCGGCGGCCGGCACGCGTGGCGCGGCGGCGGGTCAGGTCCAGCACCAGGTCGGCCACCTGGATGCGGTCCAGCGTCATCTGCGCGGTGCCGCGGCGCAGCAGCGTGCGCACGCGCGCGAGCAGTTCGGAGAAGGCGAACGGCTTGACCAGGTAGTCGTCCGCGCCCAGCTCCAGCCCCTTGACGCGGTCGGCCACGCTGTCGCGCGCGGTCAGGAACAGCACCGGCACGGGGTTTTGCCCTGCGCGCAGGGCCTGCACGATGCGCCAGCCATCCACATCCGGCAGCATCACGTCCAGGATGATCAGGTCGTAGGGCTCGGTCATGGCCATATGCTGGCCGTCCAGCCCGTTGTGCACCAGGTCGACGACGAAGCCCGCCTCGGTCAGCCCCTGGCGCAGGTATTCGCCGGTCTTGGATTCGTCCTCCACCACAAGCAGTTTCATCAGCCCTTTCCTTACGCGATCGTGCCGGCCGATCGCTCTTCATGACGGCGAGGCAACTCTACGCCGGCGTTGCCGGCGCCAACATGACCGCAAGATTACCGGATTGTCATGTTCCGGTCAGACCTCGGTAGGGTGGCGCTGGCTACGCTTGGCGTGCCGACTAACCGACCCGATGTGACATGCGACGCCCTCCAAGCCCCAGCCGCCCAGCGCTGCCTCTTTTGCTGCCTGATCCGCTTTCCGGATTGCCCGACCTGCGGCGCCGCCGCTTCGTGCAGGGGCTGGCCGCCGGCGGCGTGGTCGCCGGCCTGGCCGGCCTGGGCGGGTTTGGCGGCAGCGCCTGGGCGCAGCATGCCGGGCACGGCGGCGGTGCGCGCGACGGGCAGCCCGCCCCGGCGGGCAGCGGCGCCGGCCCGGTGCTGCGCGGCACCGAGTTCGACCTGGTGATCGGCGAATCGCTGGTCAACTACACCGGCAAGCCGACCATCGCCACCACCATCAACGGCATGCTGCCGGGCCCGACGCTGCGCTGGCGCGAGGGCGACACCGTTACCATCCGCGTGACCAACCGCCTGCGCGAGGCCACTTCGATCCACTGGCACGGCATCATCCTGCCCTACCAGATGGACGGCGTGCCCGGCATCAGCTTCCCGGGCATCGCCCCCGGCGAAACCTTCACCTACCGCTTCAAGGTCACGCAGACCGGCAGCTACTGGTATCACTCGCACTCCGGCTTCCAGGAGATGACCGGCGTGTACGGCGGCATCGTCATCGATCCGGCCGCCGGGCACGAGCGCGCGCATGCCGACCGAGACCATACCGTGCTGCTGTCGGACTGGACCGACGAAGACCCGATGCGGGTGCTGAACAAGCTCAAGATCCAGGGCGACTACTACAACTACAACCAGCCCACCGTGCTCGACTTCTTCCGCGACGTGTCGCGCGACGGGCTGAAGCAGGCGCTGGACAAGCGCCGCATGTGGAACCAGATGCGGATGAGCCCGACCGACCTGGCGGACCTGTCCAGCGCCACGCTGACGCACCTGGCCAACGGCGTCACGCCGGCGGGCAACTGGACCGGCCTGTTCCGCCGCGGCGAGACTGTGCGCCTGCGCTTTATCAACGGCTCGGGCAACACCTTCTACGACGTGCGCATTCCGGGGCTCCAGCTGCGCGTGGTGCAGGTCGACGGCCAGGACATCGAGCCCGTCACCGTCGACGAATTCCGCTTCGGCCCGGGCGAGACCTGCGACGCCATCGTGACGCCGCAGGACGACGCCTACACCCTGTTCGCGCAGTCGATGGACCGCACCGGCTATGCACGCGGCACGCTGGCGGTCCGCGAAGGCCTGTCGGCGCCGGTGCCCGCGCCGGACCGGGCCGAATGGCTGACCATGACCGACATGATGGGCGCGATGACGGGCCATGGTGGCCACGGAGGACATGGCGGCCATGGCGCCCACGCCGGCCATGGCGCGATGCCGATGGCCGGCATGGACCACGCCGGCATGGACCACAGCCAGCACGCCATGGCAGCCGCCGATGCGCTGCGGGTGCCGAGCAAGACCGCGCGCCATGCTCGCACCGAATACGGCGCCAGCACCGACATGCGCGTCGACATGGCCCGCACCAACCTCGACGACCCCGGCATCGGCCTGCGCAACAACGGCAGGCGCGTGCTGACGCTGGCCGACCAGCACACCATCGGCGGGGCCATGGACGCACGCGGGCCGGGGCGCGAGGTCGAGCTGCACCTGACCGGCAATATGGAGCGCTATACGTGGTCGTTCGACGGGGTCGAGTTCGGCAAGTCCACGCCGATCTACTTCAAGCATGGCGAACGGCTGCGCGTAATCCTGCACAACGACACCATGATGACCCACCCCATGCACCTGCATGGCATGTGGAGCGAACTGGAGGCGCCCGACGGCAGCTTCCAGGCGCGGCGCCACACCATCCCGGTGCAGCCGGCACAGCGCATCAGCTTCCTGGTCACGGCCGATGCCCTCGGGCGCTGGGCCTGGCATTGCCACCTGATGCTGCATATGGATGCGGGCATGTTCCGCGAAGTGGTGGTGGCGTGATGATGCAACGCGAACTATCGAGCCTGATGTCCGGACACAAGAAAACCATGGTGGCCGCGGCGCTGGCGCTGGGCGCCATCAGCGCAGCCTTTGCGCAGGACCCGCATGCCGGCCATGCGTACGGCCATGGTCAACAGCCGGCACCTGCCGCGCCGGCCGCGATGCAGGGCATGGACCATAGCCAGATGCAAGGGATGGACCACGGCCAGATGCAGGACATGGCGCAGCCAGAGATCCAGACCATGGACGGCGCCAACACGCCGCCGCAAGACGCTGCTCCGGCCATGGACCATGGCGACATGAAGATGCAGGGCGGCAGCGCGCCGCCCGACGCCCGCGACCCGCACGCCTATTCCGGCGGCTACCAGCTCGGCGTCGGCCAGTACGCACTAGGCGACAAGCGCCAGCTGGTGATGGCCGACGAGCACCTGTTCGCCTCGGTGCTGGTCGACCGCCTGGAATGGGCCCATGCCAATGGCCACAATGCCGCTGCCTACGAGGCGCAAGCGTGGTTCGGCAACAGCTTCGACAAGCTGGTGCTCAAGGCCGAGGGCGAGGCCTCCAGGGGCAAGCTGCACGAAGCCCGCACCGAACTGCTGTGGGGCCACGCCGTGGCCAGCTACTGGGACACCCAGCTGGGCCTGCGCAACGACGCCGGCAGCGGGCGCCCGGCGCGCAACTGGCTCGCGTTCGGCGTGCAGGGGCTGGCGCCGTACTGGTTCGAGGTGGACGCCACCGCCTATGTCGGCACCAGCGGCCGCACCGCGCTGCGGCTGTCGGCGGAATATGAACTGCTGCTGACGCAGCGCCTGATCCTGCAGCCTCGCATCGAAGCCAACCTGTATGGCAAGAACGACCCGGAAGTGGGCATTGGCAGCGGCTTGTCCAACGGCACCGTCGGGCTGCGGCTGCGCTATGAGTTCAGCCGGCAGTTCGCGCCGTATATCGGCGTGGAGCGCTACCAGACCTTCGGCAATACCGCCGACATGGTCCGGACCGCGGGCGGCAAGTCGGGCGAAACCCGCTTCGTTGCCGGCGTGCGGGTCTGGTTCTGACGGATCGCTTCAATCATCACGACTTCTACATCCCCGAGTGGAGACCACCATGCATGCCAATCGCCCCCTGATCCACGCCATGATTGCGGCCATCGCCGCGCTGGGCAGCAGCCTTGCCTTCGCGCATCCCAGGCTGGAAGCGTCGTCGCCAGCCGACAAGGCCGAGGTGCCGGCGCCGCAGAAGATCGAACTGCGCTTCTCCGAGAATCTCGTCACCCAGTTCTCCGGCGCCAACCTGGTGATGACCGGCATGCCGGGCATGGCCAACCATGCGCCGATGAAGATGGCCGTGAAGGTCTCGGGCAGCGATGACCCCAAGACCATGGTCATCACCCCCACGCAGCCGCTGCCGCCGGGCAGCTACCGGGTGGACTGGCGCGCGGTGTCTTCGGACACCCATCCCGTCAATGGCAACGTCGCGTTCACGGTGAAGTAATTGGCGCAGCCGGAGTGGCTGGCAGCCGGGCTGCGCCTGGCGCTTTATCTCGACCTTGCCCTGATGTTCGGGCTGCCGCTGTTCTGCCTCTACGTGCTGCAGCGGGACGAACGCGCCTGCCGCTTCGCGCGGCGTTGCCGGGCGCTGGCGCTGGGTGGCGCCGGCGTGGGCATCGCGCTGTCGCTGCTGGCCCTGGTCGAGATGGCGCGCGCCATGACAGGCGCGTCGGACTATGCCGCCCTGCAGGCCCATGTGCTGGCAATGATCGTCACCGGGACGGACTTCGGCGTGGCCTGGTGCGTGCGCATGGCAGCCCTGCTGCTGTTCGCGCTGGCCGGCATGGGCGCGCGCCGGCTGCGTGCGCCCTTTGCGGTGCTGGCCGCGTATGGCGGCGTGGCGCTGGCCACGCTGGCCTGGGGCGGGCATGGCGCGATGCACGACGGCGCGGTGCGCTACCTGCACCTGGCGTCGGACGTGACCCACCTGCTGGCCGCGGGCGCATGGGTGGGAGCGCTGGCGGCGTTCCTGCTGCTGGCATGGCCCGGACCGACGCCGCACGGCGAGGCCCTCGCGCTGCTGAGCCGCAGTGCCAACGGCTTCGCGCGCATCGGCACACGCATCGTGGCCTTGCTGGTAGTGACCGGCGTGCTCAATTACTGGCTCATCGTCGGGCCGGTGATGCCGGAATTTGCGCCGATGTCCTACGGGGGGCTGCTGGCGGCCAAGCTTGCGCTGTTTGCCACCATGCTCGGGCTGGCGGCGGCGAACCGGTTTGCGCTGGCGCCGCGCCTGGCAGAGGCCGCGCGCACGGGTGAACGCGGTCCGGCACTGCGCGCCGTGAAGGGGCTGCGGCGCAGCCTGCTGCTGGAAGCCGGCACCGCCGCGCTGGTGCTGGCGCTGGTGGCGGTACTGGGCATGCTGTCGCCGACGCCGGCATGACGGCCGCGCTTGAGGACCACGTTTGCGGCCGTTTTCTTGCCGCCCGGCGCGCGGCTTCACACGTAGGCGATCAGCCGTCCGGCGCAGATCACCAGCAGCCAGGCGGCGATGGACAGGATCGCATTCAGGCGGGCGCCGGCAGGCGGCGGGGCGTCGGCGTCCCAGCCGCGTTCACGGTCATGCAGGCTGCGGCTGGGCCCGGCGTGGAACCACAACACGTTGGCGAGCGCCAGCGCGATCAGGCCCAGCTTGGCGAGGAAGGCGGGATTGGCGGCCAGTTCATCGGCATGCGCCACGAACAGCAGCACGCCGCTGGCCGCGACGGCGATGAAGGCGCCAATGGTGAAGGGCAGCGCATGGCGCAGCAGCAGGCTCACTGGCAGCCGCCGGCCGAGCCCGGCCAGCCGCATGTCGACCACCACGATGGAGCCGAACAGCAGCGCCATGCCGGCGAGGTGGACGATCTCCACCGCGGGGTAGGCCCAGGCCGAACTGCGCAGCGCGGTGGCGAACGGCAGCCGCGCCAGCGCGCCGGCCCATTCGGTCCATGCGGTCCACGCGGTGAACAGCGGCGCCGGCATGCGGCGTGGCGGCTCAGCGCAGCTCGACCGTCTTGCCGTCCATGGTGATGCGCTCGGCGCGCAGTTCGTCCGGTTTTTCCTTGCTGGCGTAGCCAACCAGCGTGACCTCGCGGCCCACCGCCACCTTGTCCGAGGTCGCGCCGCGCGCTTCCATGCGCGATACGGGTGCCAGCACCGCCAGCCAGCGCTTGCCGCCGGCGTCGATGCGGATCTGCGCGTGCGGGTTCTCGTAATGGCTTTCGACGATCTTGCCGGTCAGCGTCAGGGGCCTGGTCTCGTCATAGGTCGACCAGCCGTGGTGGGCGATGGCCGGCACGGCCGCCATGGCCAGGGCGGCGGCGAGCAGGGCGGGGCGGAACAGGGCGCGGATGCTGGGCATGGCGGGGTCTCCGGTCAGGACAGGTGCAGTATAGGCGCCGCCGCCTGTCCTTGCCGCCGTGCCGGCCGGTCTGTCAGGTTTGCCTGCGGCAGGTGTCGGCGCGCTGCATCAGCCGGAGCAGGCTTGGGTTCATGGGCTTGAGCGCCGCGCGTTCGGCCGTCAGCGCGAGCGCCAGGTTGGCGCTGCCGCTGCGCAGCGCCGCTTCGACCAGTGTCAGGCCGAGCACGTCGCGCTGCGCGTGGCTGCCGCCGAAGCGGTGGGCCACCAGGCGCACCGGCATCAGCAGGTCGATGGCGGTGGCGTAATCGCCCTGCGTGAAGGCGATCAGCGCATCGGCCACCGGCAGCCCGACCTCGCGCGACATCATCGCGTTGGTACCGTTGCCCAGCGCGGCACGCTCCAGCGCGGCGCGGACCTGGTCCGCCGCAGCGGGGCGCTGCGCCCCCAGGCTGGCCATGACCGCATGCACGTCGTTGAAGGCGTAATAGCCGGCCGCGCCGCGGCCGAGCCAGTCATCCGCCACCGCGTGCCAGCGCCGGCCCACGTCCACGCCGCGCAGGTGCAGCCGCCACAGCAGCGCGGAGGCGTCGACCAGGTCCAGCGCAATCGCCGGCGCGGGCCGGCTGATGGCGCGGTCGTACAGGGCCAGCACCTCGTCGGTCTTGCCGTCTTCCAGCAGGAACAGCGCCAGGTGCCACCAGTTATGCACGGCCAGCATGTTGTCGTCGGCCCAGTCCTGGCGGCGGCCTTCCAGCCAGGCAACGCCCTCGGCCAGCCTGCCCTGCATCTCCATCACGTGCGCCACCGCGTGCACGGCCCACGGGTCGCGCGGCTGGCATTCCAGCGCGCGCCGTCCGGCTTCCTCGGCGCGCTCGTAGTGCTGCGTTTCCTCCAGGCCGAACGCGTGCATGCCAAGCACGTAGCCGTAGCCGGGCATGGCGGCATCCCAGTGCGGCAGGGCCTGCGCCACGCGGTCGCGCAGCATGGTCGACTGGCCGAGCAGGAAGTCGCCCAGGTGCGCGGTCTGCAGCGCCAGCAGGTCGCGTGGATAATCGATCACGATGTCGCCATAGCACCGCACGGCGCGCTCGAAATCTCCGTCCAGCCAGGCGCGCGCCGCGGCGATATGGCGGCGCTCGCGCTCGTTGGCGCGGGCGTGCAGGGCTTCGCCGGCCTCGACGCTCTGGCGCAGCATGGGCTCGGCGGTGCCGTCGCCGGAGGTCACCATCAGCGCGGCGCGCAGGGCGTGGCCCATGGCGAATTCCGGGTCGTCGGTTAGCGCCGCGTCGATCACGGCGAGCGGGTCGCCGTAATAGCCGTTCAGCAGGCGCAGGGCGGTCTCGTACTGCGCCACCGAGCGCGTGTTCAAAGTCGAGACCGCGAGGTCCCGGGAATCCGTCAGTGCCATGACCGTCTCCGTGCGCCCGCACCGCAGCGGGCCGTCTGGAACCATCGTAGACGGCAAAACGCCCGGTGTAACGGACGCGGCGCGGTGCGGCGCACCATGGCCGCGCGCGGCGCGACAGCGGTGCGCGATATGCCGCCGCCGCCATACCGCCGCCATGCCGCCGGCATGCGTCGGTTAAACTGCCGCATCCCCATCAAGACCTCGAGACAGGCCTTCCATGAAAACAATCGCGCTTTTCCTTGGCACCCTGACCCTTGCCGGCGCCGCATGCGCCGCCGGGCCGGCCGCTTCGGCGCCCGCTGCCTCTGCCGCGGCGGCACCGCAGACGCTGGCGTCGGGCATGACCATCCAGCACCTGATCAAGGGCACCGGTGCCTCGCCCAAGGCCACCGACACGGTGCAGGTGCACTACCGCGGCACGCTCGCGGACGGCACCGAATTCGACAGCTCGTACAAGCGCGGCCAGCCGATCTCGTTTCCGCTCAACCGTGTGATCCCGTGCTGGACCGAGGGCGTGCAGGCCATGCAGGTGGGCGGCAAGGCCCGCCTGACCTGCCCTCCGGGCACCGCCTACGGCGCGCGCGGCGTGCCGGGCACGATCCCGCCGAACGCCACGCTGACGTTCGAGGTGGTGCTGCTGGGCATCGGCGGTTAAGCGCCTCAGCGCGGCGCCTGCGGCTGTACGGGCGCCGGGGTGGCGCCGGGGGCGGTGGGCGCCGGCGATACCGTTGGCTCGCCGGTGTCCTCGTCGTCGCCGTAGTCCGGCAACGCCGTGCTCTCGCCGAGCAGATAACGTCGCCGCTGCAGGTACGCGTCGCGCACAAACGCGTACCTGTCCAGCGCCGCCAGCCTGAGCAGGTCGGTCGCACCAAGCAGGTTGGTGCGCACGTCGACCACGTTCATCCCGTACAGCGAGTTGCGCACCGCCGGCTCGGCATAGGTGGCGGGATCGAACCAGAAATTCACATACAGGCCCGCGCCGTCGCGGAACGAGCTGGGGCCGAACACCGGCAGCACCAGGTAAGGCCCCGACGGCACGCCCCACGTGCCCAGCGTCAGCCCGAAGTCCTGCGAGCGCTTCGGCAGCCCGGCCGGCGTGGCGATATCGATCAGTCCGCCAATCCCGAGCACGGAATTCATCGCTACCCGCATGAAGCTCTCCGCCGCCGCCACGCCCTTGCCCTGCAGCAGGTTGTTGGCAAAGTTGCCGATGTCCGCCAGGTTCGAATAGAAATTGCTGACCGCCGTGCGCACCGGTTCCGGCGTTACCGCACGGTAGCCCTTGGCCACCGGCGTGGCGACATACTGGTCCAGCTTGTCGTTGACGGTGAAGATGGCGCGGTTCATCGGCTCCAGCGGATCATCCGGGCTGGCTTGCGGGCCGGTGGCGCAGCCCGCGAGCACGGCTGCGGCGAGGGCGTTGGTGGCGAACGCCGGAAAGCGAAACGGAACAGGCATCGAGGCGGGCAGGGTCGGTTGCGCCGAAAGGGAAAAGGTTCAGGGCCGGGCCGGCCGGTCCGGTCCGTGATGGCGGTCTTCACGCGGACGGCCCATCAGGATCGGCTGGAAGAACACCGCGCCGACCAGCGTGCAGGCCAGCGCCAGCGCCAGCAGCTTGCCCATGCTGGCGGTGCCGGGATGTTGCGACAGCCACAGGCTGCCGAAGGCGACCGCGGTGGTGGCGGCGCTGTACAGCACGGCGTGGGTCAGGCTGGACTGCAGCAGCTGGGTCTTGCCGTGCCGCCACGCAATCACGTAGTAAATCTTGAAAGCGACGCCCACGCCCAGCAGCAGCGGCAGCGCGATCACGTTGGCGAAGTTCAGCGCAATGCCGAACAGCACGCACAGTTCCAGCGTGACGATGGCCGACACCAGCAGCGGGATCAGCGTGCGCAGCACGTCGCCGAAGCGGCGCAGGGTGATCCACAGCAGGATGGTGATCGACAGCACCGCCCAGGCACCGGCCTGCGCGAACGCGGTCATGATGGTATCGGCCGAGCCGCGGATCGCGATCGGCCCGCCGGTGGCGGCGGGCGCCACGCGCTGCACCGCGGCGATGAAGCGCGCCAGCGCGGCTTCACGCTGCGCGCTGCCGGGTGGCGGCAGCCTGGGACTGACGTTGACCAATGCGCGCCCGTCCGGGGCAATCCAGTCGCGCACCAGCTCGGGTGGCAGGGTCCGCTGGCTGACCGCTTGCGGCGTCAGCGCCAGCTTCAGCCTGGCCAGCGCCAGCTGCAGCGGCAGGGCGATGGCGCGCTCGGCGCGGTCGCGCGTGGGCGCATCGGCGCTGGCCAGCTTTTTCAGCGTGGCGGCAAGCTGCGCCGCTTCGGCGGCGCCAGGGCCGGGATGCTCGTCAGCCGCGATGGAAAGTTGCCGCGCGGCGTTGCGCAGCGCATTGACGCGCGCGCCGTCGGTGGCGGGCGCCGCGGTGGGCTGGGTCAGCGCCGGCATCAGCGCCGCCGAGGCCTGGCCGATCGCCTGCAGCTTGGGCGGCTGGTCGTCGGGGATAAAGCTCTGCAGCGTGACCGCGCGCGCGACTTCGGGCAGCGCGGCGAGCTGGCCCGCGAGCGCGTGCGCGGCCGGCAGCGACGGCGCCAGCACGCTGACATCGTCGGTGCCCGCCTGCGGCGCGTCCTGGAGCGCGAGCAGCGTGGCCATCGATTCGGACTGCGGATCTTTCAGGTGCAGCGGGTCGAAGTCGAAGCGCAGGTGTGGCAGCAGCGGCGCGCCCGCCAGGATGGCAAGCAGCGTCACCAGCAGTACCGGCTTGCGGTAGCGCTCGAAGAAGCGGTCGGCGGGCGCCAGCCAGGCAAAGCCCGGCGACGCGGACTCGCCGCCGGGCCGGAGCACGGCGATCAGCGCCGGCAGCAGCGTGAAGGTGGTGGCGAACGCCACCATCATGCCGACGCCGGCGATCAGGCCCAGTTCGGCCACGCCGCGGTAGTCGGTGGGCAGGAAGCAGAAGAATGCCGCCGCCGTGGCCGCGGCGGCCAGCGCCAGCGGCGCGCCGACGGCACGGGCGGCCAGCCCCAGCGCGTCGACGATATGGTCGCGGTCATGGCGCTCGGCGCGGTAGCGCACGCCGAACTGGATGCCGAAATCCACGCCCAGCCCGACGAACAGCACCGCGAAGGCCACCGAGATCATGTTCAGCGCGCCGACCATGGCCAGGCCCAGCGCAGCGGTGATCAGCAGCCCCGCGAACAGGCTCGCCAGCACCGCCACGATCAGCCGCGCCGAACGCAGCGCCAGCCACAGGATCAGCACCACCGCCAGCACGGTCAGCACGCCATTGAGCACGGCGCCATCGCTGACCGAGGCGAATTCATCGTCGGCCAGCGCCTGCGGGCCGGTCAGGCGCACCGAGGCCTGGTAGCGCTGCGCCAGCTGCAGCTCGGCCGCGGCCTGCCGGATCGCGCGCGAGGCCGCGGCGCCGGCTTTCAGGTCGCTGTAGTCCAGCACCGGGCTGAGCGCGACATAGCGGTAGACCTGGCCGTCGGGGCCGGGCTTGAGGCTGTCGTCGAGCAGGCCCGCCCACGACAGCGCGGCGGGCTTGCCGGCCAGTACCTGGTCCAGCGTGCGCGCGCTGCTGCCCAGCAGCCCGGCCATGTCGCCCAGCTTGACCTGCCCCATCTGCAGCGGCAGCGCCAGCGTGGTGGCAAGCACATCGGACAGGCCGCGCAGCGTCGGGTCGTGCGCGAGGGCGTTGAGCAGCGGGCGCGCCTGCGTGAGTTGCTGCGTCAGCTGGCGGACTTCATCGGTGCTGGCAAAGAGCAGCCCGTTGCGCGCGAAGAAATCGCCGCCGCCGGGCTGGCTGACCGCGGTGAAGCGCGCCGGCTGCCGGCGCAAGGCGCCGGCCAGCGCATCGGCGGCGGCATCGGCCAGTTCCGCGGCGGGCGCCTGCACCACGGCCAGGATCATCTGGCCGCGTTGCGGAAAGGCCCTGGAGATGGCCTCGTCGCGCACCGCCCACGGGGCGTCGGAGTCGAGCAGGCGGCCGATGTCGGTGTTGATGGCAAAGTTGCGGGCCACGTAGACGCCGCTGGCGGCCGTCAGCAATGCCGACAGCAGGATGACGCGCCACGGCCAGGCGGTGGCAAGCCGGACGATGCGTGTCAGCAGCGAGGTCAGCATGGACGGATCCGGAAGGAGCACGAACCGCGAGTATATCGGCTGGCGCCGTGCCGCATGCGCCATGCGGCACGGAAGCGGCCGCGATGCGCGCGGATCCGCTATACACTGTCGGCCGGTGCCCAGCGTCGATCGCGGCGCCGCGCCTTACCCCCTCTGTGATTTCCCCGCTCTTGCATCCATGACGATTCACCGTTTGCTATCCGTGGCGCCGCTTGCGGCGATGGCCATGGCATCCGTCGTGCACGCCCAGGCCGTCCAGCCCGGCGACCTGCGCGCCAGTCCCGAGCGGCTGGTGCAGGCCGCGGTGGAAGGCGTGATCGGCGCCATCCAGTCGCAGCCCGAGACCCGTGCCGGCGACCTCGGCAAGATCACCGCGGTCGTGCAGAAGCAGTTCCTGCCCTACACCGATTTCCAGCGCACCACGCGGCTGGCGCTGGGCAGTGCCTGGCGCACGGCCACGCCGGAGCAGCAGCAACAGTTGTACGAGCAGTTCCAGACGCTGCTGGTGCGCAGCTATGCGGTATCGCTGGCGCAATTGCGCGAGCAGAACGTCAAGTTCCGCTACCAGCCGGCCAGCGCCGCCGGCGGCGCTACCGATGTGGTGGTGCAGACGCGCGTGATCAACAACGCCGACGAGATGCAGATCGACTACCGGCTGCAGCGCTCGGCGACGGGCTGGAAGATCTATGACATCAACATGATGGGGGCGTGGCTGATCGAGGTGTACCGCAAGCAGTTTGCCGATATCGTCGCGCGCAACGGCATTGACGGGCTGGTGAAGTACCTGACCACGCACAACGCGCGCCAGGCCGCCGAGACCTGAGTAGGCGTGCGCCGCCGCGCTAGGGATGCCCGCGCCCGGGCGCGGCCCGCGCGCGCCGCCAGCGGCGCAGTTCCACCCACTGCCATGACAGCAGCGCCGGCACCCCGAACAGGATCTCGCGCGCGCGCTTGACCAGCGCCAGTGCCAGCGCCACCTGGGCGTCGATCCCGAGCACCTGGCCCAGCAGCAGCACCACGGCTTCCTGCACGCCCAGCCCGGCCGGTACGAAGAAGGCCACATGGCGCGCGGCCTGGGTCAGCGACTCGATCGCCAGCGCCTGCCAGAGCGGCACCGGATGGCCCAGCAGCCACAGCGCCAGCCAGATTTCCAGCGTGCCGCTGACCAGTCCGGCCAGTTGCCAGCACAAGGCCTTCGCCAGTTCGCGGTGGCGCTGGTTGAGGACGCGGATTTGCGCGTCCAGCCGCGCGCCGTCGATCATCGCGACGATGCGGTGGTCGGCGCCGAACAGCCGGCGCGCCGCGCCTTCCAGCTTTTCGAACAAGGCGGCGTGGCGCAGCGACAGCGCGAACAGCACCGGCACCGGCAGCGACAGCAGCAAGCCGGACAGGATGATCCACGCGCTGGCGCTCTGCCGCAGCGCGGCCACCAGCATCAGTACGCCGGCGGCCGCGAACAGGTATTGCGAGAACATCGTCAGCATCACTTCAACCACCACGCTGGCGGTCACCGCGGTGGTGTCGCGGATGCGCAGCCGCGTCAGGCGGATGCCGACCAGCTCGCCGCCCACGCCGACGGTGGGCAGCAGGCGGCCGACCGCCTCGCGCACGGCGGCGACCCACCACAGGAAGCCGACGCCGGCATGCTCGTCGGGATCGGCGGACGCCAGCAGCACGCGCCAGCCCTGCGCGTCGAGCAGCAGCGGCAGCGCGTGCAGCGGCACCAGCAGCAACAGCGGCCAGCCGCCCTGAGCCATGACGGCGGCGATATCGCCGGCGCCCTGGTGGATCACCAGCGCGGTCAGCGCCAGCAGTCCGAGCAGTCCGGTCAGGTAAGCCAGGTGTTTCATCGGCAATCGTCAGCAAGCATGTTGCCGCCGAGCACATCGGCAAAGCCGCCGCGCCGGCTGGCCGCCCGCTCCAGGGCGGCGCGCACGCGCGGCGACAGCAGCGCGGCGAGCTCGTCGGCATGGCGGTAAGCGCGCATCGACGGCGCGATGGCCGCGCCGGAAACCACCGCCGGGTGCAGGTAGATTTCGCCCACGCCCGCGGGCAGTTGCGCCAGCGCCTGCAGCAGCGCGGCCTCATCCATCTGGCCGCTGCGCGCGATGCCGACCACGTAGTCGTTGTGCGCAATGCCGGCGCGGTCCAGCCGGCGGCGCAGCAGCGCCAGCCACGGGCGCAATGGCCACGGTGCGCCGGCCTCGCGCGGCAGCCGCATCGCGCGCAGCCCGTACTCGCGCCCGATCGACAGGATCAGCGACAGCACGGTCGGATGCAGGTGGAAGTGCTTGTGCGTATTGACGTGGTCCAGCGGCAGGCCCGTGGCGGCGAAGGCCTCGAACTGCGCCCGGATTTCCGCGGCAAGCTGGCGGCGCACCGCGGGCAGGAAGAAGAAGCGGCAGCCGTCCAGCGCCATGGCCGAGCCGAAGCGGCCATGCGCATCCACCAGCGCGGGAATGCGCGCGCGCGGCAGCGTGGCCGGTCCGTCGGCCAGCACCACGTGCAGCCCCACGCGCAACGCGGGCAGCCGGCGCGCGCGCGCCACCGCGTCCGCCATCGCGGGCGCGCCCACCATCAGGCTGGCGGCGTTGAGCACGCCGTCGCGGTGGGCCAGTTCCACCGCTTCGTTGACGGCCGGGTGCAGCCCGAAGTCGTCGGCGGTAACGATCAGCGCGCGTTGCGTCGCACCGGAAAGCACACGGGCCAGGATCAGGCCTCGTGCGAGCGCAGGAAGCGGAAGAACTCCACGCCTTCGCGCAGGCGCCGCTTCATCATGTCCCAGCTGCCGAGCATCTCGCGCACGATCTCCCAGATCTTGCCGGGGCGGAAGTAGAAGCGCTTGTAGAAGGTCTCGACGCCGTGGTAGATGTCTTCCTTCGACAAGTGCGGATAGCTGATGGCCGCCAGCTGCACACCCTGGTCGTTGACCAGGTTGATGACCTTGTTCTCCTCGAGCCAGCCATTCTCCACCGCCTGGCGGTAAAGCGTGGTGCCGGGATAGGGCGCGGCCAGCGAGACCTGGATGGTGTGCGGGTTGATTTCCTTGGCGTACTCGATGGTCTTTTCGATGGTCTCGCGCGTCTCGCCCGGCAGGCCCAGGATGAAGGTGCCGTGGATCTGGATGCCGAGCTTGCGGCAGTCTTCCGTGAAGCGGCGCGCGATATCGGTGCGCAGCCCCTTCTTGATATTCAGCAGGATCTGGTCGTCGCCGGACTCATAGCCCACCAGCAGCAGGCGCAGCCCGTTCTCCTTCATGATCTTGAGCGTGCTGTACGGCACGTTGGCCTTGGCGTTGCACGACCACGTCACGCCCAGCTGGCCCAGCCCGCGCGCGATTTCTTCCACGCGCGGCTTGAAGTCGGTGAAGGTGTCGTCGTCGAACATGATCTCCTTGACCTCGGGCATGTTCTCCTTGATCCATTTCACCTCGGCGATCACGCTGGCGGCCGAGCGCGTGCGGTAGCGGTGCCCGCCCACGGTCTGCGGCCACAGGCAGAAGGTGCAGCGCGAACGGCAGCCGCGGCCGGTGTAGATCGACACGTAAGGATGCTTCAGGTAGCCGATGAAGTAGTTCTCGATCTTCAGGTCGCGCTGGTAGACCGGCGCCACGAACGGCAGCTCGTCCATGTTCTCGATCATCGGACGCTGGCCGTTGTGTTCGAGCGAGCCGTCCGGCAGGCGGTAGCTGAGCCCCAGGATGTCGCCGAGCGGCTTGCCCGCGGCCACGTCCTGGCAGGTGTAGTCGAACTCCTCGCGGCAGACGAAGTCGATGGCGTCGCTTGCGCCCAGCGTGCCGCCCGGGTCGACCGCGGGCTTGGCGCCGACCATGCCGATCATCACGCCGGGGTGGCGCCGCTTCAGTTCCTCGGCAAATTTCGCGTCGGTGGGGAAGGACGGCGTGCTGGTGTGGATGATCACCAGTTCATAGTCCGCGGCGATGTCCAGCGTCTGCTGCACCGTCAGGCCGTCGGCCGGGGCATCGAGCACGCGGCTGCCGGGCACCAGCGCGGCGGGCTGCGCCAGCCAGGTCGGATACCAGAACGACTTGATCTCGCGCTTGGCCTGGTAGCGCGAGCCGGCGCCGCCGTCGAAGCCGTCGAAGGACGGGGCCTGCAGGAACAGGGTTTTTTTCATAGCGGCCTCTTGGTTTGGATGCCGGTGAACGTTGCATGGTTGGGAGAAGACTTCGTGGCGGCGCCGGCGGCTTGTTTTTTCCCGTCTCCCGCCTGCGGGAGAATGGCGGGGGAGAGGGCAGGCGCTTGACCGGAGTGCTGCCGGTCACGTACCGACAGCACCTGCTCACGCCACCGCACCCGCTTGCCAGCCAACGCCAGCGCCCAGCACGCCAGCAACAAGCCGTCGCGCAACGGTGCCCGCCATGCCGCCGCGGCGCCGCCCGCCAGCACGCTGCGCGCGATCATGCCCACGGCCGCCGCAGTGATCACCAGCGGCAGCGGCGCCAGCCACATGCCCAGCGCCAGCATCGGCCAGGTAAAAGTGACGAAGCTGAACGCATAGCCCGCCGGGTTCAGCGAGGCGATCGTGCGCATCCAGCGCAACTCATGCTGCCACAGCAGCGTGAAGCCGTCTTCGGCGATATCGGTCGTCACCACCACCTCCGACAGCACCGTGCGCAAGCCAAGTTGCCGCGTCAGCTCGCCCAGCCAGAAGTCGTCCGCCAGCCGGTCGCGCACGGCTTCGAAACCGCCGATGGCCGCGAGCGCGTCGCGGCGCAGCGCGATGGTCGCACCAAAGGCAAAGCGCCGCGAGCCGCCCGCATGCGCGATGCGCACCGCCGGGGCAAACCAGTCGTCGATGAACTGCGCGCCGAGGCGAGACCAGAAGCCGCCGATGGCATGGCCGCGGTACAGGCAGGTCACCACGCCGACGCCGGCATCTGCCAGTGGCGCGGTGACGCGCGCGAGGTAATCCGGCGCCACCGCGACGTCGCTGTCGGCAATGACCAGCGCATCGTGGCGGGCCGCGCGGAACAGGTTGATCAGGTTGCTGACCTTGAGGTTGCTGCCGTGCACCTGCGGGTCGATCACCAGCGCGATGTCGCAGTCCGGGAAGTCGCGCCGCAGCCGCTCGACCACGGCGATGGCGGGATCGTCCGCGGCGCGCACGCCGAACACCAGCTGGAAGCACGGATGCCGCTGCCGGCAGAAAGTAGCCAGGTTGGCGTAGAGGCGCGGTTCGGGGCCGCACAGCGGCTTGAGCACGCTGACCGGCGTGGTCGCCATGGCCCCGCGTGGCGCGGGCCCGCGTCGCGACAGCCAGGCCGCGGCCAGCGCATAGCCGGCCGCCACGCAGACCAGCGCTGCGCCGGGCACGATGGCGGCAAGTCCGGCGGCCATCGCAAGCGCTTCAGTGCGTGGTGGCGCTGGCCGACGCCTCGGCTGGCCGTGGCCGGCTGGCGGGCGGACGGCTGCGCTGGATTTCCTCGAGCTTGATCTCGACGTGGCGCGAGAACACGTATTCCGCCGGCCGCTGCCGGTCCAGCGCAATGTCTGGCGCCATCGGTCCGCTGGTGCGCACGCCGCGCAGGCTGACGCCGAGCGCCTTGAGCGGATGGGCAAAGGTGTCGGCCACGGCGGTGGCTTCATAGCCGCTGTGCACCATGCAGTCGGCGCATTTCTCGTAGTTGCCGGTGCCGTAGGCGTCCCAGTCGGTCTCTTCCATCAGCTCGCGGAAGGTGGCGGCATAGCCTTCGCCCACCAGGTAGCACGGGCGCTGCCAGCCGAATACCGTGCGCGCCGGGTTGCCCCACGGCGTGCAATGGTAGGTCTGGTTGCCGGCAAGGAAGTCCAGGAACAGCGTCGACTGGCTGAACGCCCAGTTCTTGCCCGCGCGGCCGCGGCTGAGGATGTCGCGGAACAGCTGGCGGGTCTTGCCGCGGTTCAGGAAGTGCTGCTGGTCCGGCGCGCGTTCGTAGGCATAGCCGGGCGACACGGTGATGCCGTCCACGCCCAGCGCCTTGACCGAGTCGAAGAACCTGGCCACGCGCTCCGGCTGCGCGTCGTTGAACAGCGTGCAGTTGATGTTGACGCGGAAGCCCCGGGCCTTGGCCGCGCGAATGGCCTCGACGCAGCGGTCGTACACGCCTTCCTGGCACACCGAGCGGTCGTGCATTTCGCGGTCGCCGTCCAGGTGCACCGACCAGATGAAATACGGGCTGGGCTGGTACTGGTCCAGCTTCTTTTCCATCAAAAGCGCATTGGTGCACAGATAGACAAACTTGCGCCGCTCGATGATGCCTTGCACGATCTGCGGCATGTCCTTGTGCAGCAGCGGCTCGCCCCCGGCAATGGAAACCACCGGGGCGCCGCACTCGTCCACCGCCTCCAGGCATTGCTGCACCGACAGGCGCTGGTTCAGGATGGGGTCGGGGTAGTCGATCTTGCCGCAGCCCGAGCACGCCAGGTTGCAGCGGAACAGCGGTTCCAGCATCAGGGCAAGCGGATAGCGTTTCTGCCGCGACAGGTGCTTGCCGACGATATAGGCGCCCACGCGGGCTACCTGCAGGAGCGGAATGGCCACGACAGCTTCCTCTGGTTGGTTCAGCCTGCAATGTTCTCGTTGGCGGGGGCCGGCACGGCGTCAGTGCCGGACTGGAGCGATGCCGGTGGCGGCTTCACGTCGGCCAGCTCGGCCGGCAGCCGGAACTCGGCATGCTCTTCGCGTCCGGCCATGGTGCTGACCTCGACCGGGCCCAGCCGGCGCAGCGCCGCGATCACGTCTTCGACCATCGCCTCGGGGGCCGAGGCGCCCGCGGTGATGCCGACCACGTTGGCGTCGCGTACCCAGGCGGGGTCGAGCTCGCTGCCTTCGGCGATCAGATAGCTGGGCACGCCGCTTTCGGTGCCGATCTCGCGCAGGCGGTTGGAGTTGGAACTGTTGGTCGCGCCGATCACCAGGATCACGTCGGCCAGCTTGCACAGGTCGCGCACGGCGCTCTGTCGGTTCTGCGTGGCATAGCAGATATCGCGCGTATCGGGACCGACCAGGTTGCTGAAGCGCCGTCCGAGCGCGGCGATGATGTTGCGGGTGTCGTCCACGCTCAGCGTGGTCTGGGTGACGTAGGCGACCGGGGTGTCGTCGGGCAGGTCCAGTTTGGCGACGTCGGCCTCGTTCTGCACCAGGATCACCTTGCCGGGGATCTGGCCCATGGTGCCTTCGACCTCCGGGTGGCCGGCATGGCCGATCAGGATGACCGTGCGGCCGCTGGCCGCGTACTGGCGGCCCTGGGTGTGGACCTTGATCACCAGCGGGCAGGTGGCGTCAATGGCATGCAGTTGGCGCTGGCTGGCATCGGCGACGACCTCGCGCGACACCCCGTGCGCGCTGAAGATGGTCACCGCGCCGGCCGGCACTTCGTCCAGTTCCTCGACGAAACGCGCGCCCTTGTCCTTCAGTCCCTGTACGACGTGCTTGTTGTGCACGATCTCATGCCGCACGAACACCGGCGCGCCGTGCTTGACGAGGGCGCGGTCGACGATTTCGATCGCGCGCACCACGCCGGCACAGAAGCCCCGGGGCTGAGCAAGAATCACCTGCATGGAGTAGGCCCCCGACCCTTTTGCTACGGGTTTCAGTGTTTGGGATCGCGCAACGGAAAATGATGCCCGGTACGATGCCCGGTATCGAACCAGACCCGCCGCGGATCACATTTTCCTCGCACGGTGGTTACTATATACCCGACACGCCGGCTTTGTCTGGCGCCGCCATGGTCGGCGCAGGGCCGGCCGGCGACGCCGCCTTATGGGGAAACGGGCTGATGACCAAAAACGATGACGTGCTGGTGACAGGTGCAGCGGGTTTCCTGGGGTCGGCCGTGGCGCGCCAGGCGCTGGCGCGCGGCTGGCGCGTGCGCGTGCTGGTGCGCCCGCAGAGCCCCCGCACCAATCTCGCGGGGCTGCCGGTGACCGTGGCGCAGGGCGACATGCGCGATGCCGACGCGGTGGCTGCGGCGCTGCAGGGGGTGCGCTACCTGTTCCATGTCGCCGCCGACTACCGGCTGTGGGCGCGGGACCCGGAAGACATCGTGCGCACCAATGTCGACGGCACCCTGGCGGTGATGGAAGCCGCGCAGCGCGCCGGCGTCGAGCGCGTGGTCTATACCAGCAGCGTGGCAACGCTGCGCGTCGCCGGTGCGCAGGCGCCGGTGGACGAAACCGCGGCGCTGCGCCCGCACGAGGCCATCGGCGCCTACAAGCGCAGCAAGGTGCTGGCCGAACGGGTGGTCGAACAGCGCGTGGCCGAGCACGGCCTGCCGGCGGTCATCGTCAACCCGTCCACCCCGATCGGCCCGCGCGACGTGCGGCCCACGCCGACCGGTCGCATCATCGTCGAGGCCGCCACCGGCAAGATCCCGGCCTTTGTCGATACCGGACTGAACCTGGCCCACGTCGACGACGTGGCCCACGGGCATTTCCTGGCGCTCGAGCGCGGCCGCACCGGCGAGCGCTACATCCTGGGCGGCGAGGATGTGATGCTGCAGCAGATGCTGCGCGATATCGCCCGGCTGTGCGGGCGGCGCCCGCCGACGCTGCAGCTGCCGCGCTGGCCGCTGTATCCGCTGGCCTACGGCGCGGAAGCGGCGGCGCGGCTGACCGGCAAGGAGCCCTTCCTGACTGTCGATGGGCTCAATATGTCCCGCTACCGGATGTTCTTTACCTCGGACAAGGCACGCAAGGAACTGGGGTATCAGCCGCGCCCGTACCAGGAGGGGCTGCGCGACGCGCTGGCATGGTTCCGCGCGCACGGATACCTGGGCCGCGGCTGATCCGCCAGCGCAGTCACGGGCGCACCGGTGCCTGGGTCCGGCCCTTCCATTGCCCGCCGCGACGCAGCCGGTAGCGCCGCGCCGAATCGATGGTTGCCGCCAGGTAGAACAGCGCCGTGACCGGCAGCAGCGGCGCCAGCCACCACGGCTGCCGGTACTCGCGCAGCATCGGCAGGTAGGCCAGCGCCATTGCGGCCCAGGCCAGCCATGCGGGCCACACCCGCCAGCCCAGCGCCAGCACCGGCGGCACCAGGTAGGTCAGTACCATGCCCGCGACCGCGCCCGCCAGCCGCAGCGGGGAATAGCGCAATTGCGTGTAGGCGCTGCGCGCGATCATGTCCCACAGGCTGCGCCAGTGGTCATAGGGCCGCAGCGACACGCTGTCGTCGGCCAGGTCCAGCCGGATCGCGCCGCCGGGCTTGATGCGTGCGGCCAGGCTGCAGTCGTCGATCAGCTCGCCGCGGATGGCCGCAAAGCCGCCGATGCGCGCCAGCGCCGCGCGGCTTGCCAGCATGCAGCCGCCGGCCGCGGCGGCGACGCGGCTGCGCGGATCGCGCACGCGCGCGAAGGGGTAGAGCTTGGCGAAGAAAAAGACAAAGGCCGGCACCACCAGCCGTTCCCACACCGAGTCGCAGCGCAGCCGCGCCATCAGCGAGACCAGGTCGCGCCGTTCCGACTCGGCGCGCGCGACCAGGGCCGCCAGCACGCCCGGGCCGTGGCGGATATCGGCGTCGGTGAGCCACACATAGCGTGCCTGCGGCGCGATGCGGTCGGCGGCGGCCAGGCCTTCGGACTGCGCCCAGACCTTGCCGCTCCAGCCTGCCGGCAGTTCGCGCGCGCCGATGACGGTAAGGGCCTGGGGGCGCGCGGTGGTGGCCGCGGCCGCGCGGGCGATATCGGCGGTGCCGTCGGCGCTGTGGTCGTCCACCACCACCAGCCACAGCGGGCCCGGGTAGCGCTGGCCCAGCACCCCGGCGACCGCGCTGCCGATGACATCGGCCTCGTCGCGCGCCGGGATGATGGCGACCACCTCGGGCCAGTGTGCCGGCGCCGGCGCGGCCGGCGGCCTGCGCACGCGCCAGAACCCGGCGCGCCCGAACAGCAGCACGGCCCAGACGGCAAGCGACAGCAGCGACAGCGCCATGGCAATGCGCATGGACCGCCCCTTATTTGACGAAGCGCCGCGCCAGGCGGGCCAGCCGCGGCACGGTGCCCGGACGCAGCAGGCGCGCGTCGTAGCCCGCCATGCGGCGGGCATTCTCGGCCAGGCACAGGTCGATCATCGCGCCCGGCGTCATTGCCTCGCCCAGCGCGGCCGAGCCGTTCATGGTGAAGTTGGCATCCTGCGCCACGCCGTCGGCATCGATGCCGCGCGCCATGCCGATCCGTTCCCAGACCAGGAAGGCCCACACCCGCGCCACTTTCAGCGCAAACAGCGGGCGGCGCCACCACGGCAGGTTGCGCCGGTACCACGCGGCCCAGTTGACGAAAAACAGGATGTGCCGGCCTTCTTCCTGGATCACGGGCTCGAAGGTTTCGACCAGTTCGGCGGGGAAGAAGCCGGAGCGCCTGGCCGCGGCAAAGAGGCCGAAGGCGAAGAAGCTGTCGATGCACTCGCTGTAGCCGGTTACCAGCCAGCCCCATTCGGGATCGCGCGGCGGCGGATAGTCCGGCTCCGGTGCCAGCGCGATGCCGTAGGCCTCGACCAGCTTCGACAGCACCACCTTGTGGCGTGCCTCTTCGGCGCCGTCCATTTCCAGCGCGCGGCGCAGCAGCGGGTCGCTGACGGTCTCGGCAAAGGTCCGGACCCGGATCGCGGCGCGGCCCTCGGTCTGCACGGCGATGTCCCAGATCGGCAGCGAGGTGACGCGATGCAGGGCCTCGGGCGACAGCCTGGGCCAGTCGATCACGGCGGGTTTGTAGGGATTGTGGGTTTGCAGCAGCATGTTGCAGAACATCCGCAGGTGCTGCGTGGAGCCGACGCATAGGGGCCCGGGGGCGGGGTCGGTCCAGTGGCGCATGGCGTGGTCGGCCTGCGCAAGCGTGGTGTGGGCCGCCGGGGCCGCTGATGCGGCCTCGGCCGGCGCGTGGTCCTCGACGGCGCTGCTGTGCAACGCCGCTGCAACCGGCTTGGCGGATTCGGACGTCCCGGACATTCGGCCCCCTGGCGATGGATTGCCCGGGAGCCATTGTAGCGAGGCGCGCCGCGCGGCGCACGCCGCGCCGGCACGCCTGAATGCCGCCGGCTCAGGCGCGGTAGCTGACCGGCCCGCGCGAGCGCATGTCGAGCGCGTAGTAGCAGATCGTCAGCAGCACCAGCCAGCCGGGGCCCACGTACAGCGCCACGCGCGTATCGGGGAAGTAGGCCATCAACGCCACCACCAGCGCCAGGAACGCCAGCGCGATGTACGAGCCATACGGCCAGAACGGCATGCGGAACGCCAGCGCCTTGCGCTCGGCCGCCGACAGGCCGCGGCGGAACTGGATCTGCGTGACCAGGATGATGGCCCAGGTCCAGACCGCGCCGAAGGTGGAGATCGCGGTCACCCAGACAAAGACCTTTTCCGGCACCAGGTAGTTGAGCAGCACGCCGGCCAGCAGCGCGGCGATCGACACCAGCAGCGCGCGGCGCGGCACGCCGTTGCGGTCGACGGTGGCGAAGGCCGCCGGCGCCTGGCCCTGCAGCGACAGGTTGTACAGCATGCGCCCGGTGCTGAAGATGCCGCCGTTGCACGATGACAGCGCCGCGGTCAGCACCACGAAGTTGATGATGCCGGCGGCGGTCTTGATGCCCAGGCGCTCGAAGGTCAGCACGAACGGGCTGCCCTGCGCGCCGATCTCGTTCCACGGATAGAGCGCCAGGATCACGAACAACGCGCCCACGTAGAAGATCAGAATGCGCCAGAACACCGAGTTGATCGCATCCGGAATCGACTTCTTCGGATTGCGCGCCTCGCCGGCGGTCAGGCCGATCATTTCGACGCCGAGGTAGGCGAACATCACCATCTGCAGCGACATCAGCACGCCCGAGGCGCCGTTGGGCATGAAGCCGCCGTGCGCCCACAGGTTGGAGATGCCGGTGGCAACGCCGCCGTTGCCGAAGCCGAACACGATCATCGCGCCGCCGCCGATCAGCATCAGCACGATGGTGACGATCTTGATCATGGCGAACCAGAACTCGAACTCGCCATAGGCCTTGACCGCCATCAGGTTGACCGAGCCCATCGCGGCCAGCGCCGCCAGCGCCCAGATCCAGCGCGGCACATCGGGGAACCACATGCCCATGTAGATGGCCACGGCGGTAATTTCCGCCACGCAGGTCACCAGCCACAGGAACCAGTAGTTCCAGCCGGTCAGGTAGCCCGCCAGCGGGCCCATGTGGTCCTGCGCGTAGCGGCAGAACGAGCCGGCCACCGGGTTGTGCACGGCCATCTCGCCGAGCGCGCGCATGATCAGGAAGATCATCGCGCCGCCGATCAGGTAGGCCAGCATGATGGCGGGCCCGGCCATCTTGATGGCATTGCCGGCGCCCAGGAACAGGCCCACGCCGATGGCCGATCCCAGCGCCATCAGCCGGATATGGCGTTCGCCCAGGCCGCGTTGCAGATGTTCTGCGCTTGCACTCATCCTCGTTGTCTCCGTGTGATCTTGAATGGCCGCGCCAGTCCTTGTGGGGCCGGCGGGGGCAGAGAGCTTTTGCGTTTGCGTGCGCGCAAACGCAAAAGAGCGGGCAGGTTAATCAGATAGCGGGGATATTTGTTGCTGAATTCGTGCCGGAATGCAGGAAAAATTGCTGGCGCAGCGTGATGCGGCCCACGGCGCGCAATGGTATGGCCCGCACCCGGGGCGAGCATGGCGACAGCAAAGGCACGGGCCAGCTCCGGCGCCAGCAGCGCGGCAACGCGCCGGGCGGTGGCTCAGGGATGCCAGGTTGCCGGCTGGCGTTCGCCGTGCAGCGCGGGCCGCTGGCTGCCTGCCATGGCATACGAAAGCTTGTTCGCGGCGTCGACAACGGTCTGCGCCAGCTCCAGCAGCCGCGCTTCGCCAAGCCGGGACGTCGGCCCGGAAATGCACATCGATCCCAGCAGGCGCCAGTGCAGCCCGAACACCGGTGCCGACACGCTGGAGACCTCCGGCTCGCGCTCGCCGAGCGACAGGTGGAAGCCGCGCCGCCGGATCATTTCATAGAGCTCGCCCGGCTCGCCCGAAAACGCCAGGATGACCCGACCCGGCGAGCCGCTGTCCAGCGGCAGCGCCGCGCCGATCCTGACGTGATGGCGGATCGCCTGCGGGCCTTCTACGCGGACCAGGCAGGTTCGCTGCTGGCCCTCGCGCACGTAGAACGAAGCGCTTTCCCCGGTCTTGATGGTCAGTTCCCGCAACACGGGCTCCACGACTTCCTGGACGTTGAAGGTGGCCTGGTAGCAGGCGCCGAGCCAGCCGGCCGCGCGTCCGAGTCGCCAGTTGCCGTCGTCTTTCTGCACCAGGTAGTTGTCCGCCGCCAGCGTGCGGGCCAGCCGCAGCACCGTGGTCTTGTGGATGCCGGTGCGCCGGCTCAGTTCGGCCAGCGACAGCTGCGGGTCATTGACGCCGAAGGCTTCGAGCACGCGCAGCGCGCGCGTCACGGCGATCACGGCGCCGGAGCCTTCTTCCGCGGCGGAGGCGTCTGTGGGAGCACTTTTAGGGTTCATGGTGCGGAATACGGTGCACTGTGTGAAACGGCATTGTATGCCGTGAAACGATGCACCACAATCCAGATCACAACGAAACGAGATCTGGAGACATCCATGCAGTTCACCTCCCGCCGTGTCCTCACGGCCCTTGCCGGCCTGCTGATGGCCTGCACCGGCGCCCATGCCGCGTCGCCCTATCCGGTCAAGCCCATCCGCGTCATCGTGCCGTTTCCCGCTGGTGGGGGCACCGACATTATTGCGCGCGAGGTGACCAATACCGTGGCGAAGTCGACGGGATGGGTCTTTGTCGTGGAGAACAAGCCGGGTTCGGGCGGCAACCTCGGCATCGACGCGGCGGCCAAGGCGCCGGCCGATGGCTACACCATCGCCATGGGGCAGACCAGCAACCTTGCCATCAATCCCTCGCTGTACGAGCGGCTGCCGTATGACCCGCTGAAGGACCTGGCACCGATCAGCCTGGTCGCATCCGCGCCGCTGGTGCTGGTGACGCACGTCAACGCACCGTACAAGACGATGAAGGACGTCATCCAGGCCGCCCGGGCCAAACCGGCATCGCTGAATTTCGCCTCGCCCGGTAATGGCACCGTCGCCCACCTTGGCGGCGAGCAGCTGCAAAGCACCGCGAAAGTCAAATTCACCCATGTCCCGTACAAGGGCGCCGCGCAGGCGGTCAACGACCTGATGGGCGGGCAGGTGGACCTGTACATGGCGTCCGTGCCGACGCTGCTCGGCCACATCAAGAACAACAAGCTGCGGCCGCTGGCCGTGACGTCGGCGAAGCGCGTGCCGGACCTGCCCCAGGTTCCGACCGTGGCCGAGTCCGGCTATCCCGGCTTCGAGACCGCGACCTGGTTCGGCTTTGTCGCGCCTGCCGCGACACCGAAGGACATCATCGCGCGGCTCAATGCCGAGTTCAACAAGGCGCTCCAGTCCCCGGCGCTCGCCAGGAAGCTGAACGAACAAGGCGCCTCGGTGCTGGTGGGGACGCCGGAAGCCTTCACCACGCTGATCAGACAGGACATTGCACGCTGGGCCGCCGTCGTCAAGGCCTCTGGCGCCAAGCTGGATTGATCGGCCTTTCGTATCTGCCTGGACACCTATCCCCTCATCTTGCCGGAGTTGCTCTCATGACCTTGCCCAACATCATCAAATCGTTCGAGCGCGTGCCCGCCGCCGTGGTCGAGCGTGCCGCCCGCTTCCAGCCGGCGATCCTGTCGGACGTCGGCGGACGCCGCGGCGCCCTGCATGGCCGCATCCGCGCCTTGCGTCCGACCATGAAAGTTGCCGGCCCCGCCTTCACCGTGGAAGTCCGTCCCGGCGACAACCTGATGATCCACGCAGCGCTGGCGCTGGCGCAGCCTGGCGATGTCCTGGTGGTGGACGGCAAGGGCGACCAGACCTCCGCGCTGATGGGAACGATCATGATGCATGCCGCCCGCCAGCGCGGGCTGGCCGGTGTCGTCATCGACGGCGCCGTGCGCGACAGCCTGGAACTGGAGGACATGCAGTTCCCCGTCTTTTCCGTGGGCACCAATCCCAATGGCCCGACCAAGGAAGTCGGCGGCCGCATCGGGCACCCCATTTCCGTCGGCGGCGTGACGGTGAACCCGGGCGACTATATCTGCGGCGATGCCGACGGCCTGGTCGTGGTGGAGCGCGACAAGATCGAAGCGCTGCTCGATGCCGCGGCCAGCAAGGAAGAGGCCGAAGTCCGGCGCATCGCGCAGATCAAGGAGGGCAACACCAACGCGCCGTGGCTGCTGGCGTCGCTGGTGACGGCCGGCGTGCTGAAGCAGGGAGAAGCCCTGTGAACGGCAAGGACGTCATTATCGTCACGGGTGCCGACCTGGCGCCGGAAGCGGTCGCGCTGCTTGGGGACTATGAACTCGTCTTCGCCGGCAAGAAACCCCAGGCCGCCGAGCTGGCCGCGCTGGCGCGGCAGCACAACCCAGTCGGCATCATCGTGCGTTATGGCAGCGTGACGGCCGAGGTCATGGATGCGGCACCGGCCCTGAAGGTGATCTCGAAGCACGGCAGCGGCATCGACGTGATCGACCAGAAGGCCGCTGCCGAACGCGGCATCGCGGTAAGGGCCGCGGTGGGCGCAAATGCCGCCGCGGTTGCCGAACACGCGTGGGCGCTGATCCTCGCCTGTGCCAAGTCGGTGCCGCAACTGAACGCGCGCATGCGCGCGGGCCATTGGGACAAGTCGGTCCACAAGACCATCGAGCTCAATGGCCGCACCCTGGGCATCGTCGGCCTCGGCGAGATCGGCCGCCGCGTTGCGGTGACCGGCGTGGCCATGGGCATGCGCGTGATCGCCTTCGATCCGTACGCGAAGACAGTGCCCGCCGGCGTCACGCTGGTCAGCGAACTGAAGCAGCTCTACCAGGCAGCGGACGTGGTGTCGCTGCACTGCCCGCTGACCGAGGAAAACCGCGGCATGCTGAACCGCGAGACGCTGTCCTGGTTCAAGGACGGTGCCATCCTGGTCAACACCGCACGCGGTGGCCTGATCGACGAGCCCGCGCTGGCCGAGGCGCTCGACGGCAAGCTCTACGCGGCCGGCCTGGACAGCTTCGCCATCGAGCCGATGGTAGTGCCGCACCCGTTCCAGCAGCTTCCCAACGTCATCCTGTCGCCGCATATCGGCGGCGTCAGCGATGCGGCGTACGTGAACATGGGGGTGGGTGCCGCAAACAATGTGCTTGCCGTGCTGCAAGGCTCAGCCGCGGCGGTCTGAGCGAGGCTTCCACGCTTCGTCGGTCAACAACAATACAGGCATCGCGGCCGGCTGACAGTCGCGCCGGCCGCTGCCAGGAGACAATGATGGTTCATCGCAAATTTGGTCTGTTTGCCGTGGTCGCGGCGATGGCAGCTGCCAGCGTGGCGCCGGCATGGGCAGCATACCCGGACAAGCCCGTGCGCATTGTCGTGCCGAATCCCCCGGGCGGCGCCGTCGACGTGGTGACTCGCAAGGTGGCGCAGAAGCTCACCGAGCAGACCGGCCAGAGCTTCGTGGTCGAGAACAAGCCGGGTGCTTCCGGCACCATCGGCACCACGCAGGTGGTCAAGGCGCCGGCCGACGGCTATACGCTGCTGGCCAATGACAACTCCTACACCACGCTGCCCTACGTCTTCAAGAAACTGGGCTGGGACCACCAGACCGCGCTGGTGCCGATCGCCCCGTTCGCGTTCTCGCCGGTCGTGGTCGGGGTCAAGGCCGACTCTCGCTTCAAGGACCTGGCCTCGCTGATCCAATACGCCAAGGCGCATCCGGGTGAAGTGACATTTGGTACCGGCGGCCCGGGCAGCTCGCCGCACTTCTCCGCCGAGGCCTTTCAGCAGGCCGCCGGGATCAAGCTGATGCATGTTCCGTACAAGGGTGCCGGCGAAGCCATGGTCGGCCTGCTGGGTGGCAGCGTCGACTTGCTGGTGGTGTCCACGCCGACCGCGCTGGCGCCGGTCAGGGGCAACCAGATGCGCCTGCTTGGCATCAGCGGCAAGCGCCGGCTCGATGTGTTCCCCGAGGTGCCGACCTTCGCGGAAGCCGGGCTGCCGGCATTCAACCTGTTCAACTGGTCGGGCCTGGCGGCGCCGAAGGGAACGCCCGCGGAAGTGATCGCCCGGCTGCAGGCCGAGGTGCAGAAGGCTCTGCAGTCGCCTGACATGAAGCAGTTCCTGGCGCAAATGGGTTCGCAACCGGGCAGCCTGGACAGCAGCGCGTTCGCACAGCTGATCCAGCGGGAAACGGCGCAATGGGCGGCCGTTGCCCAGAAGGCCAATATCGAAAAGCAGTAGCAGCGGGGACCACCATGATGTTGCTTGCGCAACCCAGGGTCCGGGACGCCAGCGTGCTGACGCGCCTGCCGCAATCGTTCCGTCGGCAGGATCCCGACAACGCCTGGTCACAGGCCAATCGCGGCGGCACGCTCACCGAGTCGTTCCTGGAAGGCCCGGTCTGGTCGGACGGCCACCTGTGGGTCACCGACATTCCCTATGGCCGCGTGTTCCGCATATCGCTGCAGGGCAGCTGGGAACTGGTGGCCGAATACGACGGCGAGCCGAACGGCATGAAGCGCCTGGCCGGCGGGGACTTCCTGATCACCGACTACCGCAACGGGCTGATGCGGCTGGACCCGCAGACAGGCGCCGTGACGCCGTTCCTTGAGCGCAGGAATTCGGAGCGCTTCCGCGGTGTCAACGACTTGACCTTCGATTCGGCGGGCAACCTGTACTTCACGGACCAGGGCCAGACCGGCATGCACGACCCCACCGGGCGCGTCTACCGGCTTTCGCCCGCGGGCAAGCTCGACGTGCTGCTGAACAATGCGCCGAGCCCGAATGGCCTGGTGCTGTCGCCCGACGAGAAGGTGCTGTATGTCGCCATGACGCGTGGCAATTGCGTGTGGCGATTGCCGTTGCAGGCCGACGGCTCCGTCAGCAAGGTGGGCCAGTTCTTCACGTCATACGGACCGAGCGGTCCTGACGGGCTCGCCATGCGCGCGGACGGCTTCCTGCTGGTGGCCAATCCGGGACTTGGCTATGTCTGGGTGCTGAATCATCGCGCCGAGCCGGTCGAAGTCATCCGCACGCCGGTTGGCGCGTCGTTGACCAACCTCTGCTTCGGGGGCGCTGACGGCACCACGCTGCTGATGACGGAATCCACCACGGGATCGATCTTGAGTGCCGAGGTGCCCGAAGGCGGCGCGCCCGTGCATGGCGGGGTCGCGGCCTGAGGGTTGCCACGGGTGCCGGGCGCAACGGGGAAGCGGGCGCCTCAGGCGTCCGTTTGACCGTGTGCCTTGGGCGGCGGAACACCGATGTCGATTTGCAGGCTGGGGAAGGCCTCGGCCGCCGCGGCGACTGCTTCCTGCCTGGTGGAGAAGGTCTCGGTCAGCGAGACGACGAAGCCTTCGGTCAGCATCCTGACGTGCCATCCGCCGTCCTCTTCGCGCATGACCAGAACGAAAGGGGGCTGCACGGGAGCGGCATCGGGCATGATGAAGCGGACATTCATACGATAAGGCGAGCGGGCGCATACGGTCGCGGGACGCATGGGGACCAGTGCGCGGCAATCCGCCTGGAAAAAAAGGGCTGGCCCGCGGCCAGCCCTTTCCCACTGCAAGCTGCAACTACCGGGTAACGATCAGACCCAGACCAGGTCCGAGGTCGACAGGCTGCCCAGCTGGTTCGCCGCGCCCAGCAGCGCGACTTCGTGCTCGGCCTGAACGAAGGCCTGCGCGCCGTTGTTCAGCGTGAAGTCGAGCGGGTTGAACGCTTCGCCTTCGGTGTTGAACAGCAGTTGCAGGTCGGTGCCGTTGGCGTTGTAGTTGAACGAGCCGTCTTCGTTGTACGTGCCCACGCGGATCACCACGTTGACCGGATCCAGGCCGTCGCCGATGTAGTAAGCGAATGCCGGGAAGCCGTTGGCGCCGGGCGCGTTGGTCACGTAGAAGGCATAGTCCCCTGCGCTCAGCGGATTCGTCACGTCGACCAGGATGGTGTCCTCGGCAACCTTGAAGTCGGTGATGACGTCCTGCTTGGCGGCAGCGCCCGGGTTGGTCGACTTGCCTGCCTCGGCCAGGTGGTTCTGGTCGAAGTTGAAGTAGAACGAGTCCGCGCCCGCGCCGCCGGTCAGCACGTCTGAGTGCAGCCCGCCGGCGATGAAGTCATCGCCTGCGCCGCCGTCGATCTTGTCGTTGCCTTCGCCGCCGAACAGCTCGTCGTTGCCGGCTCCGCCGTTGATCACGTCGGCACCGCCGTTACCGAACAGCGTGTCATCGCCGGCGCCGCCGTTGAGCGTATCGGCGCTGTTCGAGGCGTAGACAAGATCATCATTGCCAGACCCGATGAACGTGAACGCTGCCGCGTCGGACGGATCTTCCATCACGATCGTCACGCCGCTGCCCTTCAGGGCCGATGCGTCGATGGTGGCGAAGTTGTTGTCCTCGAACGCGAAGCCGGTGACCTTGCCGGAACCCGACAGGATCAGCTTGCTGTCCGCGCCGGCCTGCTCGTCCAGGTCCAGGCGCACCAGGCTGGAGTAACCGACCGGGATGTCGAGGCCGCCAAGACCCTGGTCATTCGCCCATACCGTACCGCTGGCGTCGCCGTCCACCGATGCGCCGGCGGCCACGTCGACCTTCATCAGGTTGACGGAGGCAGCCTGCAGCCAGTCGCCGCCTTCGAAGCCGCCGAGCAGGTGCATGTGGCCCGAAGCCGCGGCAGCAACGTCGATGCTGGTGATGGTGGCGCGCTTGTCGGCGTCGGCGGCATCGATGCCCCACGAGGTGAACTCGGTGCTGATGCCGGTGCTGAGCTTCACGGTTTCGAGGTCGCCGGCGGCACGGGAATCGCCCACGCGGCCGATCTCGATGTCGCTGTCGGTGGCGCCTTCCACGACCAGGTGCTGCAGGTTGGTCGCTTCATCCATCAGGCTTTCGAACTGGTTGCCCAGCGACAGGTCGCCCAGGCCGGTCGACTTGATGTTCAGGCGCTGCACGGTGTTGCCGTCGAGGATGACGCTGTCCGTGTAGTTGTTGCCATCGATGGTCAGGTTACCGGCGGAGTTGTTGGTGATCGACAGGTCGGTGGTGTAGCGGCCCGAGAACGAGTCGTCCACCTGCAGGCCGCGCGAAATCACCACGCTCTCGCTGCCGTTGTGGCTCAGCGCCACCTTGTCGGCGTTGATGACGCGGATGCCCGACGGATTGCCGGCGTTGCCGATCACGCTGGTGGTGCCTTCGATGTTGATATCGAGCGTGGTCAGCGCCTGGCCGTCGTAGTCCACTTCGACGCCCTGCGCCAGGTTGCCCTGGATGTTCAGGGTCTTCAGCGTGCTGTCGAAGTTGTTGAAGTCGGCACGGCCCGTCGAGGCCTTCAGGTTGATGGTGGCCAGGTCGTTGATGTTGGTGCCGTCCAGGTGGACCGCGTTCAGGAACGTGGCATCCAGCGTCTCGACGCGGCTCATGGTCGGCGCGCGGTTGGCTTCGGCCACCGTGGCGTTGGCGTCGAACACGGCGACGACCTTGTCGGCACCGGCGCCGCCGTCGATCACGTCACCCGTGCGCAGCGAGTCGCCGACGTTCAGCACGTCGTTGCCCGAGCCCAGCTTGACGTTCACCTGCTGGTCTGATTCCGAGATGTTCAGGTTCAGGTTGGCCAGCGCGCCCGAGGCGTCGATGGTGGTCAGGGACGAGTCCAGCGCGCCCTTGATGCCGAAGTTCAGGCCGGCCTGGCCGCCCTTGATGTTCAGCGTCTTGGTGCCGTCGCCGATCAGGTCGGTCAGGTTCGACTCGAAGCCAGCCTTGTCATCGTTGATGGTCAGGTTGATGGTCTCGACGTCGAAGCCGGCATCGGTGTTGATCTCCACCGTCGCGTTGACTTCCTTGACCGAGACGTTGGCTTCCTTGCCCTGGATCTGCTGGCCGTCGAAGTTCAGCGTGATCTTGTCTTCGGCCTGGATCGCGTCGACGAGGTCATACTGCGTGGCGGCGCCTTGCAGGTCTTCCAGGCTCACGTCACCCTTGACCTTCTCGACCACGACTTGCTGGATGTCGGTCCAGTTCTTGGTGGTGACGGCCACGTCGCCGGTCGGCTGGATGGTCACCTTGCTGGCACCGGCGATGGTGGTGCCGGAGTACAGATCCTGCTTGGCAGCCAGGCTCAGCACGACCTTGCCCGGGCCGGTGATCGAGTCGCCCTGGGTCAGGGTCTCGGTGCCGCCGGTCACGGTGTCGGCCGCGCCGAGCGTGATGGTGTCGATGGCGGTGGTCAGCACCTTGCTGCCCGGCTGCGGTGCCGGACCGGCGACGATCTTGTCGATCACGGCCTGCGGGTTGGAGCCTTCGCCAGGCTGGTCGACCGGCTTGAGCCAGTCGCGCGCCTGCTGGGCGGCCCAGTCGCCGCTGTACTTCAGGATTTCAGGGGTCGTGTTCAGCGCGGCGGTAAAGCCTTCGGCGGCTGCCAGCTTGGCGTCGACGGCGACCTTGTCGCTGCCCTGCGCGCCGTTGACGATGTCCAGCGCGATGCTGGCCAGCGTGGCCTTGGGCGGGGTCGCTGCGAGCAGGCCGGTATAGAAGGCGAGGCCAGCCGGTTCGGCGTCACGGCCGAACATCTGCTGGTAGATCGCGTTGATCTTCTCGCCGTGGGTCTGGCCGCCATAAAGGGCGGTCGACTCGGCCGAGTTGCCGAAGGCATCGATGATCGCGTTCAGATTGCCACCGACACCGTCGAGCTTGGTGGCCCAGAATTCCAGGCCAGTGGGGTCGGCCGGGCGGCCGTAGTAGGCGATATAGACCTTCTGTACCTGATCGTAGTAGGCAGATGCTGCCATAGTGTTCTCCTGGGAATAAAAACAAGCGATCTGGACTTCGGCCTGCCAATCCGCGGCGCGGGCCAGTACGAAATCCGGATCTCGCTTCCGTTGCAGCCTGCATGGTCAATGACATTGGAGGCGCCGGCTGCGACACGCTGCAAAACGCGTCGGGGGCAGTATCCGGAAATGCGCACACCGAATCAGTGACTGGGGCCACAAAAACGCGCAAAGACAGAGGCCGTGCAACGGTGCGCCGAAACGCTTGCGGCAGAGAACGACAACAACGCGCCGATAGCGTGAACGCGTTAGCCGGCGCCGTGGTTCCTTGCCAACGCGCAGACCGGAATCTCCAGTTCGCGCGCAAGCCGGTGCAGCAGGTCGGCGGCGGGCCGGCGCCGACCGGTTTCGATCATCGAGATATAGGCCCGCGTCACGCCGACGCGCTTGGCCAGTTGATCGCTCGGCAAGCCGCGAAAGCGGCGCCATGCGCGCAGCTCGGAGCTGCCGGCGGAAATCGCGGCCTGCACCAGTAGTGGCGGGGAGAACGGAGTCGCGGTACCGGCATCGATTCCCGCTTCCTCCAGCAGCTGCTGGATGCAGCCCTTGATGTCATTCCACGTCCGTTCCGGAACCAGCACGAAGCGCCGGCCTTCGTGCTCGATGAACTCCACGTCTTGCATGTCGCCTTGCCCTGAGAAGCGCACCGGGTGGTGCGTGCCTGTCGAAAGGCAAGGCTAGCCGATGACATGCGCACGGGGATGTGACAGGTGTCACAGCATTGCTGCCGCAATCCCCTTTGGTGGGGTGGCCATCGAACTCGCCGCGAGCTGTCTTGCTTTTCTGACGAAATGACTTTAATAATTCGCCTGAGATTCGTTGCAAATTTATTGGTTATGGCGAACATGCCATGTCGAACCGTATTTCGGTGACGCACGGTTCACCCATGTTTGGGTGATGAGCGAGGCCGGGATTGCGGGCACCATATGTGCGAGCAATGTCTGGATGATGCGCACGCCGCAATGGACGCATCGATAGCAATATTGCCTTGGCCTGTGTATTGAAGTCTCTGCTTTACCAACAAAAAAGACCGTGATGCAAAGCACGGCTCGACGGGGAATGAAGGTGGTTGAACGAATAACGATAGTAGTTCGTACGGAAACGGGTTGGGCGATCGAGCAGCATGTCGGAGAGTTTGCCGTCGTCTTCAATGGGGAGTATCTGAGCTGCATGCAGGCCAAGGAGGCAGCCGAGCGGCTCTTCCCGAATCAGCACGTCACAGTCGCGCCGGTCAGCCGGCATCCACATACAGGGCCCGCTGCCAAGCCAAGGCCAACGCGACGAACCAGGCGAAGTTCACACTGATGAATATGGCGGGCGCATGACTTCACGGATGCGCCGGCCCTCACGCCCGTCTCTCTCCCGCAAGCGAGAGAGGGGAGAAAACCCGCGGAAGGGAAAAGTCCTTTGGGCTCGCCCGCGATAGCGCGCGCGAGCGCAGCGGCGCACTCCGTGCCAGAGCCGTAGACTTGAGATAGGGAGCGCGCGCAGTGCCTCCTTGCTGTCGCTCGGACGGAAAGGAGGCCGCCGGCTACGCCAGCGAAACCGCCACGCCCGCCAAGCACGACACCTCATGCAACCTACCCCACACCCTCAAACAACACCGCTTCATCGCCCCAAAAAAAGATGCCAGGCGTGCGGGGGCAGCCTGGCGATAACGGGAAAGTTGGCGGGGTCATTGCGCCAACAGGACCCACTATAGAAGCTCGTGATCGACCCGGCTGTGATCGGTATCACAAGCCCCCACGGGCTTCCGCACACGCGGCGGCGCTGGCTGAATTTCCATGTCCCGCAACACGGTCCCACTCCTCACACCTGCATCAGGGTCCCGCACAAAAAACGACGGCCGCTGTTTTTGCGCGTCATAGACGCGTGCCAGATAGACAGCCAGCACACCCACCGCAAGCAGCAACAGGCTGCTGAACGCTGCCTGCGCGATGATCACGGTGGTAAAGCCGTCCAGGGCATTGCCGCTGAGGTAGCGCGCCACGGTCTGCAAGATCAGCAGGAAACTCAGCACCACGCCGGCGAAGCCGGCCATGGCGACCGCCTGCAGCGGCAGCGACGAAAATGCCACCAGGCTGCGCAGCGAATAGCGCATCAGCCCAGCCACCGACCATGAGGAACGCCCCGCTTCGCGCGGCGCCACGTCGAAGGGAATATCAACCTGATGGAAGCCGACCCACGCCACCAGCCCGCGAAAGAAGCGGTCCCGTTCGGGGCAGCGCAGCAGCGCATCGGCCACCTGCCGGTCGAGCAACTTGTAGTCGCTGGCGCCTTCGAAGGCAAAGCCGGTGGCACGCTCGAACATCCGGTAGAACAGGCGCGACGCCGCGCCATAGGCGGCGCGTTCCTCGCCGCGATGCCGCTTGCGCGCGTTGACCACGTCGGCGCCGGCGCGCCAGGCACGGATCATCTGCGGGATCAGCGCGGGCGGATGCTGCAGGTCCGCGTCGATAAAGAGCAGGCCGCGGCCGCGGGCATAGGTGAGCCCCGCTTCCAGTGCCGCCTCCTTGCCGAAGTTGCGCGAAAAATGGATGGCGCGCACGAACCGGTGGCGCTTTGCCAGCTCGTCGGCAACCGCCGCGGTCTGGTCGCTGGAACCGTCATTGACGATGACGATCTCGAAGCGCGAGACGAGCTGTGCGAGTTCGCTGACGATGCGGGGCAGCGCCAGTGGCAGGCTGGCCGCCTCGTTGTACGCGGGGATGATGACGGACAGCTCCGTCGGTTCGCTGGCTTGCATGAAGATCACCTGATGACGGCGCTACAGAAGTGCAGACCATGCCGGGCCACGCAATGGGCGCTCCACCCGCGCCCGGCAATGTACTGCGCGTCATACGGCGGCCCGAGCACGACCAGCACGCCTGGCTCGAGCGTCTGTCGGAACAGGGCCGCGGCGATGCGCGTGCAGTCGGTTTCCTGGCGTGCACCGGAGAGACTGTTGATGGCCAGCCCGCCGCGCGCGGCCAAGAGCTGCAGGGCGAATCCGCCATGCATGGCGGCACGGTCGTCCGAGCAGCCTACCGGCGGATGGAACGCGAGCGCGGCATGGCGCCCGACCAGTGCGCCGACGAGCGGGTCCGATGACACCGGGTCCATGGGCTTCTCGGTGATGACGACCGAGCGCAGCACCGCGGTGTCGAGCCATTGCAGCGCGGCGACGGCCACCATGCATGCAGCGGCCGTGCGCGGACGGTAGCAGCGCGCCAGTCCATACAGCACGAAGGCGGCCATGGCATAGCCCACCGGCCAGAAGAAGCGGCCCGAGGCGCGGAAGGTTGCGGTCAGGCCTTGCAGGCCCGCCGGCCAGTCGTAGCGCAACAGTCGATAGCCACCGGCATACACGGTGGTGGACAGCGCGTAGAGCGTCAGGCCGGCCAGCAGCGCCAGCAGCGGCCATTGCCGCCGTGCCGCGGCGCGCAGCGCAGCACCACGGCCTGCGCACACGGCACCGGCGACCAACAGCAGGCCCGCCAGCAGGCCCAGCCCGAGGTAGTTGAATCCCTCCATCTGGCCGGGCGTGCCGCGCGCAAAGTGCCCGCTGCCCGGCAGCAGGCCACTCTTTCCCATCGCGCCGAACGGGGCGAGCAGGTTCATCGAGTAAATGCCGAAACCCTCGCTGCCGCGCACCAGTCCCTGGCCGAGATAGCCGCCGAGCGCAAGCGCAACACCAAGCACGCCCAGGGTCAGGCCGGCGGCCGCCAGGGCGCCGCGCGCCGCGCCAGGCTGCCGCTCAAACGCGGCACGCAGCGCGCTCAGCAGGAAGAAAGGCAAGGTCATGGCCAGCAGGTAGGGATGGACGCCCAGTGCCACGACCAGCAGGGCTGGCCATCTCCAGTCCAGCGGCGCGCGCACCATGCCCGCGGGCGGGCGCAGCGCCAGCGCCAGTGCGAGGATCAGGACGAACTGGCCGCACAGCGCCAGATGCCACATCCAGTAGCGGAACAGCAGGGCGGGCATGACCAGGGCCAGTACGGTGCCGGTGGCAACGTGAACGGCCTGGCGCAGGCCCAGCTGGTCCAGCAGCAGCGTCATTGCCCAGCCTTGTCCCAGCATGCAGATCCAGAGCCACGCGGGCGTCAGTTCCAGCGCCGCGCCGCCCGCCCGGTACCACAGCTTGCCGGCCAGTGCGAGGAGCGGAATGCTGTCCGTGAAAATCACGCTGCGCAGGCCGTCGATGCCGGGCACGCGCATCGAGAACAGCGGGAGGCGCCAGCCATCGGCGTAGTAGTACCAGGCCCCGGCCAGCGCCTGTGCCTGGTCGCCTTGCGGAAAGCGCAGGGCGGGATCCGTGCCCAGCATCACGCCGGGCGACAGCACCGCGGGCGCAAGAATGAGCGCCGTCAGCAGCGCAAGGGCGACACGCCAGGAGAGCGACAGTTCGGTGGACGCACGCCGTGCGGCTATGCGCAAGACGCCGGCGATCATGGCGTACTGGCCGCACGCGCACGGAACAGCCAGCGCATCGCGACGAAGTTGAGGCCGGCCATCACCACTTCCGCCGCCAGCTTGGCGACCAGCAGCCGCTCGCCGCAGAGTCGCAGCGCCAGGGCCAGCACGACTGGCGAAAGCGCCACGCCGGCCAGCGTCAGGACGCCGTAGCCGCCGCCCTGGGACAGCAGCCCATGCGCAGCCACGCCGCCATGGCGAAAGGAATAGCCCTTGTGCGCCACGAATCCGACGATGGCGCCGGCGCCGCGGCTTGCCACCTGCGCCGCCGCCGGCGCGACGCCGGCATGCGTGAGCGAAAGGAACAGCGCGACATCCGCCAGCAACAGGGCGCAGCCGGTCAGCACGTAGCGGCCGAACGTCGTGCGCACCGGCAGCGCCTGCACGCCGCCGCGGCGGTGCCGACCCGTCACGGGCAAGCTCCGTTCGCATGCAGATGCTCGCGCAGCACGACCACCGGCGGCGCCGCGCCCTGCAGGAAGCGCAAGCGCGCGGCATGCTGCAACCGGGCCAGCGCGGCGTCGATATCCGCCGCCGGTCCGCCGGCCGAACGGCGCGCCTGCGAACCGGCCTCGGCGGAAGCCGTGCACGGAATGCGGAACCCGTCCACCACGATGTCAAACTGAATGGCGTGGCTCATCCTCTTGCTGCCTTGCTTTTCTCGCGAAATCGAAGCGGCAAGCGTAGCCGGCCGGTTTCACCCGTTCCGTGATGGGTGTCACATTCCTCCGCGTGCCGTCACCCACGCCCCGTAGCCAGCAGTTCGCCGTAGACGTCGAGGGTTTCGCGCGCGCAGCGCTGCCAGCTGAAGCCGGCGGCGCGACGCAGGGCGCGGGCGCCGATGGCTGCGCGCCAGCGCGCGTCTTCACAGGCGCGCAGCATCGCCGCGCTGAAACCGTCGATGTCGTCCGGGTCCAGCAATACCCCGCCATCGCCTACTACGTCCGGCAGCGCCGACCGGTCCGAGCAGATGACCGGTACCCCGCTGGCCATGGCCTCCAGCGGCGGCAGGCCGAAGCCTTCGTAGATGGATGGGTAGACCATGGCACAGGCGCCTGCGACCAGGCTCGGCAGTTCCGCGTCGGGCACGTAGCCCGCCACGCGAACCTCGCCCCGCGCCACCGCGGGCGCCATCTCGCGTTCCAGTCCGCTGGTCAGCCAGCCTTTGATGCCGGCCAGCACCAGCGGCATATGGCGTCGCAGCGCGGCCGGCAACCGCTGGTGCGCACGCAGCGCCGTCGACAGCCGCTTGCGCGGCTCCAGGGTGCCCAGTGCCAGCATATAGCGGCCGGGCACCAGGCCGTGGCGGGCAAGCACCGGCGCGAGCACGTCCGCGGCATGCGGCCGGAACGCCGGCGCGACGCCGTTATGGACCACGCGGACCTTGCCGGGATCGACCTCGCACAGCGCCAGCAGCTCGGCGCGCACGAAGTCCGACACCACGATGACGCGGTCGGCCCGGGCCAGCGCGCGCGGAAACTGCCGGTGCATCAGGCTGACCCGTGCAGCGGGATGGGTTTCCGGATAGCGCAGCCACGATACGTCGTGCGCCGTGAGTACGGTCGGCAGCGCCCCGTAGCAGAACGGCAGGAAGTTGGTCTCATGGTAGAGCGCCGCCTCGCGCGGCAGGCCCGTGCGGAACCGGTGCGCCTGCCACGCGCGCGAGGCGACGTGCGCCAGCCCGGAGCGCCGCAACAGGCCGCGCGCCGCGGTGCGCCATGCCGCGGCGCGCCCGGCATTGTCCGGCGCCGGGCCATCGGCCCCGGCATGAGGGCTGGCGCTGCCGGACTCGCTCCAGCCCGCGCCCAGGAAGCAGTGCGGCGTCGCGCCAAGCGCCGCGAGCTCGCGCACCAGGTGACGCGTGTACTGGCCGATTCCCGTCAGCGGGGATGACAGCGAAACGGCACCCACCGCGACGCACAGCGGCCGGGCCGGAAAGCAGGAGGACTGGGGCATGAGGCGCAACCATAGCGAGCCGGTGCCTGGCATTCTGTGACGGCCATCACACTCCGCCCGTGCACGCCACGAGAGACTCTGCCACCAGCCGACCAGGGCCGGATGCCAAGCCACGCACTGCCATGAATATTCTTCACGTCTTCAAGGTGTACTACCCGGACTCGTACGGGGGCATCGAACAGGTCATCCGCCAGCTCGCGCGCAGGCAGCCCGATGGCCTGGCGCACGAGGTGTTCACCCTGAGCCGGCATGGCGGTGGCACGCAGCGCGAGCTGGAGATCGACGGCGTGCGCGTCACGCGGGCACGTGCGCACCTGGCGCCGGCGTCCACGCCGATCTCGTTCAGTGCGCTGGCGCAGTTCCGGCGCGCCGTGGCGCAGGCCGATGTCGTGCAGTACCACTTTCCGTGGCCGTTTGGGGACGTGCTGCATTTTGCCGCGGGCGTGCGCGTGCCGGCGATCGTCACCTACCACTCCGACATCGTGCGCCAGCGTCTGCTGATGCCCGTGTATGCGCCGCTGATGCATCGTTTCCTGGGCAGCATGCAGGCGATCGTCGCCACCTCTCCCAATTATCTTGAAACGAGCGACGTACTGCGCCGCCATCGCGCACGCGTGCACACCATCCCGATCGGCCTCGATGCCAGCGAGTGCGAAGCCGACCCCGCCCGCGTCGCCATGTGGCGCGATCGCCTGGGGGAGGGATTTTTCCTGTTCGTCGGCGTGATCCGCTACTACAAGGGCCTGCATATCCTGATGGAGGCGTGCCGCGACGCCGCGTTCCGCGTCGTCATCGTCGGCACCGGGCCGCAGGAAGACGCCCTGAGGCAACAGGCCGTCGCGCTGGGGCTGGGCAACGTGACGTTCCTGGGCGTGCTGCCGGATACCGACAAGCATGCGCTGCTGTCGCTGTGCCGGGGCGTGGTCTTCCCCTCGCACCTGAGGTCAGAAGCATTCGGCGTCACGCTGCTCGAAGGGGCAATGTTCGGCAAGCCGCTGGTGTCTTCAGAAATCGGCACCGGCAGCAGCTACGTCAACGTGCACGATCACACCGGCTACGTCGTCCCGCCGGCCGATCCGGCTGCCCTGCGCGCCGCACTCTCGCGCCTGCATGCCGATGCGAGCATGGCCTCAGCGCTCGGCCGCAACGCACGCGCCCGCTTCGTCGAAAAATTCAGCGCCAGCACAATGCGCCGGCGCTATCACGCACTATACGAAAGCGTGCTGCGCAACGGCACTGCCGCCGCGCCCGCGGTGGAGCCGGAGTTTCGGCGCTGGTGAGGTTGCGGCCAGCATGCGTCGATTGACGAATTGGGATGGCGCGCTCCTAGCGGATTCTGGCGCCGTACTCCGTTGACGTGCCGCCTCTTCCCCCGCCTCTCTCCCGCGGGAGAGGGGAGAACAAGCGAGCAGCAAAAGCCAGTGGGCTCGCCCCCGCGACAACGCGTGCGAGCGCAGCGACGCACTCCGTGCCAGAGCAGCAGACCTGAGATAGAGCGCGCGCGCAGCGCAGCCGAAGGCGTCCCACCAATAACGTCATAAGCAGGCTGCCACCAACCTAAAGTCGGGTTCGTCCATCCGACCTTGGACGCCAGGCACATCCAGGTAGCGTCAGCAGGGTGGAACCACCACCAACACAACCGCAAGTCAACACCGCCAGAACCACCAACACCGCCTTGGCCAGCCGCCCAGGCGACGCGCTCTTTGCCTCCTTTCTGTCGCTCGGACAGAAAGGAGGTCGCCGGCTACGCCGGCGAAACAGCAGCGCCCGCCAAGCACGACAGCCACCCGCATTGCCAAAGCAAATCCCCCCACCCCCCAGAACAAAACCCACCGTGACCCACCTCACACAATTTTGTGATGGACGTCACAAGCACCGCCCCAGCCCTCATCCAGAATTCGCACCTGCTTTGTGACACCGCGTCACAACGCAACCAGCCCACGGCAGGTGCCATTCTCCGCAGTGCTTCAGGTGTATCCGCAAATCCATATGAGCCAATCCGCGCCTCCCGGCAGTGAAATCCTGACAGCCCTGCGCGCGCACAAGAGTGCCTTGCGCAATATCGGCGTGTTCAGTGCCGTGATCAACCTGCTGATGCTCGTGCCGTCGCTCTACATGCTGCAGGTTTACGACCGCGTGCTGCAGAGCCGCAGCGAAACCACGCTGTGGATGCTTAGCGCTATCACGTTGGGCTTGTTTGCGCTGATCTCCGTGCTTGAATACGTGCGCAGCCAGGTGGCCATCCATGTCGGTGCCCAGCTTGACGCCCAACTCAACCGGCGCGTCTACACCGCCGCCTTCGAGACCAACCTGCGCCAGGGCAGCTACATCGCCGGCCAGGCGCTCAACGACCTGACCACGCTGCGCCAGTTCGTTTCGGGTTCGACGCTGTTTGCATTCTTCGATGCCCCCTGGTTTCCCCTGTATCTGGGCGTGATCTTCCTGTTCGACTTCCATCTCGGGCTGTTCGCGCTGTGCGGTGCCGCCGTGCTGATCGCGCTGGCGGTGATCAACGAGCGCATCTCGCGCCAGCCGCTCGACGAAGCGGGCCGCTTGTCGCTGCGTTCGGCCGAATCGGCCACGGTGACGCTGCGCAATGCCGAGGCCATCGAGGCAATGGGCATGCTGGGACCGCTGCAGGCACGCTGGCTGCGCATTCATGAAGCCTTTCTCGGCAAGCAGGGCGAGGCGAGCGAGAAGGCGTCGATCGTGGGCGCATGGACGCGCTTCGCGCGCATCGCGTTGCAATCGATGGTGCTGGGCGTGGGCGCCTTGCTGGTGCTGGACAACGAGATCACCGCCGGGATGATGATCGCCGCCTCGATCCTGATGGGCAAGACCCTGAGCCCGGTCGAAGGGGTGATCGGCGGCTGGAAGCAGTGGAGCGCGGCGCGGGCAGCCTACGAGCGCCTGCACAAACTGCTGGCGGCAAATCCGGCGCGGCGCAGCGCGATGTCGCTGCCGCGCCCGCGTGGGCAACTCACGGTGGCGCGGCTGGTCGGCGGCGCGCCGGGCACCGCGCCGGTGCTCAAGAACGTCAACTTCGCGCTGCCGCCGGGCGAGGTCCTTGGCGTGATCGGTCCCAGCGCTTCGGGCAAGTCCACGCTGGCACGCCTGCTGGTCGGCGTATGGCCACCGATGGCTGGCGAGGTGCGGCTCGACGGGGCCGATGTCTGGCAATGGAACAAGGATGAACTGGGACCGTTTGTCGGCTATCTGCCGCAGGACATCGAGCTGTTCGCGGGGACGGTGGCGGAAAACATCGCGCGCTTCGGCGAGATCGATGCCGAGGCTGTGGTCGACGCCGCGCGCCTTGCCGGTGTGCACGACATGGTGCTGAAGCTGCCCAAGGGGTATGGCACCGAACTGGGCCCGGATGGCGCCGGGCTGTCGGGCGGGCAGAAGCAGCGCATCGCGCTGGCGCGCGCGCTGTATGGCTCGCCAGCGCTGATCGTGCTCGACGAACCGAACTCCAACCTGGACGAAGTCGGGGAGGCTGCGCTGGCACGTGCGATCACGCTGTGCCGCGAACGCGGCGCCACGGTCGTCATCGTCAGCCATCGCAGCAGCGTGCTGGCCGTGACCACCCGGTTGCTGGTGCTGCAGGACGGTACCTCGCATGCATTCGGCCCGACCCAAGAGGTGCTGCGCGCGATGCAGCAACGGGCACAGGCGCAGGCGGCCGACAAGCCGGCGCGCGGTGCCAATCCAGTCCTGGCGAGCCGCGGCGAGCCCGCGCGGGCAGCCGGCTCACATTCCTGACCTGAATCGCTATGTCGTTCGATCATGCATCGTCGCTGCCGCCGGCCGCCGCCGCGCAGCCATCTGGGCCCGCGGTTCCCGCGCGCCGCTACAGCCGCATCGGCTGGACCGTCATCGCCGCGGGGCTGGGGGGCTTCCTGCTGTGGGCGGCGCTGGCGCCGCTGGACAAGGGCGTGCCGGTTGGGGGGACCGTCATCGTCTCGGGCAACCGCAAGGTGGTTCAGCACCCGAGCGGCGGCATTGTCGAGAAGATCCTGGTCAAGGACGGAGACAAGGTCAAGGCCGGGCAGGTCCTGGTCACCATGAACCATACACAGGCGCGCGCGCAGGCCGAGGCGACGCGTGCGCAGCTGCTCACCGCGCGCGCGGTCGAGGCGCGACTGCTGGCGGAGCGGGACGGCCTCGCCGACATCGACTTCGGCGAGATCGAACGGGAGGCGGCGTCGGATCCGGGGGTCGCCGAGGTGGTCGCCGTGCAGCGGCAGCTCTTTGCCTCCCGCCGGCAAGCCTTGCAGAAGGAGCTCGGCACGATTGCCGAGGGCATCACCGGGCTGCAATCGCAGCTCGGCGGGCTGCGCGACGCGCGCCAGAACAAGCAGCAGCAGCTGGCCGCGCTGCGCGAGCAGCTGCAGAACATGCGTGAACTGGCGCGCGAGGGTTACATGCCGCGCAACCGCCTGCTGGACACCGAGCGCCTCTACGCGCAGGTCAACGGCGAGATCTCGGCGGATCTCGGCACCATCGGCCGCACCCAGAGCCAGCTCACCGAATTGCGCATACGCGCCAGCCTTCGCCGCGAGCAGGAACAGAAAGAGGTGCGGACGCTGCTGGGTGAAGCCCAGCGCGATGTGCGCATGCTGCGCAGCCGGCTGGAGGGGCTTGACTTCGACGTCGCCAATACGCAGGTGCGTGCGCCGGTGTCGGGCTCGGTGGTGGGGCTGGCCATCTTTACCCAGGGCGGCGTGGTGGCGCCCGGCGCCAGGCTGATGGACGTCGTGCCCGACGGCGAGCCGCTCGAAGTGGAAGCCCGGGTGCCGGTCAACCTGATCGACAAGGTCACCAGCGGCCTGCCGGTGGAACTGATGTTCACGGCGTTCAACCAAAGCCGCACGCCGCGCATCCCGGCGGAGGTCTCGGTGGTGTCGGCGGACCGCCTGACCGAGGAAGAGGGCGCGCCGTACTACAAGGTCCGCGCACAGGTGACGCCGGACGGCATGGACCGGCTCGCCGGCCACCAGGTCCGGCCGGGCATGCCGGTGGAGGTCTTCATCAAGACCGGCGAGCGCACCATGCTGAGCTATCTGTTCAAGCCGGTGGCCGATCGCGCGAGAACGGCGTTGACGGAGGAATGATGCGCGTCGTTCGTGCTGGAACCGGCGTGCTGGCCACGCTCGCCGCCGCATGCCTGCTGTGCGCGCCAGCTGGCGCCGCGGCGCAGGCCATGACGCTGCTCGATGCCTATCACCTGGCACTCGCGCAGGATCCCCGCTACCGCTCCGCGGTGGAAGAGGCCGCCGCCGGCGAGCAGTATCGCGTGATCGGGCGGTCCTTCCTGTTGCCGCAGATCCAGTTCACCTACAACTGGGCGCGCAACCGATCGGACATCACCCGCTACGCCGGGCCGCGCCTGGGCGACCAGACCACCACCGAGTTCTACCGCAGCTACAGCGGCGCGGTGCAGCTGCGCCAGCCGCTGTTCAACTGGGACTACTGGTCGCGCTTTCGCCAGGGCGAAGCCCAGTCGCAGGCCAGCGCGGCGTTGTTCGACAGCCGGCGCCAGGAACTGGCGCTGCGCGTGACCACGGCCTTCACCGAGGTGCTCGAGGCCTATGACGTGATCGCGCTGGCCGAGGCCGAGCGCGACGCGCTGCAGGAGCAGCTGAAACAGAACTACCGCTTCTTCGACAAGGGCGAGGGTACGCGCACCGACATCGTCGAGACGCAGGCCCGGCTTGACCTCGCGGTGGCGCAGGTGATCGAGGCACGCGACGGGCTGACGGCGGCGCGCAAGCGCCTGGACGCGATCCTCGGTGCCAGCCCGGGCGGCCAGGACCGGCTGCTGGCGACATTGTCGGCGGGGTTCCGCGCGCAAGGACCGGCGCCGGCCGATATCGGGTACTGGACCGATGCCGCCATCGCCAACAATCCCGAGCTGCAATCGCGCGAGCACGGCGTGGAAGCGGCGCGGCAGGATATCGGCCGCGCGCGTGCCGGCCACCTGCCCAGGGTCGACCTGGTGGCCAGCTATGGCGAGAACAAGTCGGAAACCGTCAACACGCTGAACACCAAGTACGACACCGCGTACGTCGGCCTGCAGGTGGCCGTGCCGCTGTTCAGCGGCGGTGCCGTCAGCGCCCAGGTCAGCCAGGCCGAAGCCAACTACCGCAAGGCGATGGCCGAGTTCGACGGGCGCCGGACCGAGGTCACGGACGAGGTGCGCAAGCAGTTCGACCTGGCCCTCAGCAGCGTGGTCAAGGTCGGCGCCTACGAGCAGGCGGAACAGGCCGCGCGGGAACTGCTGCGCGCGACGCGCCTGAGCATCGCGGCGGGCATGCGCGTCAACCTGGACCTGCTCAATGCGCAGCAGCAGCTCCATACCGCGCGCCGCAACCTGGCCCGCGCCCGCTATACCAACGTCGTCACGCGATTGCGGCTGCTGTTTGCGGCGGGCCTGCTCACCGAGCAGGACGTGCGCGATGCCAGTGCGCAGTTTTCGGGCCAAGCCGCGCCGGGACAGCCGGAGCGGTCCGGGCAGCCCGAGCGGCCGGAGCGGCCAGCGCGCACGGCCGCAAGCCGTGCCCCCCATGTGTCCGCAGCCACCAAGCCTTTTGGAGAACCCAGACATGGACAACACTGACCTGCCGGTACTGGTTCCGGTGGTGATTTCCGGCGGCGCCGGAACCCGGCTCTGGCCGGTGTCGCGCGAGACATTCCCCAAGCCGATGATGACGCTGGCGGATGGCGAGAGCCTGCTGCAGAAGACGTTCAACCGCGTCGCGGCGCTGCCGGGCGTGCAAGAGGTGGTGACCGTCATCAACCGCGACATCTACTTTCTCGCACGCGACATGTTTGCGCGCAGCGCGGCGGGTGCCATGCCTTGCAGCTTCCTGCTCGAGCCGGTGGGCCGCAACACCGCCGCGGCCATTGCCGCGGCGGCGAGCTGGGTCGCGCGCCGGCACGGCGACCATGCCTTGATGCTGGTGCTGCCCGCCGACCACCTGATCGAGCCGCTGGACAGTTTCGTCGAGGCGGTGGCGGCTGCGGCGGCGGTCGCGCGGCAGGGATGGCTGGCCACGTTCGGCGTGGCGCCTACCGCGCCGGAGACCGGTTACGGCTATATCCAGGCCGGGCCGCGCATCGGCGCGGGCGAGCAGGCGCACCTGGCGTGCCGCTTCGTGGAGAAGCCCGCGCTGGAGCTGGCCAAGGCCTACCTGGCCAGCGGCGATTACCTGTGGAACTCCGGCATGTTCTGCTTCTCGGCCGGCGCGGTGCTGGCCGAGCTGCAGCGCTACGCCTCGGATATCGCCGACCAGGCCGCCGGCAGCGTCCGCGGCGGCCGCGAACTGCGCGCCGGCGACCAGCTGTCGCTCGAGCTCGACCCGGTGGTGTTCGAGGCCGTGCGCGCGCAGTCGCTGGATTTTGCCTTGATGGAACGCTCCCAGCGCGTCGCCGTGGTGCGCAACACCATGCGCTGGAGCGATGTCGGGTCGTGGTCGAGCGTGAGCGCGCTGCTGCCGCAGGATGGCGAGGGCAACAGCGTGAGCGCCGAGGCCGTGCTGCACAACACCCGCCGCTGCTTTATCCGCAGCGAGCGCGTGGTCGGCGCCGTCGGCCTGGACAACCTGATGATCGTCGACACCGAGGACGCGCTGCTGGTCGCGCACCGCGAGCACGCCGAGGATGTGCGCCACATCGTCGCGGCGCTGCAGCGCAAGGGGCATGACGCCTACCGGCACCATCGGACGGTGCGGCGGCCCTGGGGCGCCTATTCCGTGCTGGTGGAGGGCGAGCGCTTCAAGGTCAAGCGCATTGTGGTGGCGCCCGGCCAGTCGCTGTCGCTGCAGCTGCACGCGCATCGCTACGAGCACTGGATCGTGGTCTGCGGCGAAGCGCTGGTCGAGAACGGCACGCAGCACGCGCGGCTGCTGGCCAACCAGTCCACCTACATTCCGGCGGGGCAGAAGCACCGGCTGCACAACCCCGGCAGCAGCGAGCTGGTGCTGATCGAAGTGCAATGCGGCAACTATCTCGGCGAAGACGACATCGTGCGCTTCGAAGACAACTATGGCCGTGCGCCGGCGCAAGGCGGCACGGCGCCGGCTTCGGCGCACCACGCCTGACGTGGCCGGTCGCGCAGAGAAGGAAACAGGGACCATGGCAAGACGCCAGGCGCTTTCGACGATGCTGCTGTTCGCGCGGCAGGAGCTGGTGGACCGCCAGCAGGGCCAGCTGTTCGGCATGGCCTGGCTGATCATCCACCCGCTGTGCCTCATTATCGTGTTCAGTACCGTGTTCTCGCACCTGATGCGGGCACGGCTCGGCAGCGACGGCAGCCCCTACGCCTATACGGTGCACCTGATCGGCGGGATGCTGGCGTGGAACCTGTTCGCCAATACGCTGTCGCGCCTGTCCACGGTCTACACCGCCAAGGCGCACCTGATCCGCAAGGTACCGGTAAGCCTGGGGCTGATGCCGCTGCATGTGGTTGCGGTGGAGCTGACGGTCTACGGCATATCGATGGTGCTCTATGCCGCGTACCTTGCCGTGATCGGCTTTCCGTTCAACCCGGCATGGCTGGCGCTGCCGGCCGTGATCGGGCTGCTGGGCGCGTTTGCCTACGGCGTCGGCATCGTGCTCGGCATGCTCGAGGTGTTCCTGCCGGACGTTCGCAATATCGTGGCGGTCGCGCTGCAGTTCGGCTTCTGGATGACCCCGGTGGTCTACCTGCCCGAGATCCTGCCGGCCTGGGCGCGTGCCTTGCTGATGCTCAACCCGGCGTACTGGGCCATCGACGCGGTCCACGTCATCATCCTCGGCGGCCGGCTGCCGGCGCCGGCCCCGCTGGCGGCACTGGCGCTGCTGGCGGCCGCGCTGCTGCTGGCCGCGCGCTGGATGAAGCGGCGGCTGGAACGCGAACTACGGGACTTGCTCTGACATGCCAGGCACTGCATCCACGGCGGCGCCGCTGCTCGCGCTGACGCGCGTCAGCAAGGCGTTCCGCCTCTACGCATCCCCCGCGGACCGGCTCAAGGAGGCGCTGCTGCGCCGGGCCTGCCACCGCGACCACCAGGCGCTCGACGGCGTCAGCCTGGAAGTCCGGCCGGGCGACGCAGTCGGGGTGATCGGGCGCAACGGCGCGGGCAAGTCCACGCTGCTCAAGCTGGTCACCGGGGTACTGCTGCCCGATGCCGGCACGGTCCGGCATGCGGGCCGGGTCACCGGCTTGCTGGAACTGGGCACGGGGTTCGATCCCAACCTGTCGGGGCGCGACAACATCGACGTCAATGCCCGGCTGCTGGGCATGGACGCGGCGGAAGTGCGGCGCAAGCGCGACGCCATCATTGCGTTCTCCGAGCTGGGGCCGTTCATCGATGCGCCGGTGCGCACGTACTCGTCGGGCATGACCATGCGCCTGGGCTTTGCCATCGCCATTCACGCGGATCCGGACTGCTTTGTTGTCGACGAAGCGCTGTCGGTCGGCGATGCCCGCTTCCAGCAGAAGTGCATCGCCAGGATCCGCGAGTACCGGGAGCAGGGCGGCGGCATTCTCTTTGTCTCGCACGACGTCAACGCGATCAAGCTGGTCTGCAATCGCGCGGTGGTGCTGGAAGCGGGCCGGCTGCTGTTCGACGGCACGCCAGAGCAGGCCGTGAGCCGCTATTTCCGGCTGATCGCCGGGGTGCCCGCCGGCATGCAGATGACGGCGCGCGATGATGGCGGCGATGGCGACCGCGACTACGGGCAACGGCGCACGCGCATCGTGGCCGCCACGCTGCATGACGGGCAGGGCCGGGAGTCGCACAAGTTTGTCTGCGGCGATGCGGTCAGCCTGCGGCTTGCCGTGGCCTCGGACGACAACGTGGCGCTGAATGTCGGCTTCCTGCTGCGCGACCGCTTCGGCCAGGACATGTTCGGCACCAATACCGGACTGCTGGGGCGCCGGGTCGAGTTCCGCCGCGGCACGGTGTCGGAATGCCGCTTCGATTTCCCGGTGCGGCTGGCACCGGGCAGCTATTCGGTCACGCTCGCGGTCCACTCGGAGCTGACCCATCTTCACAACTGCCAGCACTGGCTGGACAACGCACTCGAGTTCGAAGTGTCGGCATTCGGTTCCCGCGCCTTCGCCGGGTTGTGCGAGCTGCCGGTCAGCTTCAGCCAGACCCCGCAGGGCGTGCGTGCCGGTGCCGGTGCCGACAAGGAGATTCCCTTTGCTTCATGAGCGAAATGCGCTATCCGAGCCCGCTGAACCGTGCGCGCCGGCCGCGGGCGACGGTGACGCGGCCCAGGCGCGTGCGGCGCTGGAGGCGCTGGTCGCCCGCGTGCGCGCCGAGGCGGCCGCGGCCGATGGCAAGGCCAGCGCGCAGGATCCGCTGTCCGCGGACTACCTGAGCCTGCCCGAGCCGGCGCTGCCGGAACTGGGCTATGCCGGCGCGGACGGTGTCCTGCACCCGGTCCACCTGCTGTCGATCCCGCGCACGGAGTTTGTCGGGCAGGCCTACCGCCTGCTGCTGGGACGCGAGCCCGACGACGCCGGCGCCGCCCACTACGCCGCGGTGCTGGCGTTGACCGATAGCCGGCTGTGGGTCGTGGCACAGCTGCGCGCCTCGGCCGAGGGCCGTCGCCGCGGCGTACGGCTGGCCGGCGGCGCCGGACTGCTGGCACGGTACCTGGCGGCTCGCGTTGCGCTGCGACTGGGCCTGGGCGGGCCGGCGCGGCGCGCCTTCGGCCGCTACGAGCAGCGCCTGGCCCGCCGCGAGGCGGCGGGGGTGTGGCTCGCCGATGCGTTGCAGCGGCAACGCGACGGCATGCTGCGCGCGCAGCGCGCCTGGCGCAAGCCGATCGAGGCGGTCGCGGGCAGCGTGCTGAATGCCCTGCGCGAACAGCGCGACGCGCGCGCGCGCCTCGACGCGCTGGAAGACCAGCTGGAAAAGCTCTCGGCCGAGCTGACCCATGAGCGACTGTCGCGCATGGGCGAGCGCCGCACCGCGCCGCCCGTGCCGGGCCTGCTGCCCCACCACGGGGTCAGCGATAACGGGCATGGCGAGGCCGCGGACGGCGCGGACCTGCGCGCGCAGATCGAGGCCTATTACATGGCCTTCGAGAACGCGAACCGCGGCTCGCGCGAAGAGATCCGCCGCAAGCTGTCCGCCTATGACGGCTGGATCGAGGCCCTGCGCGAGGCGTCACCCGGCCCGGTACTCGATATCGGCTGCGGACGCGGCGAATGGCTGGAATTGCTGGCCGAGCGCGGCATTCCGGCGCGCGGCGTCGATCTCAACAGCACGATGGTGGCGTTCTGCCGCGGCCACGGCCTGGAGGTCGATGCCTGCGATGGCGTAGAGGCCATGGCCCGCATGCCGGCCGGCGCGCTGGGCGCGGTGACGGCGTTCCATGTGGTCGAGCATCTGCCCTTCGAAGTGCTGTACGCGATGATCGCCAATGCGGCGCGGGTGCTGGCGCCGGGCGGTTCGATCCTGATCGAGACGCCGAATCCGGAGAACCTGCTGGTGGGCAGCCATACCTTCTATCATGACTTTTCCCACCGCAATCCGGTCACGCCGACGTCGCTGTCGTTCCTGCTGGCCTTCCATGGCTTCGAGGCGCCGCAGGTGCTGCGGCTCAACCCTTATCCGGCATCGGCCAAGGTGCCCGGGGACGACCCGTTGACCGAGCGCGTCAACGGCCACCTGTGCGGACCGCAGGACTACGCAATGATCGCGCGCAAGCCGCTGCTGCCGCCCGCCTCGCCGGCGCCACAGCACGAAGCCGCCGCCGCACCGTGAAGATCCTGCTGACCGCGAACCTGGTGCCGTTCCTGCACGGCGGCGCCGAGTACCACATCGCCAATCTCGCCGCCGCGCTGCGCGAGGCCGGGCACGCGCTCGAGGTGCTGCGGCTGCCGTTCCGCTTCGGGCCGGAGGACGCCGTGGAGCAGGCCATGGCGCACGCGGCCGCGCTCGACATGCACCGCCCCAACGGGGTGGAGATCGACCGCGTGATCAGCCTGCAGTTTCCCGGCTGGGGGGTCGCGCACCCGGATCACCACGTGTGGGTGATGCACCAGCATCGCGCCGTGTACGACCTGTATGCCGAAGCCGCGGCCACGCCGCCGCTGCGGCGCCTGCGCGAGCGTGTGATCGCCTTCGACAACGCCAGCCTTGCCCGGACCCGCCGGCGCTTTGCCAACTCGCGGCGCGTGGCACAGCGGCTGTGGCAGTACAACCAGATCGAAGCCGAGCCGCTCTATCACCCGCCGCCGCTGGTGGGGCGGTTCCGCTGCGAAGCGGCGCTGCCGTTCATCTTCATGCCGAGCCGGCTCGAGACGCTCAAGCGCCAGGCGCTGCTGGTCGAGGCCGCCGCGCGGCTGCGTGGCGGGCTGTCGATCGTGCTGGCCGGCACCGGCGGCCAGATGGAAATACTGCGCCAGCGGATCGAGGCGCTGGGCGTGGGCCACCGCGTGGCGCTGCTGGGCGAGATCAGCGAACAGGAGAAGCTGCACTTCTACGCCCGCGCCCTTGCCGTGTGTTTTCCCGCGCGCGACGAAGACTACGGCTATGTGCCGCTCGAAGCGATGCTGTCGTCCAAGCCGGTGGTGGTGTGCAGCGACGGCGGCGGGCCGCTCGAGTTTATGCGGCACGGGGAAAACGGCTGGGTGGTGCCGCCGGATCCCGACGCTCTTGCCGCGACGCTGGAGGCCATCGCCGCGCGTCCGGCGCAGGCCGCGGAGATGGGCGTGGCGGGCCGGCAGATGCTGCTGGCGCGCGGCATCGGCTGGGAACACGTGGTCGCGACGCTGACATCGTGAGCGGCGCACCGTGCAGACAACTGACCACATCATGGTAGAGCGGAACACATGAGAGTAGCGATCGTGGCACCGAGTCCGGTGCCTTTTATCATCGGCGGCGCCGAGAACCTCTGGTGGGGCATGCTGCGCGAACTGAACCGGCGTGCGGGCGTGGTGGCCGAACTGATCAAGCTGCCGAGCCCGGAGCGCAACCTGGTCGAGCTGATCGGAAGCTACCGCACCTTCTCTCGGCTGGACCTGAGCCATTTCGACCTCGTCATCAGCACCAAGTACCCGGCGTGGATGGTCCGGCATCCCAACCATATGGTCTACCTGCAGCACAAGCTGCGCGGCCTCTATGACACGTGCCCGGCGCACCTGGCGCGCCCGCCGGACGCCGCTGCGGTGGCGCGCCTGCGGTTGCCGCCGGCACTCGAGTCCGCCTTGCTGGCGGGCCACGGCGGCGAAAGCCTGGATGCGGCCGAGGTGGCCGAGACCCTGCTGGCGGCGCTGACGCGCGCGGATGCGCCGCCGGAACTGCTGCATTTTCCCGGGACCTTCGCGCGCGCGGTGGTGCATCTGCTTGACCGCATCGGCATGCAGCCCGGCCATATCCGGCGCTACGCGGCGATCTCGCGCACGGTGCAGGAGCGTGCTTCGCATTTTCCTGCGGGCTGCCATGTCGAGGTGTGCCATCACCCGACCGGGCTGGAGGGGCTGGCGCCCGCCGCGCTGCCGGACGACGCCGGCATCTTCACCGCGAGCCGGCTGGTGGGCGGCAAGCGTATCGACTTGCTGATCGATGCCTATCTGCGCAGCGGTGCGACGCTGCCGCTGCGCATTGCCGGCGCCGGCCCGGAAGAGCAGGCCCTGCGCGCGCGTGCGGCAAGCCACGACGGCATTCAGTTTCTGGGCAGGCTCACCGATGCGGAACTGGCCCAGGCATATGCCCGGGCGGCATTCGTCCCTTTCGTGCCGTACCAGGAGGACTATGGCCTGATCACGCTGGAGGCGATGCTGTGCGGGCGGCCGGTGCTGACCGTCAGCGACAGCGGCGGGCCCACCGAACTGATCGAGGATGGCGTCAATGGCGTGATCGCGGCACCCGACGCGCAAGCGCTCGGCGCTGCCATCGCGCGGCTTTCAGCGGACCCGGCCGGCGTCGCCGCCATGGGCCTGCGCGCGCGCGATCGCGCGGCGGCGATCCACTGGCAGGCCTTTGGCGACTGGCTGCTGTCCGGCGCCGCCCCCGCTGCTGCGTCGGCGTGCGCCCCGGCGCCCTGCGCGGCGCATGTGGCACGCCCGGCCAAGCCCCGCCTCGTGGTCGTCAACACATTCCCGGTCGAGCCGGTGGTCAGCGGCGGCAAGCTGCGGCTGTTCGGCTTGTACCGCCACCTGGCGCAGGCGTTCGAGGTGCGCTTCGTCAACCTGGCGGACACCGCCATGCCCCGCCATGCCAGGCCGCTGGCGCCCGGGGTGGTGGAGGAGGTGGTGCCGGTGACGCCGCGCCTGCGCGAGCATGCCCGGGATCTCGAACAAAAGCTTGGCGTGTCGGCGGGCGACCTGGCCGCGGCGATGCACCCGGACAGCGTGCCGCAGTGGCTCGAGGCGCTGCGCGAGCAGCTGCGCATCGCGGAGCTGGCGGTGTGCGCGCATCCGTACGGCTTCCCCGCCTTGCAGGCTGCCGGCGAGCCGCGTCCGCACCTGTACGAGGCGCACAATGTCGAGTACGACCTGAAGGCCGGCATGTATGGCCGGCACGCGTGGGCGGCCCAGCTGGTGCGGCACTTCGAGCGCCAGTGCGCCGAGCAGGCGTGCGGCGTGACCGCTTGCAGCGAGCTCGATGCCGAGCGGCTGCGCGAGCTGTACCAGCTCGACGGCACGCCGGTGGCGGTGCTGGCCAACGGCATCGAGATCGCCGAGACACCGTTCGTGGCGGTTGCCGAGCGCCAGGCCCGGGGAAGCCGCCTGGGCAAGGAGCGGCCACTGGCCCTGTTCATGGGCAGTGCCCACGGGCCCAATCTGGAAGCGGCCTTGCTGGTGCTGGCCGCGGCCGCGCGCAGCCCGGCGCTGGACTTTGCCATCATGGGCTCGGTCTGCGGCATGATCGACGCCGATGCGCGGCCCGGCAATGTCGCCATGCTGGGGGTGGTCGACGCGGCGGAGAAGTCGCTGTGGCTAGGCCTGGCGGATTACGGCCTCAATCCCGTGCGGGCCGGCTCCGGCACCAACCTGAAGCTGGCCGAGTACACCGCCAGCGGCCTGCTGGTGCTGAGCACGGCATTCGGCGCGCGCGGCAGCGGCCTCACCGCGTGGGAGGATTTCGTGCCGATCGAGGCCGACGACCTCGCCGGCGCCCTGTGCGCCGCGCATGCGCTCGACGCCGGGCGCCATGGCGCGCTGGTTGCGTCGGCGCGCGCCAAGGTCGCCGCGAGCGGCGACTGGCGCAAGATCGGCGAACGCTACGCCGCCTTTGCCTCGGGCTTCTTGCGCACCTGAATCTCGGCTTCGCCCTTGGCCAGCTTTTCCAGGATGACCGGCTCGCGCACGATCAGCCGGCGCAGGTCTTTCTGGACGATACCGGTGCTGACCAGGGCGTGGATCGCGCGCGACACGGTCTCGCGGCTGACATTGGCCATGATCGCGATGCCCTGCTGGTTGGGCAGGTTCTCGATCGTGACGAGGTTGCCGGTCGGGTTGCGCGCGGCGCTCATCAGGATCGCGTAGACGCGCGAGTAGGCCCGGTTCATGCCCAGCATCGAACGATAGCTGGAGGCCTGGCGGATCGTGTTGCACAGCTTCTGCAGCAGGGTCTCGATCACGCTCGGGTGGTTGTAGAACAACCACTTCGCCTTCTGCCGGGGCAGGAAGCCGACCAGCGAATCGACGCTGGCGACGATCGAGGCGGAGCGGGGCAGGCCATCGATGATGGACAGCTCCCCGAAATAGTCGCCGGGCTCGACGAAATCGAGCCCCACTTCGCGCCCATCCTCCGCCAGTGCGATGACCTGCAGCCGGCCGCTCAGCAGCATCATCAGCGAATCGCCGGCGGCGCCGTGGTGGACGACAAATTCCCGCTTGCGAAACCGCTGGATCCGGATCTCGGCCTGCAGCTCAAGCAGCGTTTCGTCATCCAGGCCGGCCAGGAGACGTTGTCGCCTGAGCAGATCAAGCGGCTTCATTGCTGAAATTTTAGACATGGACGTTACATAGCTGTCACCCCACATCCAAGCTAACACGTCCGCGTTGGCCGCGTTTGTGATTCCTGTCACAAAGCACCGGGCATGGCTCGGTCATCATCATCGCCAGCCTGTCGACGATGCGGGAGCCTCCGGGGCGACCCGCACAGGGGCCGGCGTGCGTCCCTTGGGCCGCACCGAAGTCAGAAGGGGTTGCAATGAATACGATGATCCGGGGAATGCTGATCGGCTGCCTGTCGATCGGCTGGGCGGTATTGGCATGGGCGCAGGGACCGGCCGAGGTGGGCAAGATCGCCGTGGTGGCGGGCAGCGCCTGGCTCGAGGCGCACGGCCAGCGGCAGCCGCTGCAGGCCGGCAGCACGCTGCACGAAGGCGCGACGCTGGAGACCGGCAGCGACGGCTACGTCTACGTCAACACGGTGGACCGCGGCTTTGTCAGCCTGCGCCCGAACTCCAGCCTGACCATCGAGGCCTACGCCTACGACAGCGCCGCGCCCGCCAATACGCAGATCAAGCTCAGGCTGAACCGCGGCGTGGTGCGCACCATCTCCGGCGAAGGCGCCCAGGCGGCACGGGAGCGCTTTCGCATGAATACCCCGGTGGCGGCGATCGGCATCCGCGGTACCGACTTCTCGGTCTTCACCGACGCCCGCACCACGCGTGCCAGCGTGCGTGCCGGCGGCATTGTGATGTCGCCATTCCTTGCTGGCTGTCGGCCCGCAGGCACGGGCCCGTGCGAGGGCGGCACGGGGCTGTCGAGCCAGGCCGGCGGCAGCATCCTGCAGCTGCGCCATGGCGAGACCCAGCCGACGCTGCTCGGGCCGCAGTTCCAGCACCTGTCGCCCGAGGCGGTGGCGCCGCCCGGCAAGGATGAGGGGAGCGTCGCCGGCGGACAGGTCAAGACCTCGGCGGTGAGCGCGCCGGCGGTCGTCACCGCCAACGAGATCGAAATACTCGGTGACGCCGTCAGGTTGCTGCCCGAGCCGCGTCCCGCCCCTGCGCCCGTGCCCGAGACGCCGGTGGTGCGCCCGCAGCCTGTCCCGCCTGCGCCGGAGGCGCAGAAGCTGTTCTGGGGCCGCTACCAGGCCCTGGCCAGCCTGCCGGCGGACACCACGCTGGAAGCACTGCGCGCAGGCGTCCATGACATCGTTGCGATGGGCGGTTTCGGGCCGTTTGCCCTGGTTCGCGATTCGCGCGAGCCGATGACGATGCCGGTCAAGGGTGTGTTCGGCTTCCAGCTCAAGAGTGCCGAGGCTTACGTGGTGGGCGATGGCAAGGCGACCGCGGCGACCGTCGCCGATCCGTCGCTGGTGGTCGACTTCGGCAAGCGCCGCTTCGACACCAGCCTTACGGTCAGCACCAGCCAGCTCAGCCATTCGATGCGCGCGCAAGGCTCCGTGACCTCCGACGGCATGATGCGCAGCGACCAGGCCGCGGGCAATGCCATGGTGCGCGGCGCGCTGGCCGGCACCGACGCGTCGCAGGCCGGCTACGTGTTCAGCAGCCAGATCGGCGCCTCCGGGCAGACGGCGGTAGGGGCGACAAATTGGGGGCGCTAGGCGCGGCAGGCACGCCGCGCGACTGGCTGCGCCCGGGACTGTTCGCCCTGGTGCTGGGCGCCTGCGCGCTGCTCGGCAGCGGCATGTGGTCGCCGCGCTGGTTTCACCGCCTGGAGGACCTGATGGCCGACCTGCGCTGGCGGCTGGGGCCGTCCGCGGGCCAGTCGGCGCATGTCGCGGTGGTCGAGATCGACGAGGCCAGCCTGGACATCGTCGGGCCCTGGCCATGGCCGCGCGAAGTCGTGGCGGGGCTGGCGGGAGAGCTCTTCACCCGGCACGCAGCCCGCGTGGTCGCCCTGGACATGGTATTCCCCGAACCGCGGGACGCCGCCGCCGATGCCGCCTTGCTTGCGCTCGCCAGACGACACCGGATGGTGTTCTCACAGGCCTTCTACCTGACGCAGCAAACGGCGCGCGCCGGCCAGCCCGGTGGCGCGCTGCCGGGGCCCGCCGACCTGGCAGCGCCCCCGGCGGCGACGGGCCATCTCGGCAACTTCTTCACCGCCGCTCCGGGCGATTGCGTCGGTCATATCACGCCCCAGGTGGACGCCGACGGGGTGGTGCGGCGCATGGCGCCGGTGATCGGCTATGCCGGGCAGCAGTATCCGATGCTGGCCGCGGCGGCCTTGCTGTGCGCAAGGCCCGGCTTGCCTGCGGCGCTGCCCTGGACCACGCTGGCGCCGCTGCTGGCGCAGGCGAGGGAGGCGGATGGCTTCGTGCCCATCCCTTGGCGCCACGCGAGCGAAGGGTTTCCGGTGTTCAGCGCGGTCGATGTGCTGGCCCGGCGCGTGCCGGCGCAGGCGCTGGCGGGACGTTATGTGCTGGTCGGCGCGTCGGCGCTCGGCCTGTCGGACCATGTCGTCAGCCCGCACGATCCACGCCTGCCCGGCGTGATGGCGCATGCCGAAATGCTCGACTGGCTGCTGGCGGAAGCCGCGGCGCCCTCGCCGCGGCTCGTGCTGCCGTGGCTGGGCTGGGCCTGGACCGTGGCCACCGTGCTGGCGCTCGCCTGGCTGTCGCGCGGCGGCAACCTGCTGGTCACCTATGGCGCCCTGACCGGCATGGCCGGGTCATGGCTGCTGGTGCTGCTGGGATTGCCGCCTGGCGCCGCAGGCCGCGCGGCGGTGCTGCCCGTGGTGGCCGCGATCCTGCTGCTGGTCTTGCAGGCACCGGCGGAATGGGCGTTGGCGCGCGCGCAGGCGCGGCAGTTCCAGCGCCGCTTCCGCCGCTACCTGCCGCCGGCGGTGATGGAAGCCTTGCTGCGCGAACGCGGCTACGAGGCCATGCTGCCCATGCGCCGGACCGTGACCGTGCTGTTCGCCGACATGGAGGGTTACACCGCGCTGGCCGAAACCATGGCGCCGGAGCGGCTGGTCAAAGTGACCGAGATCGTCCTGGAAGCACTGACCGCGCAGATCCATGCCGCTGGCGGCACGGTCGACAAGTACATCGGGGATGCGGTGATGGCGTTCTGGAACGCGCCGCTCGACCAGCCTGACCATGCGGACCGGGGCCTGGCCTGTGCCTGCGCCATGCTGTCCGGCATGCCGGCGCTGAACGCGCGGCTGCAGGCAGCATGCCCGTGGCTGGCGCCGGTGCGGGTCTGCATCGGGCTGCACAGTGGCGAAGCGGTGGTGGGCGAGATCGGCTCGCCGCTGCGCAAGAGCTATACAGCCATCGGCGACACGGTCAATATCGCGTCGCGGCTGCAGGACCTGTGCAAGGCGGTCTCGGCCGACCTCCTGGTAGGCGAGGGCACCGCGGCGCTGGCACAAGGCCACGTACTGAAGCCGGTTGGTCGCGCGCGCCTGCGCGGACGCAGCCGGGCCGAGCAGATCTACGCGGTCCGCGGGCGGCCGTGCCCGCAGCCTTTCGACCTGTCGGAGCCGGCTGTTGCGTGATGCGCGTGCCCGGTGCACGCGGGCGAGCCTGTGCGCAATGCTGATGTGGGCTTGCGGCGCCGCGGCCCAATGGGGACACGCGGCCCAGCCCGTGCTTCCCGCCCGGCCGGCCATGCCCGATCGGGTGGCGCCGCACCAGCCGGGATCCTCGGCGGGCGTGGTGGCAGACTTGCCTGCAGCGGCGTTCGACGCGGGCGGTGCCTACGAGTCCTTCTACCAGCGCGTCCATGGCGCGATGCGCGACGGCGACTTCGACGCGGCGCGCCAGATGCTGCTCGATGTCGAGCGTCTGCCCCTGCCGCACGCCGGAGCACGGCTCGACATCGCCATTGCCCTGTGTGAACTGGGCGAGCGCGAACGCGCCTTCACACAGTTTTCCCAACTACAGGGGGGCACCGATGTGCCGCCGGCCATCCGGGTGCTGATCGACTCCTATGTGCGCGGCGGCTGCAAGCGCCCGGACCCGCGCCTGCGCGGCCAGCTTTCGCTGCTGGCCGGCTACACCACCAACGCCAACTATGGCCCGCGCGATCCGCTGGTGCCGCTGGCCCCGGGGGCGCCGCTGCCATACCTGTTGCTGCAGCCGTCCCAGCTGGCACAGGCCGACCGCTTTGCCGGCATGGACGGCAGTGTGAACTGGGGGACCGGCGGCGTCGAAGGGCTGAACGTGTCCGTTGGCGCCTCGATCCGTCAATACGCCCAGCGGCAAGACTATAGCCAGTACGGTACAAGCCTGGCCGCCCACTATGGCCGCGAGACCGGCGTTGGCCTGGTGGAGGGGCAGGCCGCGCTGGGCTATACGTGGCTGGGCGGGCGGCCCTACCAGTATGGCGGCGGCGCGCTGCTGGGCTACTGGCTGCCAGAGCGGCAGCTGGCCGGCAAGCCCTACCGGCTCGGCATCGATACCAGCATGTCGCTCGACCGCTATCCCGACGGCCATGCCTTCGATGCGCGCCGCCACGACCTGCGGCTGCGCGGGCGCCTGGACCTGGCGCCGAACCTGCAGGTGTCGGCCGCCGTCGGCGTCATCCGCGACCTGGCACGCAACGAGCGCGCGGGCGGCGACCGGGATGGCTACGCCATCCTTGCGAACCTGACATGGCTGCCACAGCCGCGCCACCTGGTCGTCGCGCTCGCGCAGCGCCAGGAACTGCGCGATCGCCAGCCGTACTTTCGCGCGCTGTTCGGCGACACGCGCCGCCGGCAGGTGCTCAGCCAGGTGCTGCTGCGCTATACCTATCGCCATGCGTCGGAGCTCTCGTTCTATATCCAGGGCCTGTACCAGCAATCAGACGACTCCATCCCCCTGTTCCGCTATCGCGCAGGGACGGTGAGCACCGGCGTGTTGATGGACTTCTGAGCGGCACGGGGGCATTCGCGATGGCGGGCGAACGGTTCCTGCGGAGATTGTGCCGGCGGACACATTTTCATGCGGCGCGCGCTGACACAATCGCCTGCTGCGCCTGACATGGAAACTTTGCGCGTCTCATGGATTGGGAAAAACTGACCAACGGCGGCCTGGGCGAATTCCATCGCTATCCGCGGCGCGGCCGCCGCAACCGCACCGTGCCTGTCCTTATCGTGCTGGCCATTGCCGTGGCGCTTGCTGTCGGCTACTGGATGCGCTGAGCCGGACGCTGCGTTGTTTTTGCCGGCGTGGCTGGCCAGCGTTCCAACCCGCGAGAAACTCGCGGCGAAGCACGAAAAAAATGCCGCCAGTGCCCGGGGAGCGACTGGCGGAAAATGCGGGGATTAACGGCCGTGAAGACGACCGTTACGCGGCATTCTAGGCAGGCACGCCGGCCACGTCGGTGATGCCTGTCACACCGCCCGGCAAATCTGTGCGAGATCCCACCAACGTGGGGTCAACCGCCGCATCGACGGTGCCCCGCCGTCGCGCCATCCATGGCCTGCAACGCTCCGCCCGGGCGCCGCGCCATCCAGGCGGATGGCATTGGCGACGCCGCCATAGGATCCGCCGCCCAGGTCCCACACCCCGCGCGCCGGCAGGCGCCCGGCATTCCGGTGTGCGACCGTCGCCTTGCCGCACCTACCGTGCCGAAGGCCGCAACGCCCGCATGCCGGCCTTCACCACGCTTACCGCCGCCAGCACCAGCGCGCCGGCGGCGATGCCGGCAATGCCGTCCAGCAACACCGGCGCCAGCACCGCGAGCACGCCGCCGATTGCCGGCACCCCCGCCGCCGCCAGTGCCGTGGCTTCGGTCACGTGGTGCATCGCCGGGATGCCGTGCATCAGGATGCCGCCGCCCACCAGGAACATCGCCGCCGTCCCGGCAAACGACAAGGTTTTCATCAGCAAGGGTGCCAGCCGCAACAGGCCTTGTCCCATCCAGCGCAGGCCCGCCGACGCCTGCTTGCTCAGGTACAGGCCCGCGTCATCGAGCTTCACGATGCCGGCCACAAGGCCATACACGCCGACCGTCATGATGACCGCGATCGCGCACAGGACCGCGAGCCGCTGGCCGAAGGGAGCGTTGGCGACGGTGCCCAGCGAGATCACGATGATCTCCGCCGACAGGATGAAGTCGGTGCGAACCGCGCCCTTGATCTTCTCTTTCTCGAAGGCCACCATGTCGACGGCGGGGTCCGCGACGGCCTGGACTTCACGAACGTGGTGTGCGGCATCCTCGGCCTCGCTGTGCAGGAACCGGTGCGCCAGTTTTTCAAAGCCTTCGTAGCAAAGAAACGCGCCGCCCACCATCAGCAACGGCACCACGGCCCAGGGGGCCCAGGCGCTGATCGCCAGCGCCGCCGGCACCAGGATCACCTTGTTGCGGATCGACCCCAGCGCAACGGCCCAAACCACCGGCAGTTCACGCTCCGCCCTGACGCCGCTGACCTGCTGCGCGTTCAACGCCAGGTCATCGCCCAGCACGCCCGCGGTCTTCTTGGCCGCCATTTTGCTCATGACCGCGACATCGTCCAGGATGGTGGCGATGTCGTCGATCAATACCAGCAAGCTTGAACCAGCCATGTCAGGGCCTCCGCGCGCGGCAGCGCTGCCGCTCATGCAGCCAGTTTGTCATTCGGTCATGCTCCTTGGTGTCTGGGCAAGCAGGTTTCGTACCGGTCGCCGTTGCCGTGGGGTTTCAGGTGCAGCCGGCGAGATTGTAGAACATGGGTTCGCTTCGGCACCGGCGGGCACCGCGTGGCCGGCCTGTTCGTCATGCATCCTCCGCCATCGACAACGCGATGGTCTCGTACAACGCCTGCGCGGCGGGCTGCAGTGGCCGGTCGCGACGGCGTATCAGCGCCAGTACGCGGTCAACATCCGGCTCGACCAGCGGCACGGCGCAAAGCCGGGGATGATCCGGCGGTACCGCCATGCCAGGCAGCACGGCCATGCCCAGGCCGGCCTCGACCAGCGCCAGCACGCCGACGACGTGGTTGGCTTCGTAGTGAATGGTCGGCCGCCGCTCCAGATGGGCGATAGCGTTCTCGATCAGGGCACGATTGCCGCTGTGCCGGGACACGCTGACCATCCGTTGACCGGCCAGGTCCTGCCAGGCCACGCGTTCCCGCCCGGCCCATTCGTCGTCCCGGCGCATTGCCAGCCGGTAGCGTTCGGCGCGGATGGCGCGAAAGTCGATATTGGGCTCCTGGGCGCCCAAGAAGTTGAGCCCGAAATCCGATTCACCGGACAGCACGCTGGCCAGTACGCTGCTGGCGCTTTCGTCGACCACGCGCACGCGCACGCCGGGATGCCGCCCGGCAAACGCGCGGATCGCATGAGGCAGGCAATGCAGGGCGGCAGACGGTATCGCTGCCACGGTCACCAGGCCGCGTTGCAGCGCCGCTTCGTCGCCGAGCCGGAACACGGCGTTGTCGAGGATATCGAGCGCGGCGCGGGCCTCTTCCAGGAACTGGCGGCCGACATGGGTCACCTCCACGCGACGCGTGGTCCGGTCCAGCAGGCGCGAGCCCAGCGTTTTTTCCAGCTTTTCGATGCGCCGGCTCAGCGCCGGTTGCGAAATATGCAGCGCTTCGGCCGCCATGCGGAAACTGCCCTTTTCAGCGGTTGCGACAAAGGCCTGCAGGTCTTCGAGGGCGAAATTGATGCGTGCCATGCATGAAATCATCAGAACATTGCAATTCACAGAATAGTCTCGCATGACTACCCTTGCAATGCTGATCGGGGACGGTCCGCCCTCTTCCCGCGCAATACCCGCCCGATCCTGGACACGGTGGACAAGGCCATCGATGCCGCCATCAAGTCGCCGGAACTGCGGGCCAGGCGGATTCCGCAAGGCAAGCTGACGCGCGCAGCGCCCGCAAAACTGAACCAGAGGAGACAACATGAAACTGAACATTCCTGCCGGCAAGCGCGCGTTGCTGGTGTTCGTGCTGTGGCTGGCCGCGCCGGCCTGGGCCGACGAGATCCGCGTCATTACCTCGGGCGGCTTTACCGCGGCCTACCAGCAACTGGTGCCGCTGTACGAGGCCGCGACCCAGGACCGCGTCATCACCGCCTATGGCGCGTCGATGGGCAATGCGCCCGATTCCATTCCCAGCCGCCTGGCGCGCGGCGAGACCTTCGATGTCGTGATCCTGGCGGACTCGGGCCTGGACAAGCTGGTCGAGCAAGGCAAGGTGGCCGCCGGCAGCCGGGTCGACCTGGCGCGCTCGCTGATCGGCATGTCCGTGCGCAAGGGCACGCCCAAGCCGGATATCAGCACGGCCGAGGCGCTGAAGCAGACCCTGCTCAATGCGAAGTCCATCGCCTATTCCGCCAGCGCCAGCGGGACGTACCTCTCCAGCGAGCTGTTCCCCCGGCTTGGGGTGGCAGAACAGATCCAGGACAAGGCGCGCAAGATCTACAGCGAGCGGGTCGGCGCCGTGGTGGCGCGGGGCGATGCCGAGATCGGCTTCCAGCAGGTCAGCGAGCTGCTGCCGTTCAAGGAACTGGACTACGTGGGGCCGCTGCCCGCCGAGCTGCAGCAGAGGGTGTTCTTTTCCGCGGGAACGGTCGCGGGCCGGCAAAGCGCGGCAGCTTCGCGCTTCATCCGTTTCCTGGCCTCGCCGGCGGCGGCATCGATTGTCAGCAGCACCGGGCTGGAGCCCGTGGCCACGCCGCTGCAGCCACCGGCGCCTCCGGCGCTGGGGCCGGCGCAGATGCGTTGAGCCAGGTCGACTGTCGGCGAAGCGTGGCCCATTGCGGTTGTGCTAGGCGCGCTGTGTCCTGCGCGCCTCGGACGACGCGTCGCGCGTATCCGCCGGAACGCGGAACCCCTGCAGTTCATCCTCCTCGCACTGGGCGATCAGCCCCGTCTCCCACGCCAGGTACGCCCTGGCGGCTTCCTGGTTGCCCTCGTGGCGGTCATGCACGAAAAACAGATAGTCGATGCGCGCCGCCGGCGGCAACGGCTCCCCCTCGGCGGCTTGCGCCAGACCGGCCGACAGCCACGTTTGGTAGCCGCCCTCGGTGCGGAAGACATTGGCATAGCCCGCTTCCAGCAGGTCTTTCCACGCGAGGGCAGCCACCTCGGCCTCACTCGCGAGCAATACCACCGGATGGTCCGGCGTTGTACCGAGCGACTGCAAGGCTTGCAGCAGGCGCGGGCGGGTCGACCACACGGAGCCTTGCGCGTGGCCCTGGTTGAATGCGGCGCTCTCGCGCAGATCGACGACCGCCAGCGCCGCGGATTCATCGTGCAAGGTGCGCAGCTCACCGACGCCCAGTACACGCGGGCCCGCGCCAACGTCCGGCTGCGGCCGCACCGGCACTGTGACGCCGGAATCGACGCCATCCGCAAGGACGGCGCTGTCGAAGCCAAGCTGGTGCAGCCAGCTGGCGATCACCGGGGCGCGCACACCGTCATCGTCGAACACGATGACACGGCTGCCGCGCACCCCGATGTAGCGGTCCGTTGCCTGGATCAGTTGCCCGCCGGGGGCGTGGACGGCGCCGGCGATCGAGCGCCGGGTGAATTCTTCCGCGGTGCGGATATCGAAAAGGTAGGTCGTGCGGTGCTCGTCATCCAGCCATTGCTGGGCCTGTGCCGTGGAAAGCGATGGCAGGCCGAAGCGCCGCAGCAGCCGGGCGGACCGGTCGCGCGCAGCCTGCAGGAGCGGGGCGCAGGGTACGGCGTCGGCGAACCGCTCGCTGCCATGTTCCAGCGCATGGCCGGCGAGATACCAGCCCTGCGTGCCGTTCTCGAGCGCGAGCACCGGGTTGGGCAGGCCGAGGTTCCGCAGCGTCTGCGCGCCAATGATGCTGCGCGTGCGCCCCGCGCAATGCACGACGACCGGCGTGCTCGGATTTACCAGCAGAGCCGGCAGGCGTAGCGCAAGCTCTCCGTTGGGACAGCCCAGCGCGCCGGGGATGGTCATCTTGCGGTGTTCTTCGTTGGTACGGCCGTCAACGAGCACGAACGGCTCACCGGCGGCGCGGCGTGCGACCAGCGCATCGGCGCTCAGATGCGGTGTGTGCTGGATATGCTCGACCCATTCGCCAAATGTCTTGGATGGCACGTTTGCGCCTTTGAACAAGGTGTATCCGGCAGCCGCCCAGGCTGGTGCGCCGCCGTCCAGCAGCGTCACGTCAGCGTAGCCGAGCGCCGCAAGCCGCCGCGCCGCGCGCGTTGCCACGTCGCCGGCACCGTCGTCGAACAGCACGATACGCTCGGTGCGGCGCGGGGCCAGGCGGCCAACCTCCAGTTCCAGGCGGCTATAGGGCAGGGGCACGGCAAAGAAGGGATGGCCTTCGCCGTACTGGCCATGCTCGCGCACGTCGAACAGGGCCAGCGACTGGCCGTCATTCAGCCATTTGCGCAGCGTGCTGGCGTCGATGGTATGGGTCATGTCTGTCATTTGGGATGTACGCTTTCAGCGCAAGGCGATGCCCGATGAGGCGATCACGGCGGCGTATCGGGGCAGGTCGCGGGACAGTGTGGCATCCAGTTCCTGCGCCGACGAAGCGACCACGACATAGCCCGCGTCTTCGAGTTGGCTGCGCGTGGCGGGTGCGTGGAGCACCGCCGCCACATCGCGGCTGATACGGTCCACCACGGCGGCCGGGGTTGCAGCGGGGGCAAGCAGTCCCTGCCAGCTCTCCACGGAGAATCCCGCGGCGCCGGCTTCGGCCAGCGTGGGTACCTGCGGCAGCGCCCTGGAGCGATAGGGCGTCGTGACCGCCAGCGCCGTGAGCTTGCCTGCCCTGACATAGTCGGTCACGGCAGCCAGGGTAATCAGCGTGGCGTCGATGTGGCCGCCGAGCAGGTCCACCGTAGCCGGCGCTCCACCGGCATAGGGAATGTAGTTGACCTTGAAGCCCAGCTGGCGCGACAGCATCTCATGCGCGACGTGCGCGATGCCGCCATTGCCGGGCAGCCCGAGTGCCAGTTCCCCCGGCTTGCGGCGCGCCAGGGCCAGGTAATCCTGGAAGCTCCTTACCCCAAGGTCCGGCCTGACCACCAGCACCTGCGGGTTGACCACGGCCTTGGTGACGCCGCGAAAGGCATGGCTGGTGTCATACGGCAGGTTCTTGTACAGCGAGGCGTTCAGCGTCACGCCTTCGCCGCCAAGCAGCAGCACGTGACCGTCGGGACGGGCCTTGGCCACCTGCGCCGCGCCGATGGTGCCGCTGGCGCCGACCACGTTGTCCACCACCACCGGCTGCTGCCACACTTCGCTGAGCCGGGTGGCGAGCGTGCGCGCCAGCTTGTCGGCGCTGCCGCCGGGCGCCACCGGCACCACGATGCGCACCGGTCTCGCGGGAAACGTGGCATCGGCGGCGGTTGCCGCAAGCGGCTGGGCAGCCAGCATCGCAGGCGAAAGGACAAGGAGGGCGCGGAGAAGGTTGCGGCGGAGCATGGTGAAGACCTGAGGAGAGCCTGCAGGCCGTCGTGGGAGCTTTTGTGACGGCCAATCGGACCGTCAAGCTTACGAAGCCTGCCGACCCGCACCAACGAATGTTTGAGCCTATGGATATGCGGCATGCGTCGTGGCGACGGCGGGTCGGATGGAAGCGGACAGCATGTTGATACGCGAAAGCCTTCTTTGGCACTGCTCTGGTCCCGGCGTTACAGTCGCCGCATGACCCAACAGAACCTATCCCCATCAGCGGTGCCGGGTAGCGACGTTGCCAGCCGGCGCCACGCCGCCGTGGCCGCCTTCATCGCCGAAGCAAGACAGTTGCTGGAACGTGCAGAGCCTGCCGACCGCGAGACGCTGCAGACGGTGGCGCGGGCGCTGGAGCGGCTGGGCGCGCAACGCGACTTGTTCCCGTCGGCGCAGTTTCCTGTTTCGGCCGACAATCCCGCGCGGGTCTATCGCCTGTCGGAATATCTCGATGGCCGCTATGCGCTATACGTGTCGGCCGGGCTGCCTGGCAAGGCGCAGCCACCGCATGACCACACCACATGGGCCATCATTGCCGGCATCACCGGCAATGAGCGCAATGTCTTCTATCGTCGCGAGGCCACCGACGACCCCGCACGCGATCGCCTGACCGAGACCGGCCGCAGCGATGTCGTCAGCGGCAGCTCCGTCACGCTGTTGCCCGACGACGTCCATACCATCGAGCTGGTTGGCAACGAGCCCGGCCTGCACCTGCATTTCTATGGCCTGGCGCTGGACCGCCTGAGCGGGCGCGTGGTGTTCGAAGGTGCCGCGGGCGGCAGCTATCGGCATTTCGGCCCGCCGCGGCATATCGCTCATGCCGCCATCGATGCCGCCGCGCTGAAAACGGCGCTGGCGGACGGCGACGAGATCGCGCTGCTCGACGTGCGCGAGACCGGCGTCTTCGTGCGCGGGCATCTGCTGCTTGCGGCCTCTGCCCCGCTGTGGCGGCTGGAGCTGCTGGCCGACAGGCTGGTGCCGCGCCGCGACACCCGCATCGTCCTGACCGATGGCGGCGAGGGCGGCGATAGCCTGGCGCACCAGGCCGCGGCCAAGCTGCTGCGCCTGGGCTGGCGCAACGTGTCGGTGCTGACCGGCGGCACGCAGGCATGGGCGGCGGCGGGATTCGAGATCTTCAGCGGCAGCAACGTGCCCAGCAAGGCCTTCGGCGAAGTGATCGAGCACCAGAAGCACACGCCATGGATTAGCGCCGACGAACTGCAGCAACGCATCGAGCGTGGTGACGACCTGGTGGTCGTAGACAGCCGCACCACCGAGGAATTTGCCGATTTCAGCCTGCCGTTCGCGCACAGCCTGCCCGGCGCGGAACTGGTCTACCGCATCGGCGAGCTGGCGCCGCGGCCCGAAACGCTGGTCGTGGTCAACTGCGCGGGCCGCACCCGCAGCATCGTCGGCGCCCAGACGCTGATCGATGCCGGGGTGCCCAACCCCGTGGTCTCGCTCAAGGACGGCACCATGGCCTGGCTGCTGAATGGCCGCACGCTGGCGCACGGACGCCATACGCCGCTGCCCGAGCCCGAGCGGGCGACCCGTGAAGCCGCCCGTGCCCGTGCCGAGGCCGTCGCCTCCCGCGCCGGCGTGCGCCGTCTCGATGATGCGGGCCTGGCGCGGCTGGAGCGCGAAGCCGGCCAGCACACCTTGTATCGCTTCGATGTGCGCACGCGAGCCGAATACGAGGCGGGCCACCTGCCGGGCTGGCGCTGGGCGCCGGGCGGGCAACTGGTGCAGGCAACCGACGAATACGCGGCAACGCGCCATGCGCGGATCGTGCTGGCCGATTGGGATGGCGTGCGGGCGCTGACCACCGGCGCGTGGCTGGCGCAACTGGGTGCGCACGAGGTGTACGTGTACGCCCCGCCGGCCGACGCCGCGGTGGACACCGGCGCGGAGCCGCTGCGCGTGCTGTCCTCGCGGCCGGCGGCGCAGCCGCTGTCGGCGCTGCAGGTCGATGCGCTGTTGCAGGCAGGCCGCGCACGCGTCTTCGACGTCGAGCGGCGCGCCGCCTACGAAAGGCGCCATGTCGCCGGCGCGCAGTTTGCGGTGCCGGACCGTCTCGAAGCGCTGGTGGCAGATAGTCCCGCGGACGAAACCGTGCTCGTCACATCGTCGGATGGTGTGCTGGCGCGTGTGGTGGCGGCGGAACTTGCGGCGCGCAGCGGCCGTGACGTGCGCTACCTGGCCGGTGGCACGCAAGCCTGGACCGCGGCGGGGCTGGCCACGGGCAGCGGCGCGCATGGCGTGCTGACCGGCGAGGACGATTACTGGTACAGCCCGTACCACCACGCCGATGTCGCGCAGCGCGACGCGGGCTTCCGCGCCTACCTGGACTGGGAGGTCGGTCTGGTTGCGCAGCTCGAGCGCGAGGGGGACATCGGCATCCGCTTGCTGGCGCACTGAAATGAGCGCCGAGCGCGTCCCACCAATCGCATGCATCGAATGACAGGGGCGATGCTCCCGCCGTGCTGGTAATGGCCGGCAATCACGGCGATGAATACGAAGGCCAGATCCTGGCGTCGCGCCGCATGGCCTGATCAACGAGAGTCCCAACCCGGTTGGCCTGCTTGCCGCGGCGCGACGCAACGGCGTGCTTGAAACAGGTCCTCGCCGATGCGCCGCACGGCTGCCGGGATATCGTGACGGATGCTCGGAACGCCGACGGTGGCATGGCCGGCCGGGTCGTACACGTGGATCGCGTCCAACCACGGCGAGCGCAGCGCAAATCAGGTCAGTGTGAGGTGGAAGGCCTGGTCCAGATCGGCCAGCAGGTCCTGTGTGTCTTCGAGTCCGACGTGCAGCCGCACCACCGATGCATTGCCTTGCCAGGCCCGGTGTTCGCGCAGCCGTTCCGGCGGGGCGACCAGCGCCAGGCTTTCATACCCGCCCCAGGAGGCGCCGATCGAGAACCACCGCAGCGCGTCGACGAATGCACTGCCCGCGTTCGCGCCGGCATTTCGGAATGCGAACGACACCAGCCCGCTGGCGCCGCTGAAGTCGCGTTGCCACAGCGCATGGCCCGGGTCTTCGGGTAGCGCTGGATAAAATACGCGGCCAACCTGCGGATGGCGCTGCAGCCATTGCGCGACCTCGGTGGCATTGCGCTGGTGCTGGGTCAGGCGCAGCGGCAACGTGCGCAGGCCGCGCAGCGACAGGTAGGCGTCGTCGGCACCGATGGCAAGGCCCAGCGCCTCGTGCGTGGTGGCGATGCGTTCCGCCAATGCGGGGCTGTCCACGACCACCGCGCCCTGCATCACGTCGGAATGCCCGGCGATATACTTGGTCGCGGCCTGGATCGAGATATTGGCACCGAGGCGCAGGGGCTGCAGGAACCATCCGCCGCTCCAGGTATTGTCCACGGCCACCGGCACGCCGCGCTCGCGCGCCACCGCGGCCAGCTTTGGCAGGTCCAATACCTCGAACAGCAATGAGCTTGGCGATTCCAGGTAGACGAGCTTCGTCTCGGGCCGGATCAGCGTTGCAAGGTCGTCATGTGCGGGCGAAAAATATTCGACGGTGACGCCCAGGCGCCGCAGCAGCGTCTTGTCGACGCGCCGCACGGGCGCATAGACACTGTCCGAGACCAGCACATGGTCGCCAGGGCCGAGCAGGGCAAGTAGCATCAGCGTGATCGCCGACAGCCCGGAGGGCGCCAGGAATGCGCGATGCCCGCCTTCGAGCGTGGTCAGCGCGTCTTCCAGTGCCTCATGCGTGTCCAGCCCGTGGCGGCCGTAGGAGGCGACGCGTTCGCCTGCGGCACGGCGGTGCTGGCGCGATTCCAGCGCCTGTTGGCTCGCGAAGCGCACCGTGCTTGTCCTGACCACGGGTACATTGACCGGGCCCGCGCCATCGCGCAGCGTCGGCGCCCCCGCATGCAGCAACCGCGTATGCCTGCCAGCGTCGCTCATGCCGCCACCTTGCTCGGTTGCATCTGCGTGGCGTTGTAATTGACGATCTCGCCGCTCTCCGGATGCACGCCGTAGCGGCCCGTCAGCGTTTCGAGCGGGCGGCCATAGCAGTGGAAATGCAGCGTCGGCGCGTCGCCGACCACATGGATGCTGTGGATGTCGTCAGGCAGGAAGGCAATCGGCGTGCCGGGCTCGACCGTCAGTTCGCGCGCGACTTCCAGCCGGGCGAAGTTCGGATCGCTGCGGTCGTCGGTGCGACGGTAGACGCGGTTGAACTCGCGGCCTTCCACCGCGACGATCACGGCCCAGGTGTCATGGTTGTGCGGGATGGTGGTCTTGCCCGGATTGATCGAGTTCAGGTACAGCGCGGCGGCGTCGTCGCCATCATCGGGGTTCAGGCGGTAGCGCGTCGAGGCGCCGCTCGCCGTCTGCGCCGGCGGTGGAAAGTCCTCGCGCGTGAAGAGTTCGCGCTGCGCGGCCAGCGCCTGCAGGCGCGCGGCAACGGCATCGAGCGCGGCGCGGTCGGGTTGGCCCGCGGCCAGCCGGCGGATGTCGGTCAGTGCGTCGGCCACTGCCTTGCGGCGGGCGGCCTGGCGTTCAGCGGGAGAGGAAAGGCTCATGGTGCGGAGACTCCGTCAGCAGGTAAGAGGGAAGGCGCCGGCGTGAAGGCGGCATCGAATTCGGCGGGCAGGCGGGGGATCGCACCCAGCGCGCGGCGCAGGAACGCGCGGGTGCGTTCGTGCTGCGGCTTGCCGAAGATCTGCGCCGGCGGACCATGCTCGACGATGCGGCCGGCCTCGGTAAAGTAGATCTGGTCGCTGATCTCGGCGGCGAAGCGCATTTCATGCGTCACCAGTACGCAGGTCATGCCGTCCTCCACCAGCTCGCGGATCACGGTCAGCACTTCGCCAACGGTCTCGGGATCGAGCGCCGAGGTCACCTCGTCGAACAGGATCAGTTCGGGCTGCATCGCCAGCGCGCGCGCGATCGCAACGCGCTGTTGCTGTCCGCCGGAGAGCTCGCCCGGGTAGGCACTGGCTTTCTCCGACAGCCGCACCCTGGCGAGCAGCGCCTGCGCCTCGCGCTCGGCGTCGGCGCGCTGCCGGCCGATCACCCGGGTCGGGGCAAGCACCAGGTTCTCCAGCACCGTCAGGTGCGGGAACAGGTTGTACTGCTGGAACACGAACCCAACCCGCTTGCGTAACGCGATGAATTCGTCCTCGCCGCGCAAGCTCTCGACCGCGGTGTCGCCCACGCGAATCTGTCCGCGCTGCGGCTGCAGCAGGCCGGTGATGCAGCGCAGGATGGTGCTTTTGCCGGATCCCGACGGGCCGATGATGGTGACGGCTTCGCCGCGGCGCACGTCCACGTCGATGCCGTTGAGCACCGCGTTCGCGCCAAAGCTGAGGTGGACGTCGCGCAGCTGCACCAGTGGCGATGTGGCATGGCTGCCGGTGTCGCGGCGCAGGAAGGACTCAGTGGCGTTCATGGCGGCGCTCCAGCGCACGGGTCGCGCGCGCAATCGGGTAGCAATAGGCAAAAAACAGGACCAGCAGCGTGAAGTAGACGAGGATCGTGAAGTCGGTGCGCGCCACCGTGTTGCTGGCAACCTGCGCGGTGTCGACCACGTCGTGGACGCCAACCAGCGACGCCAGCGACGTGCTCATCGTGATGCTGGCGTACAGGTTCATCCATGGAGGCAGCATGCGCCGCAGGCACTGCGGCAGCACGACCAGGCGGAAGATCTGGCGGCGCCGCAAGGCGAGCGACTGCGCCGCCTCCCATTGCGCGCTCGGGATCGACTGGATCGCGCCGCGGAAGATCTCGGCAACGTTGGCGCTTGCCGGCAATGCCAGGCCCAGCACGACCTTGACCCAGTCCGGGAACGGAAACGTCCAGTGCACCAGGTGCAGCTCGAACGGGAACACATAGGTGGTGAAATAGACCAGCACCAGCACCGGCGCATTGCGAAACGCCTGCACCCAGGTGCGCGTGAACACCCGCAGCGCTGCATGCGACGACAAGGACAGCGCGCCGATCACCAGGCCGACGACGGTGCCGAGCGCCATGGCGAACACGCTGATCTCGATGTTGGCCAGCAGTCCGCGCAGCAGCGCCGGGGTCCAGGTCCAGAGACTGCGCACCGCCGCCGGGGTACTGCCGGCCAGGGCCCAGAACAGCAGCAATGCCGCCGCCGCGGCGAATGCGAGCCACCAGGGGTCGCGCAGCGCACGCGCCGGCAGCGGGGGGCGGCCGATGGCGGCCGGGTGAATCGATTCAATGGCCATAGCCGGGCATCCTCAGTCGATTCTCCAGCCAGCGACCCGCACGGCTGACCAGCCACGTCAGCAGGCCGAAGCAGGCCAGGATCAGCAACAGCAGTTCCAGCACGTTGTCGCGCTGGGTCCAGATCATGATGGCTTCATAGGTGAGGTCGCCGACCGCGATGGCGGACGCCACGGCAGTCATCTTGACGAGATCCACCACGTTGTTGACCAGTGCCGGCAACGCAAAGCGCACAGCGAGTGGGAGTTCAACCTGGAGCAGCAGCTGGCGCCGCGAGAAGGCCAGAGATCGCGCTGCTTCCAGCGTGATGCGGGGCACCGCTTCGATACCGGCGCGCAGCGCCTCGGCATGGAACACGGCCTTGTGCAGCGAGACCACGATCACCACCCAGACGAACGGCGTCAGTGGATTGCCGGTGCCGCGGCTGGCCAGTTGCTGGGTGATCAGCATGTTGAGCACCAGGAAGGCGCAGTAGAGCTGCACCAGCGTGGGCGTGTTGCGTGTGAGCTCGACAAAGGCGCGGGCCGGTGCGGCAAGGGCGCGGCGGCCCGACGTGAGCATGGCCGCCAGCACGAGGCCGGCGGCGAGGCTGCAGGGAATGGTGAGCAGGCAAAGCTCCAGCGTCACCAACAGGCCACGCAGGAACGCTGAACGTTCGCCGGCGTCCAGGACGAAGGCATAGTTCAGCCCCAGCGGCTTGAGCGTGGCGACAACGGCGGCGAGGAAATCGGTCATGCCGCCACCTCCGCTTGCGCCGGCTGCAGCGCATAGCCAGGTCGGCATGCCTTCATGGCCTTTTACTCACTGCAAAGACGGCGAAGTCGCCCGGCGAGATGGCTGGGAATGGAAGGAAGACTCTTTTCATTTCGGAAAGGCGCCGTAACGCTGCGACCGAGGGCTCGACTCAGGACGCGTTCTTGAAGCGTGCTTGCAGTTCGGGCAGCAGAGGCTGCGGCGGCGTGATGCCAAGCCGCTTTTCCGTGGCGATCAGCCAGCCCGAGCGGTGCCATTCCTGGACGATCTTGTCCACCGCGGCGATGGTGTCCGTCTCCCCCTTGCGGGTCCAGACGACCGAGGGCGCGGGCAGGATTTCGGCAGGGATCGGCGCGGCGTAGTCGGTCCAGTCGGCATTGCTGCGGACCAGCGGGTGGATCAGCGTTGCGTCGTGAACTGCGGCCACGCACTGGCCGCCCCGCAGTGCGAGCAACGATTCGGCGGAGGTCTTGAAGCCACGTACCTGCGCGCCGTACTGCTCCTGCAGAGGCTTGACGTAGCTGCTGCCCTGCGACGCGCAGACGGTCTTGCCGCGCAGGTCGTCCCACTTGGCGATACCGCTGCGCTTCAACACAGCCGCCGTCCCGCCGACGCGGTAGAACGGCGTCGGCGCATGACCCAGCAACTCCCCGCGCTCGGCGTTGTATTCCATCGACGCAATCAGCAGGTCCACCTTGCCTTGTTGCAGGAACTGCACGCGATTGGAAGGCTGCACGGGAACGAGTTCGGCTTCCACGCCTAGCCGCTTGGCCAGGTCACGGGCCAGGTCGGGATTCCAGCCGACGAGCTGTTGCGTGACGGGATCGATCGAGCCGAACAGGCTGCCGCCGACGAGCACGCCGATGGAGACCTTGCCGCGCTGCTTGATGCGATCCAGCGTGGCATCTGCCCAGGCGGCGTTGACGGCAAGGCAGGACAGTGCCGCAGCAGCGGCGATGCGAAGGAACGGGAGCGCGGGCATGTCTGATCATGAGAACAAGGAGGAGACGATGCTATCGCCCTGCGCCCCAGCAAACAAAGAAGGCTTTCGGATATGGATATGCAGGTGCCACACCCTTCCGGTCGCGCATCGGCGGGTGCGCTCCGGCGCCGCCAGGACGCTTCGGCGTTGAAGCGGCCTGGCTCGCTGGCAACCATCCGATCATGAGAGGAGCCAGGCGCCTAGCGGGGCGCCTGGCGCTCGGCGCTACCGTCATGACTCACGGAGTCGAGCGGATTCAATATACCCTGGCAAAGCGGAATGCCCTGTGATGATGAGCACAATGGGATCAGGCGGGCCGGCTGATGCAGGCCACGAGGATTGCCTACAGCGTGGCTTCGACAACGGCGTGTTCCGCTATCATGACCTGCCGCCACCGTAATAGGATGACAGTCCGCTGGCCCTCCGGCGGATGCAAGAGGGCGTATTGTCAAAGGGATCTGCGATTATTCCGCCGTGATCTTCGCGCGCTTCACCACCTCGCCATAGCGCTGCAGCCGCTCGGCCATCATTTTCTCGAAGGCCGCCGGCGCCATTTCCTCGGGCGGCACCACGCCACGCGAGCGCAGCGCATTCTGCATGGCCGGGTCGCTGGCGGCCTGGCGTACTGCTTGGTAGAGCTTCTGCACGACCGGCGCCGGCGTACCGGCCGGGGCCGCGATGCCGGTCCAAGAACTGAGGTTCAGCTGCGGATAGCCGAGCTCGGCGAGTGTCGGCACATCGGGCAGTTGCGGCAGGCGCTGCTCCGAGGCCACGGCCAGCACGCGCACTTTGCCCTCCTTGATGTGCGGCAACATGATGACGAGGTTGTCCAGTATGAACTGGACCTCGTTACTGAGTACGGCCGTGATCAGCTGGTTGCCGCCGCGATAGGGGATGTGCGTGGCGTAGATGCCGGTGGCGGCCTTGAGCATTTCCACGTTGAGCTGACCCATGCTGCCGACGCCGCCGCTGCCGTAGTCGAGCTTGCCGGGGTTTTTCTTCGCATAGGCGAGGAACTCAGCGAACGTGCGCACCGGCACGCTCGAATGGACGACCAGTGCATTTGGCTGGCGCCCGAGCATGGCGATGCTCTCGAAGTCCTTGATTGGGTCGTAGCCGATCTTCGGCTGCGTCAGCGGGTTGGCTAGATGGCTGCTCTGCGACGACACGACCAGCGTATAGCCATCGGGCTTGCTGCGCGCGACCGTTTGCGTGGCGACCGAGCCACCGGCGCCCGGCCGGTTATCGACAACGACCGGCACCCCGAGGATGCGCGATAGCGGTTCCGAGTACTGGCGTGCCATGATGTCCACCGAGCCGCCCGGCGGGAACGGCACGACCAGTGTGATCGGGCGTGCGGGCCACGCGCCTTGCGCGTTCACGGCGAACGGCGCGGCGCCCGCGAGCGTGGCAGCGGCGAGGCTGGTACCCAGGAAGCAGCGGCGGGAGAGAGTCACGTTCTTCATGGCAGTGGAGCGAAAAAAAAGTGGGAACAGGCGCCGGCAGAGGATGCTGCTCAGCGCAGCCCGATCACCGCAAGCGCCAGCGCCTGTGCCCGCGGTACGAAGGTGGAGAGCTCGCAGTACTCGCGCTCCGTGTGTGGATGGCCGCCAACCGGGCCCGTGCCGCAGAGCGTGGGAGTGCCAACCGAGGCCGTCAGGCCGCTGTCAGCCGCGCCGCCGGTGAACTCTCCGTTCACCGCGAAGCCCAGTTGCTGCGCGCCGCGCTGGTAGAGCGCGAGCAAAGCGTCCGGCGTGCGCGCCATCGGCAGCGTGCGCCGCGTGTCGGTGATCCAGCCGCGCGTGCGCGGTAGCGACTCGCGCTCGATGATCTCCCTGATCGTCGCATACAGGGCGTCGAGCTCGGTCTCGGCCGTGTAGCGCACGTCGAGTTCGGCTTTTGCGTGTGGCGCGACCATGTTGGCGACAATGCCACCCTGCACCTGTCCGACGTTGGTCGTGATGCCGCGCTCAGGGTCGGTCAGCGCGTGCAGAGCGAGGATTTTGCGTGCCAGTGCGTCGATGGCGCTGGCGCCGTGGGCGTGGTTGATACCCGAGTGCGCGGCTACGCCCTCGACCTCGAACGCCACCACCATGGATCCTTTGCGTTCGGTGACAAGGTTGCCGCTGACGCGGCCCGGCTCGGCATTGAACACTGCGTGCGCGCCGCGCGCGACATCCATGATCCGTTCGCGCGTGGCCGGCGAGCCAATCTCCTCGTCGCAGGAAAAGAAGAGTCGCACCGGCCGCGTGTTGCCGCCGCAGCGCGCCAGGGCCTCGGCGACGAAGACATTCAGCACCAGGCCGGATTTCATGTCGGCGACGCCGGGGCCGTAGGCGCGCCCATGCTCGACTCGGAATGGCCGGCGAGCGACCGTGCCGGCTGGATAGACTGTGTCCATATGGCCCATCAGCACGACCGGCGCATCGTCCGCCGTGCCGGGTACCAGCGCATCGAGCAGGACGCCGTAACCGGGCACCGGATGCAGTTCGGTCGCGATACCGGCGGCATCGAGGTGCGCGCGCAGCGTCTGGGCGACGGCGGCAACGCCGGCCTCCTGGCGGCTGCCGCTGTCGATATCGACGATTCGTCCGAGCAATGCCTCCATCTCCGGGCGCTGGCCGGCCAGCCAGTCGACGGCCGCGTACGCCGTCTGCGTCTCTGCTTCGCTCTGCTGCATGTCTTGTCCCGTTTCCCGCCTGCATCGGCGATGAATGATATATTGCAAAGATGGTATGATAGTGCAATATACATTGCAATAGTAGTCAACACCATGAAGAAGAGTGATGAGACTGCAAGCCGCGACGCCACGCTGCTCGACCGCCTGGCGCGCGAGGCCGCCAATCTGACCGCCCGCGAGCGCGAGCTTGCGGACGTGCTGAGCCGCGGCTACCCACACGTGCTGCTGGAATCGGCCACGGCGCTGGCGGCACGGCACGGCACCAGCGCGTCGACAGTGGTGCGCCTGTTCGCCAAACTCGGCTACACCAGCTATGCGGACGCCCAGCGCGAGGCGCGCGCCGGTGTGACGGCGATGCTGCCGACCGCCGGCCAGCGCGCGCCGGCGACGATCGGCGGCAAGCGCACGCTGCGCGCGTGCGTGGACGACGCGCTGCTGCACGACCAGCACAACCTGGCCGCTACACGCGAATCGCTTGATCTTGCAGCGTTCGAGGCGGTCGCCAGGCTTCTCGCCGGCCCGCGCGGACGGCTCTTCGTGCTGGCGCAGAAGAACAGCGCTCCAGTGGGCGCCTGGTTGGCGCTGCACTTGAACATGTGCCGCCCGCGGGTCCAGGAGCTGGGCAGCGGCGCGGTGACGGCAACCGACGCGATGTTATGGGTGGAACCGGATGACGTGCTGCTGACCTTCAGCATCCGCCGTTATTCCGCCGCGCCGGTGCAGATTGCGCGCGTGTTCCGCAAGTGCGGTGCGCGCGTGGTGGCGATATGCGATAGCCCGGCCGCGCCGCTGGTGCCGCTGTCGGACCATCACCTGCTTGTGCGCACCACCAACGCTTCGCCGTTCGATTCCTATACCGCGGCCTTCTTCTTATGCAACGCGCTGGTCTCGGCGGTGGCGCAGCTGCGTCATCCGGACGTCATCGAGGCGCTGCAACGGCGCGATACCCTCTGGGAGGCGTTCGAAGCCGACCTCGACGAGGGCATGTGCCGCGACTGAAGTCGCCAAGGCCATTGAAATGGCGGGGTTGAAGTCATGACAACCGCACGGCCCATATTCACCTCCCGGTGGTGGGCGGCAGCAAGCGCGCGCTGACCACGCAAGTCGACATCCCCGGCGACACCTTGCTCGACGGCGGTCTTGCCCTTCGCCACGCACGATGGCCTGGTGGTGTCGGCAGGCAGGGCAACGCCTCGGGAGGCTCGAGACGTCGGCAAAAATATTTGAAATATAAAACGTCGTCATCTAAATTAACTCACGGAGGGTCGTTCCCCGACGGGATAGTCCTTCGTGCAGGCGATCGGTGACGACGCAGGCATCGCGCATGCCAACAAGAAGGAAAGGGGAGCAACCAATGAAAATCAGCTGGAGCAGGGGGGGGCCGGGCTGGCTCGGCCTTGCGGCCATCGTCTTGCCGCTTGCGGGATGCGGAGGCTCGTCCGAGCCTGCCGCCGATACGGTCTACACCAACGCCAAAGTCCTGACCATCGATGCCGCCAATACCGTAGCGCAGGGATTCGCCGTCAAGGATGGAAAATTCCTGGTGATCGGATCGTCGACTGAATTGAGCAAGCATGTCGGCCCGGTCACGCGTGTGGTCGACATGGGTGGACGCACCATTATCCCCGGCCTCAGCGACGGGCACCTGCATGGGGCAGGCGGCGGCCCGGGGATCGACCTGTCGCGCACGCGCAGGATTGACGATGTGCTGGCTGCGATTCGCGGCGACGTTGCCAGCCATGCGCCCGGCGAGCTGCTGCAAAGCAACGCCGACTGGCATGAAGCGCAGCTGAAAGAGGTGCGCCTGCCTACGCGCGCCGAGCTCGACGCGGTGGCGCCGAACAACCCGCTGGTGCTGCACCGCGGCGGCCTGACGGCCATGCTCAACAGCGCGGCTCTGGCCAAGTGGAATATCACCGAGAGCACGGTGTCGCCCGACGGCGGCATCATCCAGAAAGACAGCAGCGGCCAGCTGACCGGCGTACTGATCAACAACGCGCGCTCGCTGATGACGCTGCCCGCGCCGCCAAAATTCGACGCGGCGGCCCTGGAAGACATGCAGCACAGACTCAATGCGCTGGGGCTGACCAGCGTGCGCGTGCCGGGCATGTTCACGGGCACCGACGTGCCCTCAGCCTACGCCGTCATCCGCCAGCTTCAGGCCGCGGGCAAGCTGAGCCTGCGCTTCCAGCTGCTGCTCAACGCCATGGCGCCGGTGAACTCGGCCGCGCAGATCAAGTCGATCATTGCCTCGGCCCAGCTGCCGGCGGGCGCTGGCGACGAATGGGTGCGCATCTGGGGCGCGAAGACCTCGGTCGATGGCGGATTCGAAGGCGGCTACATGAGCCAGCCTTACAGCGAACCGTACGGCAAGGGCGGAACGTTCTTCGGGCTGCCGCTGGTTTCCGGCCAGGCGTACCAGGATGTGGCCGGCGAACTCGCCCGCAACAGGTACCGGGTGGCCGTGCACGTGGTTGGCGACGCGGCGCTGGACCAGGTCCTGACGGCGTGGGAAAGCCTCGACAAGGCCAGCCCGGGCGCCGTCAGGGGCTGGACCATCGAGCACGCCTTCGTGGTCCGCAAGGAACAGCTCGAGCGCGTGCGCGCGCTCGGCGCCAGGCTGTCCGTGCAGGCCCACCTGTACGTTGCCGCACCGGTGCTGTCGAAATACTGGGGACACGACCGGGCGGAACACGTGACTCCGGTGAAGACCTTCATGGATGCTGGCTTCCAGCTCGTCGGCGGCACCGATTCCGCGAACATGCCGGTCAATCCGTTCTGGGCGATGTATCACTTCATTACCCGCGACACGATCACCGACGGCGTCTATGGTCCGGACGAGCGCGTGGGCCGCGCCGACGTGCTGCGCATGTTCACCATCAACTATGCCGACCTGAACGGCGAGGCTGATACCAAGGGCTCGATCGAAAAGGGCAAGCTGGCCGACTTCGTGGTGTTGTCGGGAGACTATCTGACGGTGCCTGAAGTTGACATCCAGAATCTCCACGCCATTGCCACCTATGTCGGAGGTCGCCAGGTGTACCGCGACACTGGCACCTCGGTTCCGGCCTTCTGAGTCGAGCCGGAATCAGGCGCCAAGCTCACGTCGGTCCTTTCGGGCCGTCGTGCCTCCTGGCGGCAATCGAGCGCATTCTTCCCTTGCGGCGGCACGATGTCATTGGTATCCACGGCGAACACCGCAAGCAGCCTGGCGGGCTCGGTCTGGCCCGGGTCGGCGCTGACGTCGTGCCGGTCGCTACCGCCACCACCCCCCCTCAATCCACACTCGCCCCCGACGCCTGCACCAGCTTCGCCCACTTGTCCGTATCGCGGCGGATCAGCACCGAGAACTGCTCAGGGGTCGAAGTCAGCGGCGCGGCCCCGGCCTGCACCAGCTTGTCCCGCATCGCCTTGTCCTGCGCGATGCGCGTGATTTCCTGCGACAGGCGGCTGGATACCTCGGGCGGCAATCCGCGCGGACCTACCACGCCGAACCAGACATCGGCCTCATAGCCCGCAATGCCCGCCTCGGCCATGGTCGGCACGTCGGGCAGTGCCGGCGAGCGCGTGGCGCTGGTCACGGCCAGTGCGCGCAGGCGGCCGGCCTTCACATGCGGCAGCGAGCCCGGCAGGTTGTCGAACATCAGTTGCACCTGGTTGGCGAGCAGGTCGGCCATCGCCGGGCCGCTGCCCTTGTAGGGCACGTGCACGACCTGGACGCCCGCCATCGACTTGAACAGCTCGCCGGACAGATGGTTGGTGGTGCCGTTGCCGGCCGAGCCCATATTGAGCTTGCCGGGGTTGGCCTTGGCATAGCTGACCAGCTCGCGCACGTTCCTGGCCGGCACGTTTGGATTGACCACCAGGATGTTGGGCACGCCGGCGAACAATGCCACCGGCGAGAAATCCTTCTGCGGATCGAACGGCAGCTTCTTGTAGAGGGTGGCGTTGATCGATTGCGTTCCCACGGTGCCGAACATCAGCGTGTAGCCGTCGGCCGGCGACTTGGCCACGAGGTCCGAGCCGATGGTGCCGCCCGCGCCCGGCCGGTTGTCGACCACCACCTGCTGGCCGAGGGTTTCGGACAAGCGGGTGGCCAGTACGCGGCCGAGCAGGTCCGTGGTGCCGCCGGGCGGGAAGGGCACCACCATGCGGATGGGCTTGTCGGGGTAGGGGCCGGCCAGGGCGACGCTCGTCGCCAGCGTCAGACAGGTGGCAGCCAGGGCATGTGCAATGGTTTTCATGGGGGCAGGGTCTCCGTGGGACAAGGATAAGGGCAATGCCGGCTGCGATGTGCGGCGCGGCTCAGCTTTGTAAGGCGAGGTGGTTGACCGAGCGCTTCAGCGCCGCGCGTGCGGCATCGAGGCGGGCCCGGGTGGCGCCGAGGTAGTCGCCCGCATGCTGCGTGGCGGCACGCTGGGCGGCGACGTTGCCGCGGACCAGGACCGGCGCGGGGCCACCGGCGGCCATGCGCGCGGCGACGCCTTGCTCGGGATCGAGGCAGCGCGCGACCGCGGCGGCATCCAGTCCGGCCGCGCGGCCGGCGACCTGCATCGCGGCGGCATCGACCATGTCGGCGCTGATCTCGTCGGCGGCCAGGTGCTGGTCGAGCGCGTCGCGCACCACGGCACCGACAATGTGATGCGCCTGTCGGAACGACATGTCGGCTTCACGCACCAGCGCATCGGCCAGGTCGGTCGCGGTGGAGAAATCGCGGCGCGCGCGCGCCAGCATGCGGGCGCGCTGCGGCGCGGCGCTGGCGATGACGAGCCGCAGCAGCGCCAGGCAGCGCAGACATTCGTCGCCGGCTTCCCAGAAGCCGCGCATGCTCTCGCGGTTGCCGTCGCCCGAGTGCGTGAAATGGCTGCCCTTGAGCGCCGCCAGCGCGCCGGTCAGCAGGCCGAGCATGTGGCCGCCCTTGCCCTTCAGGTACTCCAGAACGACCGGGTTTTTCTTCTGCGGCATGATGCTCGAGGTGCCCGCGACGCTGTCCGGGAAGTCGATCAGGCCAAACTCGGGCGTGGCCCAGACGTACAGGTCCTGCGCCACGCGGCCCCAGCTGACCGCACCCACGGTGATCGCTGCCAGCATTTCCCAGGCAAAGTCGCGCGAGGCCACGGCGTCGAGCGAATTCGGCGCATGGGCGGAGAAGCCCAGCCACTGCGCCGTCGCCGCGCGGTCGATCGCAAAGGCGGTGCCGGCCAGCGCCCCGGCGCCAAGCGGGCAGGCATCGAGGCGCGCCAGCGCCTGCTCCATGCGCGCGATATCGCGGCCGAGCGACTCGGCAAAGCCGGCAAGGTAGTAGCCATATGTGATCGGCTGGGCGGCCTGCAGGTGCGTATAGCCGGGCATCACTACCGCGGCATAGGCGTCGGCCTGTTCCAGCGCCGCCGTGCGCACCGCCAGCATTGCTTCCAGGATATCCAGCGCCAGGTCGCGTGCACGCAGGCGGTCATGCGTGGCCAGGATGTCGTTGCGGCTGCGCGCGACATGCAGCCTGCCGCCGGCGTCGGCACCGGCCATCTGCATCAGGTGGGCTTCGTAGTTGAAGTAGGCATCTTCGCGCGCAGGATCCAGCGGCACGGCGCCAGGACCCTCGGCTTCGATGCGCAGCAGTGACCGCGCCAGCACCGCGGCCACGTCCGCCGGGATCAGCCCGGTGCCGTGCAGCATCAGCAGGTGGGCCTGGTTGATATCGGTCAGGTAGCGAAAGCCGCTGCCGAACTCGCGCATCAGGCGCGGCAGGTAGATGTGCTCGCATACCTCGGCGGCGGTGGGCTGGGTCAGGCGTCGGCTGACTTTGGATTCCATGCTGTGTGATCTCCGAAACGATGGAGCCAGTATGGAAATCCGCTTTATATATCGTCAAATCAGCATTTCGGCCATGCCCATACGGATTTGATATGCTGCGTGCAAGCCACTGACCTCAACCGCCGCCAGCCATGAACTACAAGCAGATCGAAGCGTTCCGCGCCGTCATGCTGACGCGCTCGATGACCGAAGCCGCCGCGCAGCTCCATACCTCGCAGCCCAACATCAGCCGCGTGATCGGGCAACTGGAACGCGAGGCGGGCTTCCGGCTGTTCGAGCGAGTCGGCAACCGGCTCGCGCCGACGGACGAAGCCGAAGCCTTGTTTCTCGATGTGGAGCGCTCCTTTGTCGGCCTCGACAGCCTGCGCGCGTCGGCCCGGTCGATCCGTGAATCCGGCGTGGGCACGCTGCGCATCGGCACCGTGCCGTCGATCGCGATGAGCGTGATGCCGCAGGCAATCCTGGCCTTCCGCGAGCGCTATCCGGACGTGCCGATCGCCGTGCATACCAATGATTCACCCACGGTGGCCAAATGGACCGCGGCGCGCTTCTGCGATATCGGGCTGGTGTCGTACATGGCCGAGACCACCGGCATCCGCAGCGAGTTGCTGCGCCGCGAGGACGGCGTGTGCATCGTGCCGGCGACGCACCGGCTGGCGCGCAAGCGCCGCCTGCACGCCAGCGACCTCGATGGCGAGCGCTTTATCTCGCTGACGCATGGCGACGGCACCCGCGCCACGGTCGACGCCGCGTTCGTGCCGGCAGACCGGCGCGTGCTGACGCTGGAGACGCCTTACGCGGCAACCATCTGCACGATGGTGGGCATGGGCTTGGGGGTCAGCGTGGTCAACCCGCTGGTGGTGCGCAGCCTGAAGCCGGCGGGCGTCAAGGCGATTCCGTTCGAACCGGTGATCGCGTTCGAGAGCCACATCCTGTTCAATCCGCAGCGCCCGGTGCCGGCGCTGGCGCAGTGGTTCCTGGCGTGCTTGCGGAAGGTCACCGGCTAGGCTGCAAGCAACTGAGGGGCCGCTGCGGTGCGCTGGCGCTCTTCCCGTCCCCTAGTTGGCCTTGGTCTCATACCACGACTGCGACCGGTTGACGATGCCAACGACCAGCAGCATGACAGGCACCTCGATCAGTACGCCGACCACTGTGGCCAGTGCCGCCCCTGACTGGAAGCCAAACAGGCTGATGGCGGTGGCGACGGCCAGCTCAAAGAAGTTGCTGGCACCAATCAGGCTGGACGGGCCAGCGACGCAATGGGCAACACCGAGCTTGCGGTTCAACAGGTATGCAAGACCGGAGTTGAAGAACACCTGGATCAGGATGGGCACCGCCAGCAGCGCGATCACCAGCGGCTGTTCAATGATCGCTTTGCCCTGGAAGGCAAACAGCAGGATCAGGGTCAGGAGCAGCGCTGTAATCGAACAGGGCCCCAGGCGATGCACGACGCGCTGGAAGTATGCGACGCCGCGCCTGAGAAGCATCTTGCGCAGCAGTTGCGAAATGATGACAGGCACAACGATGTACAGCGCCACCGAGGTGAGCAAGGTATCCCACGGCACGGCAATGGACGACAGGCCCAGCAGCAACGCCACGACCGGTGCAAAGGCGACAACCATGATGGCGTCGTTCAGGGCCACCTGAGACAGCGTGAAGTAGGGGTCGCCCTTGCACAACTGGCTCCACACAAAGACCATGGCGGTGCATGGTGCGGCGGCCAGGAGGATGAGCCCGGCCACATAGCTGTCAAGCTGGTCGGCAGGCAGCCATGGCGCGAAGAGGTGCCGCACGAAGACCCATCCCAGCAGCGCCATCGAGAACGGCTTGACTGCCCAGTTGATGAACAAGGTCACGCCGATGCCGCGCCAGTGCGATTTCACCTGCCCCAGCGCGCTGAAATCGATCTTGACCAGCATCGGGATGATCATGACCCAGATAAGGATGCCGACGGGAAGGTTGACCTGGGCATATTCCATGCGACCGATTGCCCGGAACACATCGGGCAGCATCTGCCCCAGCGTGATACCGGCGACAATGCACAATGCAACCCATATGGTCAGATACCGCTCGAAGAAACCGATGGCCGGCCTGGAGGTGGTCACGCCCGACGTCGCCACGTTCTGGCTACCCATGGTTCAGCTCCTGGCCAGACGCTGCAGCGCCTGTTGCAGTTCGGCATTGCTCATGGCTTCGATCGGAAGCAGCAGCAATTGCAGCATGCGGTACGCGATGGCCTGTCGGGTCAGTTCGAATGCCTGGCGCTTCTTTTCGTCGCCGCCTTCCGTGTTGGATGGGTCGGGGTAGCCCCAATGCACGGTCACCGGGCTGCCCGGCCAATACGGGCACGCCTCTTCGGCCGCGCTGTCGCACACCGTGATCACCACCCGCATCTCAGGGGCCTTCGCGCCGACAAATTCATCCCAGCTCTTGCTACGGAAGTCGCTGACCTCGACGCCGGCATTGCGTAGCGCCTCGATCGCTAAGGGGTTGATACGCCCGCTGGGCGAGCTTCCCGCGCTATAGGCGCGCACATCGCGGCCAAGTTGCCTGGCCAGGTGGTTCAACATCCCCTCGCCCAGCACACTGCGGGCCGAGTTGTGGGTGCACAGGATCAGTACGTTGGTGGTCATGTGGGTGCTACGAAATCATTGGACGATGCCGGCGTCGTTCATGGCTTGCTGCTTCCTGGCCTCGCTTTGCTCACCGGCAGCGGGGGCGGCGACGCGCCAACGCGCGGTCATGGGATGGCACCCTTAGCAGCAGGATGTCCCTGCGTTGACCGCAATGCCGATCGGCTTGCCTTTCGGGGCGCGCGGCGCGCAGCAGGCGGATTCCTGGCCGGCAGCATCGGCTTTTCGGGATTCGCCGTACACGGGCACATCGCCCAGCGTATGGAAATGCTCCCATGCAATGCCTTGCGGGTCCGTGACCCAGTATTTCTCGCTTTTCGCGTAGCAGCAGGTCGTCTCGCCTTCATCGAGCAACGCCATGTCGGCGGCTTGGGCTCGCTGCTTCAGTTCGGCCAACTCGGCCGCATCGTCTGTCTGGAACCCGAGGTGGTCGACGCCGGCTTCCGCGCCGCGGGCCGAGATGGCGAAGTTCACGCGCGGATCCTCCAGCATCCACTTCGCATAGTCATCCTTCACCACCGTGGGTTCGGCTGCGAAGAGAGCGGAGTAGTAACGAATGCTCGCAGACAGGTCGGCGACGCTGACATGAACGTGGAAGCGCTTCATGATTTGGGCTCCGAGGTGAAGGAACAGTTGGACACCGGGGAACACGGATTGCCGCTGCAGCAGTTCTCCGTGAGGTAACCCAGCAATGCGTTCATGGTGTCGAAATGCGCCATGTAGATGATCGAGCGGCCGTCCTGCCGGCTGGACAGCAGCTTGGCGCGGTGCAACTCCTTCAGGTGGAAGGAGAGGGAGGACGCTGGCATTTCCATCAACTCGGCAATCCGGCCCGCCGGCAGCCCTGCCGGGCCGGCCTGCACCAGCAAGCGGAACACGGACAGGCGTATCGAATGGGCGAGCGCGGCAAGCGCGTCCAGGGCGTGATCGGTTTCCATGTTTCGACAATATTCGAAGCATGGAAACCTGTAAAGTGAAATTTGTGTGACGAAGCGCTCGGAAGTGGACGGCCTACGGCTTCGCGGGACCTGCCTATTTCGAGCGCGACGCGTGCGGCCCGCGCTCCAGGATCTTGTACAGGTGCGAGCGCGAAATCCCCAGCTGCTCGGCCGCGCGCTTCTTGTTGCCGCCGTGCCGCGCGACGGCATCCATTACCGCTGCATAGGCCAGTTCCCGCATGCCCGCGGCGGGCTCGGCAGGTGACCGGTGTGCGGGAACGTGAGACGGCGAGGGCATATCGTCCGTCGCGGCAGTGTCGTATGGATCGGTGGCTTCGTGCGCAGGCGCGTCGGGCTGGCTTTGCCGTGCCGATAGCCCGCGCGCCGACTCTCCGCGCGCAAAATCCGCCACGCGCAGCGTCCGCCCGTCGCAGAAGACCAGTGCCTCCTCGATGCGCTGGCGCAGCTGGCGCACATTGCCGGGCCATGGCTGGCCGGCGAGGTAACGCGCCACCTCGTGGTCGATGCCTGGTGCCGGCATGGCGTTGCGCGTGCAGAAGGCGTCGACGAAATGCTGCAGCAGCGCCGGAATGTCCTCGCGCCGCTGGCGCAACGCGGGGATGCGCAGCACCACGCCGCTGAGCCGGTAGTACAGGTCCAGGCGAAAACGCCCGGCGTCGATCAGCTCGGGAATGTCTCGGTTGGTGGCCGTGACCAGGCGGAAGTCGACCCGCTGCGCGCGGCGGCTGCCAAGGCGTTCGACCATGTGGTCTTCCAGCACGCGCAACAGCTTGACCTGCATTTCCATGGGGATGTCGGCGACCTCGTCGAGAAAGACCGTGCCGCCTGCCGCCAGTTCGAGCTTGCCCGCCTGTCCCTGGCGCTGGCTGCCGGTGAAGGCGCCGGGCGCGTGGCCGAACAGCTCCGACTCGATCAGCGTGGCGGGCAGGGCAGCGAGGTTCAGGCTGACCAGCGGGCGCTCGCTGGCCGGCTCGGTCCCGGCGCCGTGGATGGCGCGTGCCACCAGCTCCTTGCCCGTGCCGCTTTCGCCCAGGATCAGCACCGGCACGTCAAGGCGGGCCACGGTCTGGATTTCCCGGCGCAGGCGCTGCATCGGCGCACTTTCGCCGATCAGGCCGAACGTCGGTTGCCGTTCTTGCAGGCCGTGGCGAAGACCGTCGACCTCGCGCTGGTAGCGCGCCACTTCAGAGCGCAATTCGACCAGTTCCTTGTGCATGCGGACAAGGGCTTCCGGCCCCTTGAACATGACCTGCCCGATGGCGCCCACCACCTCGCCGTCCTGGCGGATCGGCATGCGATTGACCACGCGCGTGGCGCCGTCGAGCTGCTGCAGCTGCCCGATCTCCGCCTTCCCGCTGGCCACCACCTGCGGCAGCCGCGAATTGGGAATGACCTCTGCCGCCGGGCGGCCGATGCCGCCGCCGGGGTCGAGTCCGAGGAACTTCTCATGGACCGGACTGATGAAGCGCACCCGTCCCGCCTTGTCGACCACGGTAATGGCCTGGTACGGGTCGTTCAGGAAGTAATCCAGGATCGCGCCGGCGAAGGGCACCGTGCCGAGGAAGTCGAGCAGCACGGCCTGGGTATCGGCGCGATGCAGAACGATCAGCCGGCGGTCGCCGTCTTCCAGGGACAGGCCGATGAAGCGCCGGTTGGCTGCGTCGACGGGAAAGAGCTTCCGTCCCGAGCCCGGTGTGCCTGCGCGGGCGCATGCCGCGATCGCCGCGTTGGCAATGGCAGGGTCGGTACAGGCACCGAGCGCTGTTTCATGGGTGCCGTCACGAGCACAGACGAGCACGCCAAGGGCGAACCTGTCTTCGTCGTGTGTCGTCAATGAGGACAACTTGTGTCTCCGTGCGTGCCTCCGGTGTGGACACGTCGTGTAGTCATTGGAGACATCCTAATGGCGTCCAAGAAATTATTCAATGGAATCAATGCATGCCTGAGCCCTGGTGGGCTGGCACGTCTCCTGCGATGTGTTTGCCACCCATGTATCGCGCGAAGACACAGGAGAAGACCGTGAGCTGGCAGCCTGAAATCGATGAACTGGCCCACCGTCGGCGGCTCGCTGCGCGGATGGGCGGCGACAGCAAGGTGGAGCGCCACAAGGCGGCCGGCAAGCTGACGGTGCGTGAGCGCATCGATGCCCTGGCGGACCCGGGCTCGTTCCGGGAGGTCGGGGGCCTGACCGGCAGCGGCCGCTACGACAGCAACGGGCGGCTGCTAGACCTGGTGCCGTCGAACCTGGTGATGGGCCGCGCGCAGATCGGCGGCCGGCCGGCGGTGCTGGTGGGCGACGATTTCACCGTGCGCGGCGGTGCCAACGAGGGCGCAGTGGGCGACAAGCTGATCCACGCCGAGAAGATGGCGCACGACCTGCGGCTGCCGATGATCCGGCTGGTCGACGGCACCGGCGGCGGCGGTTCGGTACGCAATATCGAGATCAAGGGTCATACGCTGATTCCCGCCATGAAGGTCTGGCAACACGTGGTGGCAAACATGTCGGTGGTGCCGGTGGTGTCGCTGGCATTGGGCTCCGTGGCGGGCATGGGCGCGGCGCGCGTGGCAGCGAGCCACTATTCGGTGATGGTCAGGGAAACCTCGCAACTGTTCAGCGAGGGCCCGCCGTCGGTCGTGGCTCGCGTGGGCGAGGCACTGAGCAAGAACGAGCTGGGCGGCAGCCAGATCCATACCCGCAACGGCGTGGTGGACGATGAGGTGGGCACCGAGCAGGAGGCCTTTGCTCGCGCGCGCCGGTTCCTGTCCTATCTGCCGTCGTCCGTCTTTGAACTGCCGCCGCGCGGCGAGCCCGGCGACGACCCGGCGCGCCGCGACGAATGGCTGCTGTCGGCGATTCCGCGAGACAGCCGCGCGGACTACAAGATCCGGCCGATCATGCAGGCGCTGGTGGATGCCGAGTCCTGCTTCGAGATCGGCAGGCACTGGGGCTGCGCCGTCATCACCGCGCTGGCCCGCCTGGATGGCTGGCCTGTGGCGGTGATCGCCAGCGACCCCGCCTTCCATGGCGGCAGCTGGGACAGCGACAGCGCCGAGAAATTCACGCGCTTCGTCGACATGGCCCAGGCCTTTCATCTGCCGGTGGTCAACCTGGTCGATACCGCCGGGTTCCAGGTCGGCCTGGACGCCGAGAAGGCGGGGATCATGCGCTACGGCGTGCGCGCGCTGTCGGCGCTCTACCAGGCCACGGTGCCGTGGTGCTCGGTGATCCTGCGCCGCGCCTATGGCGTGTCGGCGGCCGCCCACCAGCACATGGGGCGCTTCAACTTCCGCTACGCCTGGCCTTCCGCGAACTGGGGCGCATTGCCGATCGAGGGCGGCCTCGACGTCGCCTACAAGGCCGAGATCGAAGGCGCCGATGATCCGGTGCAGAAGCGCGCCGAGATCGAGCTGCGCGTGCGCAGCCTGACGTCGCCGTTCCGCAGCGCGGAAGCGTTCGTCATCGAGGACATCATCGACCCGCGCGACACCCGCGCGCTGCTGTGCGAGTTCGCCAACCTGGCGGCGCCGCTGCGCGAGGCGGGGATCAGCCGCTTTGGCATCCGGCCCTGAGCGGCCAGGCCGGCCATCACGGGCCGGGCACGGACATCGAATTACAGAGAGGAGACTGCATTGAAGAAGCTGTTGATCGCCAATCGAGGAGAGATCGCACTGCGCGTGCTGCGCGCCGCGCGCGATCTCGAGATCGGGACCGTCTCGGTCTATTCGCAGGACGACCAGGGCGCGCTGCACCGGATCCTGGCCGACGAGGCCGTTGCCCTCGACGGCGCCGGGCCGGCGGCATACCTCGACATGGCAGGCATCATCGCCGCGGCGAAGGCGGCCGGCTGCGATGTGATCCATCCGGGCTATGGCTTCCTCAGCGAACGGGCCGACTTTGCGCGGGCCTGCCAGGAAGCCGGTATCCGATTTATCGGGCCCACCGTCGAGCAACTTGCGCTGTTCGGCGACAAGGGGCGGGCGCTTGAACTGGCGGCCGACAGCGACGTGCCGGTCATGCCGGCGACACGCGGCGCGGCGTCGCTGGAGGAAATCACCAGCTTCTTCGACCAGCAAGGCGGCGCGGGCGTGGTGATCAAGGCGGTCGGCGGCGGCGGCGGCCGCGGCATGCGCGTGGTGCGCCGGCGCGAAGACCTGGCCGAAGCCTATGCGCGCTGCCGGTCCGAGGCGGGCTCGGCATTCGGCATCGATGCCGTCTACGCCGAGCGGCTGGTGGCGCGCGCGCGCCATATCGAAGTGCAGATCGCCGGCGACGGCGCGCATGTGATTGCCCTCGGCGAACGCGACTGCACCCTGCAGCGCCGCTTCCAGAAGCTGGTCGAGATCGCCCCCAGCCCGGTACTGAAGCCGCCGCTGCGCGAGCAGATCATCAAGGCGGCGCTCAGGCTGGCGCGCCGCGTCAACTACCAGAGCCTGGGCACCTTCGAGTTCCTGGTCGAGGAAACCGAATCGGGCGAGCAGAAGGACTTTGTCTTTATCGAAGCCAATCCGCGCCTGCAGGTCGAGCACACCATCACCGAGCAGGTCACCGGCGTCGACCTCGTCGCGCTGCAGATCGGCATCGCCGCGGGGCAGACGCTCGCCGATCTCGGCCTGGATCCCGCGGCGCCCCCACAAGCCCGGGGATATGCCATCCAGGTGCGCATCAACGCCGAGATGACCGATGCACAAGGCCTCGCGCGTCCCGCGCACGGCCGCCTGGAGCGCTTCGACCCGCCTTCGGGCCCGGACGTTCGCGTCGATTCGCATGGCTACACCGGCTATGAACCGTCGCCAAACTTCGACACCCTGCTGGCCAAGCTGATCGTCACCAGCGCAGCGCCGAAGTTCGACGCGGCCGTGCGGCGCCTGCAGCGCAGCCTGGCGGAGTTCCGCATCGCCGGCGTGCCGACCAATCTCAACCTGCTGCGCGCGCTGGTGCAGCGCGACGATTTCCTCGCGCAAGACGTCCACACCCGGCACTTCGAGGCGATCGTGCCGGAGCTGACCGCAGCGGCGGAGTCGATTGCGCAGGCGGGGCGCGCGCACGAAGACTTGCTGGGCGGCGTGGCCCGTCCCGCGCAGGCGCTCGCGCCGCGCCTCGCCGATCCGGAAGAAGACATCGGCGAGGGCCTGGTGGCGGTCCGCGCGCCGCTGACCGGCAGGGTGGTGGAGATCGGCGTCGCGCTGGACGAGATCGTCAAGCCCGGCCAGACGGTTGCGGTGCTCGACGCCATGAAGATGGAGCACGCCATCGTCGCCGAATGCGGCGGGCGCGTGGTCGACCTGCGGCTGGAGCCGGGGGCGCTGGCTGCGGAACACCAGGTGCTGATCGTGCTGGAGCAGCTCGAGGCCGATGGCGTCGCCGTGGCTGCCGCGCAGCAGGCCGACCCCGATGCGATCCGCGCCGACCTGCAGCGCGTGCTGGACCGGCATGCGTACCTGGATGACGCCGCGCGTCCCGATGCCGTCGCCAGGCGCCGTTCGCGCGGCCAGCGCACCGCGCGCGAGAACGTCGCCGACCTGTGCGACCCGGATACCTTCGTCGAGTACGGCGCGCTGGCGCTCGCCGCGCAGGCTTCGCGCCGCAGCCAGCAGGACCTGATCGTCAACACCCCGGCCGATGGCCTGATTACCGGTATCGGCCATATCAACGGCGACCTGGTCGGCAAGGAGCGGGCACGCAGCGCGGTGATGGCGTACGACGCCACGGTCATGGCCGGCACGCAGGGCAAGCGCAACCACATCAAGACCGACCGCATCGTCGAAGTGGCGCTGCGCGACGAGCTGCCCCTGGTGCTGTTCGGCGAAGGCGGTGGCGGCCGGCCCGGGGACGTGGATTTCCCTTCGGTGTCCGGGCTGTACCAGCCGTCCTTCGCCGCCTTTGCCGAGCTGAGCGGCAACGTGCCGGTGGTGGGCATTGTCTCGGGGCGCTGCTTCGCCGGCAACGCAGCCTTCGTCGGCTGCTGCGACGTCATCATTGCCGACAAGTCGGCCAATATCGGCATGGCCGGACCGGCCATGATCGAAGGCGGCGGCCTCGGTGTCTTCCGCCCGGAGGAAGTCGGTCCCGCATCGGTGCAGGTTGCCAACGGCGTGATCGATATCCTGGTCGACAACGAGGCCCAGGCCGTGCAGGTGGCGAAGCACTACCTGTCCATGTTCCAGGGGCGCGTGGCGCACTGGAGCGCGCCGCAAGCGCTGGCGCTGCGCCATGTCGTGCCGGAGAACCGGCTGCGCGTGTACGACACGCGCAAGGCCATCGACGGCATCGCCGACGTCGGCAGCGTGCTGATGCTGCGCGCCGGCTTCGGCGCGGGCATCCACACCGCGCTGGCCCGCGTGGAAGGCCAGCCTGTCGGCATCATGGCCAACAACCCCTATCACCTTGGCGGCGCCATCGATGCCGACGCCGCGGACAAGGCGTCGCGCTTCATGCAGCTGTGCGATGCGCACGGCCTGCCGATCATCTCGCTGATCGACACCCCCGGTTTCATGGTGGGTCCGGAATGCGAGGCCCGGGCCCAGGTGCGGCACGTGTCGCGCATGTTCCTGACGGCGGCCAAGCTGCGTGTCGCGTTGCTGGCGGTGACGCTGCGCAAGGGCTATGGCCTTGGCGCGATGGCCATGGCGGGCGGCGGCTTCCGCTCGGCAAGCTTCACCGTGTCGTGGCCGACTGGTGAATTCGGGCCGATGGGTCTTGAAGGCGCGGTCCGACTGGGCTTCAAGAAGGAGCTGGATGCGGTGCCGGATGGCCCCGAGCGCAAGGCGCTGTTCGACAGGCTGGTCGCCCAGTCCTACGAGCGTGGCCACGCGATCAACACCGCGGCCGCCGTCGAGATCGATGCGGTGATCGACCCCGCGCAGACCCGCAAGTGGATCGCCCAGGGCATCGCCTCGGCGGACTTGCGCGGCCGCAGGGAGCGCCGCGGATTTGTCGATGCGTGGTAAGCGCCGTGCCCGACGAATTCCTGCACACAGCCAGGAGGTTTCCATGATGAAGCATGGGTTTGACCCGGCGCAGCTGGCGCTGGGCGGCTTGCGTGTGCTCGAGGTCGGCAGCGGTCCGGCGCTGGCGTACGCGGGCAAGCTGTTTGCCGACTTCGGCGCCGAAGTCATCAAGGTGGAAAGCCCGGCAGGCGACGCGTGGCGGCGGATGCCGCCGCTCGTCAGCGCACCAGAGGCCGGGCAGCAGGAAAGCGCGCTGTTCGCATGGCTGAATACCAACAAGCGAAGCGTGACCGCCGACGACCGGAACGTAGAGGACGGCGCCTGGCTGGCGCAGCTGGCGCTGACGTGCGACGTGGTGCTGGACGCCCGTGCGCTGGCTGAAGGCCCGGGCATTCTCGGCACGCCGGTCTGGCAGCAGGCGGCCGACGACACGCCAGGGCATGCGCCGATCGAGGTGGCGCTCACCTGGTTCGGCGAGAGCGGGCCGTACAGCCATTACGCCGGCGCCGAAGCCGTGTGCCGCGCGCTTGCCGGCGCGGTGCACGGCAGCGGCCCCGCGGATGGACCGCCACACATGCCGCACGACGTGCAGTCGGCGATCGTGGTGGGGCTGAGCGCATTCTCGGCCGCCGTCGCGGCGCTGATCGGCAGCGGGCAGGGCAGCCGCCGCTACGTGCTGAGCGCCCACGAAGCGATCTTCGGCGTGGTCGAGATGGAAGCGGGCATGGTGCAGGACAAGCGCCATCCGCTGCGGCGCCTTGGCGTCAACCGGTTCTGCGGCACGCATCCGGCCGGTATCTACCAGACGGCCGACGGGTGGATCGGCATCTTTACGCACACCCTGCCGCAGTGGAAGGGCCTGTGCGAGGCCATCGGCCGTCCGGATCTTGGCAACGACCCGCGCTACGCCAGCGGCCCGGAACGGATGGAGCGGGCGGACGAGATCGACGCACTGCTGATGCCTGCCTTCCTGACACGCACGGCGCGGCAGTGGTTCGAGATCCTGGGGGACCAGAAGCATCCGGCCGTGATCGTGCCGACCATGGAGACGCTGCTTGGCCAGGCCGTGCACCGGCAGCGAGGCGCCTTCGTGCCGGTCGGCGTGGGCGGCGCTTCGTTCGAAGGCCCGGTGGTGCCGCTGCGGCTCGATGCGGCGGGCCCGCTGCCCGGCGGCAATGCGCCGGCGAAGGGCGCGCATGACCTGCACTACCGCACCGTGGGGCTGGATCATCGCCCGCGCCAGACGCTGCGGCGAATGGCCGGCGAGCGCTTGCCGCTCCAGGGCCTTCGCGTCATCGACCTGACGATGGGCTGGGCGGGGCCACTGGCGGCGCGCACGCTGGCCGACTTTGGCGCGGAGATCATCAAGGTCGAGAGCACCGGCTATCCCGACTGGTGGCGCGGCGCCAATTTCACCGAGGCGTTCTATCGGGACCGGCTGTACGAGAAGAACGCGAACTTCAACCTGATGAACCGCAACAAGCTCGGGGTCACGCTGGACCTGACACGTCCCGAAGGCAGGCAGTTGCTGCTGCAACTGGTCGAAAGCGCCGACGCGGTCATCGAGAATTACTCCGCCGAGGTGCTGCCAAAGCTCGGGCTGGACTACGAAGCCCTGCGCGCCAGGAATAAGCGGCTGGTGATGCTGTCGATGCCCGCCTTCGGGCTCGGCAACGCGTGGAGCAATACCCGTGCGTACGGCGGCACGCTCGAGCAGGCCAGCGGGCTGCCGCTATATACGGGGCACCCCGATGGTCCGCCCGCCATGACGTCGTACGCCTATGGCGATCCGATCGGCGGCCTGAACGGCGGCGCGGCGATACTGCTTGCGTTGTTCGTCCAGCAAGCGGCGGGGCAGGGACGGCACATCAACCTGTCGCAGGTCGAGGCGATGTTGCCGATGGCCGCACCGTTCATGCTGGAGCAGTCCGTTGCCGGCGCCGTGTCGCCGCGGCAGGGCAATCGGCATCCGATGCACGCCCCGCATGGGTGCTTCCGTTGCGCGGGCGACGATGCGTGGATCGTGCTGACGGTGACCGACGCGGAGTGGCCCGCGCTGTGCCGGGAAATTGGCCGGGAGGACCTGGCGGCCGATCCGAGCCTGGCGCAAGCCTCGGGACGCCGCGCCGACGCGGGCCGGATCGAACAAGCGATCAAGTCCTGGTGCGTGCGCCGCGACGCCGAAGCGGCAATGCGGCAGCTGCAACAGGCCGGGATCGCCGCCGGCGTGGTGCGGCCCATGTCGCAGGTGTTGGCGGACCCCCATCTGTGCGCGCGCGGGTTCTGGCACCAGGTCGAGCGCGCCCACGTCGGCACCTACACAGCCAGCACCGCATGGTTCAGGACCGGGCCGGACCCCGTGCCCATCCGCCATGTCGCGCCGACCCTGGGCGAACACACCGAAGCGGTGCTGCGCCGCGTGCTGGGCCTCAGCGCGGAGCAGATCGCAAGCCTGGAACAACTGGGCATTACCGGCACCGTGGCGAAGCCAAAGCAGGCAAAGCCAGTGCCATGAGTCCTGCAAGTATTCAGAAACACCCCTATTACGACACGGAGACAGCATGAACAAACCGACATGGATCCAGCGCTGCCAGGCCGGCGCAAAGGCCGGCAAACTCGGCATGGCGGCAGCCGCGCTCGGCATCCTGGCCACGACGATGGCCGTGCCGGCCGCGGCCCAGAATGCCGGCTGGCCGAACAAGCCGATCCGGATGATCGTTCCCTTTCCGGCGGGATCGTTCACGGACACCGTGGCCCGGGTGCTTTCGGAGCGCCTGACCAAGTCCCTCGGCCAGCCTGTGGTGGTGGAAAACAAGGCGGGCGCGAACGGGCTGATCGGCGTCGGCGAGGCCGCCAAGGCCGCGCCGGACGGTTATACCTTGCTGGTCACCAACTCCAGCAGCATCACCATCAACCCGCAGATCTACAAGAAGGGCACTTATTCGCCGAAGGACTTCACGCCGGTCACGCTGGTCATCGAGGCGCCATTCATCCTCGTCACCAATCCCGACTGGTCGCAGAAGAACGCGGTCGGCACGGTGCCGGAACTCGTGCGCTACGCGACGCAGCATCCCGGCAAGGTCAGCTATGGCTCGGCCGGGCCGGGCAATATCGCGCATCTGAGCTTTGCCATGCTGAACAACCGGACCAGGATCAAGACCACGCATATTCCGTACAAGTCCGCGGCACAGGCGCAACTGGCCGTGATCAGCGGTGAGCTGGATACCGCCTTCGACACCTGGACAGCGCTGCCGCAGATCAAGGCAGGCAAGCTCAAGCCCCTCGCCGTGACCGCATCGAAGCGCATGGCGCAGTTGCCGGATGTGCCAACGCTGGAGGAGCTTGGCATCGCTCCCTTCGACGTGTCGTTCTGGATCGGCATGCTGGTACCGGCCGGCACGCCGCCGCAGATCGTCCAGAAGCTTCATTCGGTCGCGCAAGGGCTTGCCGAGGACAGCAAGGCGAAGACGGCGCTGGGCCAGCAAGGCGATGTCGTGATGATCGATCCGGCCAATTTTGCGAAGCGCGTGGCAAGGGAGGAGGGCAACTGGACGGCAGTGATCCAGCGCGAAGCCATCACGCTGGATTGAGGCGGCAGACGGCCCCGCGGAGTTGCGGGACTCCGCGGGGAATGTGCGCGTTGGCGGATGTTGCTGGATAGCGCCGGGCGGTCGGTATGCGGGAGACTGGGCCTGGCGCCGTCTGGTGAACTTTTCTCGTCGAAGATCGACCCTCCTCGGACGCCCGAAAGCGGCTGGCTGCATGTCCGCTAAAGTGCTAGCTGCAACATTGGCCGTGGTCTCGGGTTCCGGGACGATGGGCAGGCCGATCGCTACCGGCAGCATTGGCGCATGGACAGGCAAAGGACTTTTTCAACACGGCATCGGAAAGATTTACTTCACAAGACCGGCGGCCATCTGCGAAGATTTTGGCGCCGCCATTTCGGGCCGCACGTTGGCGTCAAATCAAAGCGGATCGGCTTTTTATGGACTTTGTATGTTGATGAAGCGCTTATTGGTAGCTGCCCTGTTTCCGATCGTGGCATTATCAGCATGCCAATCCGTGAAGGACGGCTCAGCGGCGGATAAGATCAGTGACACCGGGGCTGCTGGCACCCTCAGTGAAGCGGAAGCTGCCTCCATCGCGCGCGACGCGTATATCTACGGTTTCCCGCTCGTCGAGGAATACAAGACGCTCTACGCCCAGGCGATCGATCAGGGTGGCCCCGACTTCAAGGCGCCATTCAACCAGATCGGCAATACCGCCAACGTCTTTACGCCGAAGGACAGGGCAATCATCACACCCAATTCGGATACCCCGTATTCGTTTGTCTGGATGGATCTTCGGGCGGAACCGCTGGTGCTGACGCTGCCGCCGATAGAGAAGAAGCGCTATTACTCTGTCCAGCTCATCGACATCTATACGCACAATTTCGCGTATCTCGGTACGCGAACCACCGGCAACCAGGGTGGTAACTTCATGATCGTGGGGCCGGACTGGAAAGGCGAGAAGCCGGACGGCGTCAAAGCGGTAATTCGCAGCGAATCCAGCATCGCCTATGCTCTGTATCGCACGCAGCTCTTCAACCCGAAGGACCTGGCGCGGGTACAGGCCATCCAGAAAGGGTACAAGGTCAGGACGCTGAGCGCGTTTCTTAGCCAGCCGGCGCCAGCGGCTGCCGCTTCCATCGATTGGCCGAAGCCCGGCGCGGACGCCACCAGTTCCCTTGCATTTTTCCGCTATCTGAATTTCATGCTGCAGTTCGCCTCGACGGTGCCGAGCGAGCAAGACTTGATGGCACGCTTTGCGAAGATCGGCGTCGGCCGCGGCCTGCCGTTCGACGAAAACGCACTATCACCGGCGATGCGGAAGGCCATGGCCGACGGCATGGCCGATGGCAAGACGCAGTTCGCCGAGTTCAAGAAGAAGCAGATCGATACCCGGAAGGTGAGCAGTGGTGCGCTCTTCGGTACGCGCGAGCACCTGCAGAACAACTACATGTACCGCTACGCCGGAGCGGCACTTGGGATCTTTGGCAATTCCATTGAGGAAGCGCTGTATTCCTCCTACTACGTTGACAAGGACGGCAAGCCGCTGGACGCATCGAAGATGCGCTATACGCTTCATTTCGACCAGCATCATCTGCCGCCAGCCAATGCATTCTGGTCGTTGACCATGTATGACGGCAAGAGCAAGCTTCTGGTGGACAACGCGCTGAACCGATACCTGATCAACTCCCCTATGCTCCCGCAGCTCAAGCGGGACCAAGATGGCGGTCTTACGCTTTACATCCAGAAGGACAGTCCGGGCAAGGACAAGGTCAGCAACTGGCTGCCCGCACCGGACGGCCCGTTCTACGCCATCATGAGGCTGTATCTTCCGCGGCCCGAGGCGATTTCCGGCCAATGGCGCCAGCCTCCGATGGTGGCAGCGGAGTGAAGGCACTGGCGGGACGCGAGACGATTCATCGTCGGGAATGTCGGGGGTAGAGGCGCGGCCATGCGATGCTAGCTCGGCGTCTTTGGCGGTTCCTGCGAATGTCGGCGTTGACCGGCTTCCGCCATTGGCGCGATGCAGGTCAGACGGCAGAAAACTGGCCTGGCTCAGCCAGTCGTCAGTCTGGATGCCGGCTTTCTGGCGTCAATGGCGGCTTCGGACTGCGAATTCAACCGGTCGAAGCGACGCCCAACAACTCTCCTGCGTGACGCCCATTCACGGTGTCTGCCCGCTTTCGCAATGGGGAGACCATTATTGTCAAAGCCTGCAGTACAGGCTGGCTTATCGCGCGCAAATGGTTATGCGAAATTATTCGTTCTGCGACGCGTGACGCATTCTTAGCATGACGCCTTTTCCGAGTCATTCACTGAAGCGAGACAGGCGCATGACAACAAACAGAGTAGTGTCCTCTAGAATCGATCGCAGGGCCCCGCAGCGCCACTTGCTCGCCGCCGTTTGCCTGGGCGCGCTGGCGCTGGCTGGCTGCGGCAGCGATGACGGCCGCGCGCCAAATGGCGACGAGTCTTCGACCACCCAGCCGACGCAGCCGCAGGCGGCAAAGCGGCCCAATATCCTGTTCATCATGGCCGATGACCTTGGCTATTCGGACCTGGGCGCTTTCGGCAGCGAGATCCGCACGCCCAACCTGGACAAGCTGGTGGGCGACGGCCGACTGCTGACCAACCACCACACCTCCACGGTGTGCGCGGTCACGCGTTCGATGATCATCTCCGGGACCGACCACCACCTGGTCGGCCAGGGCACCATGGCCAACACGGACGCCAACTATATCGACGAGAACGGCAAGCCGATTCCCGGCTACGAGGGCTACCTGAACGACCGCGCGCTGTCGATCGCGCAATTGCTCAAGGACGGCGGCTATCACACCTACATGGCCGGCAAGTGGCACCTCGGCAGCGGCCTGCCCAATGGCACCAACCAGGGTACGGCGGTTGGCGCCACGGCACCGGGCCAGACGCCGGTCTCGTGGGGCTTCGAGAAGAGCTATGCGCTGCTGGGCGGCGGCGGCGATCACTTCGGCCGCAACGGCCCGACCGCGTATGTCGAGGACGATCACTATGTCACGCCCAATACCACCAACTTCTATTCGACGGACTTCTATACCAGCACCATCCTGCGCTATATCGATTCCAGCACCGGCAAGAATGCCGATGGCAAGCCATTCTTCGCCTACCTGACCTACCAGGCCCCGCATTCGCCGCTGCAGGCACCGGCGGCCTACCTCGACCGCTACAAGGGCGTATACGACGCTGGCTACGAGCCCATCCGCGCGGCGCGGCTGGCGCGCCAGAAGGCGCTGGGCCTGATTCCCGCCGACTTCACGCCCAACCCAGGCCGCGACGAGACGCTAGCGGTCACGCCGGCGACGCCCGGCTGGGGCACCGCGCAGGCCAGTTATGTGTCGGCGACGCGCAGCGTGGCGCAAGGCGGGGTGGATACGCGCGTGATGAACGCCAACAAGAAGTGGGACAGCCTGAGCGCGGACGAAAAGAAGGCCCAGGCCCGCTATATGGAAATCTACGCGGCCATGGTCGAGAACCTGGACGACAACATCGGCCGCCTGGTGCAGCACCTGAAGGACATCGGCGAATACGACAACACGCTGATCGTGTTCCAGTCCGACAACGGGCCGGAGGCCAGCTACTACGAGTTCGGCGGCAAATACGATCAGTCGTACAACCTGCGCAATGCCGATCCCGCGGTGTTCCCGACGCTGGGCACGCGCGACTACAAGGGCCACGCCAACCTGGACTACGGGCAGCGCTGGGCTGAAGTGAGCGCCACGCCGTTCAAGCTGTGGAAGTCGTTCCCGTCCGAGGGCGGCCATTCGGTGCCGACCATCGTCAAGCTCCCGGGGGCTGTACCGGCGACCTCGGCGGCGGCGCAGCCGAAGGTCACGGCCTTCACGCACGTGGTCGACCTCGCGCCGACCTTCCTGGACCTGGCGGGCATCAGCGCGCCGTCGACGCCCGCCGCCCCGCTGTACGACAGCAAGGGTGTGGACCGGAACGCCGGCAAGGTGGTGTACGACGGCCGCAATGTCTATCCGATCAGCGGCGTGTCGCTGTTGCCGACGCTGCTGGGCAAGACCGAAGCCACCGGCCGCACCACCTTTGCCGAAGAGCTGTACGGACGCACCTATGTCTACAGCGACAACTGGAAGGCAGTGTGGATCGAGCCGCCATTCGGGCCGGCGCATGGCGAATGGACGCTGTACGACATCCGCGCCGACCGTGGCGAGACCAACGACCTGGCGGTGCAGCGGCCGGATGTGCTGGCGGACCTGAAGGCCAAATGGAATGACTACGCGGCCAGGGTCGGGGCGGTGCTGCCCAAGGTGCCGGGCATGATCTACTGACCGGGGCAGGGGCATGACGCTCAAGGCAAAACCCTGGCGGGTCCCGGCGTTGCTTGCCGTCGCCGCACTGGCCTTTGCCGGCGGCCTGGCGGCGACGCTGGCGGTGCCGGCGGGCAGTCCGGCGCACCGCGCGCCACTCGGCACGCCGCAGCAGTGCGCGGCGTACGCCGGGCTGCCGTCAGGCTGGGGCAAGGAGCGCACCGCCGGCATGGTGCGCGTTGCGGGTGGGGAGTTCTTGCCCGGCACGACGCACGGCTATCCGGACGAGCGCCCGGCCGGCAAGGTGCGCGTGCGGCCGTTCTGGATCGACCAGACCGAGGTCACGGTGGCGCAGTTTGCCGCCTTCGTCGACGCTACCGGCTACATCACCGATGCCGAGCGCCAGGGCACCGCGGTGGTCTTCCGGCAGCCCTCCGATGCCGAGTTGCGCGCGCGCCCGTATGCATGGTGGTCGATGGTGCAGGGCGGCGACTGGCGTCACCCGCAAGGACGCGCGGTGGGATCGGATGCGGACCGCGACGGCTGGCAAGCTCGTGCTTCGCAGCCGGTCACGCTGGTGACCCAGGCCGATGCGCTGGCCTATGCGCGCTGGCTGGGACGCGAACTGCCGAGCGAGGATGAATGGGAGTTCGCGGCCAAGGCCGGGCGCAGCGATGCCGCGCTGGAAGCCGCACCCCAATCGGCCGATGGCACGCCCACGGCCAACTACTGGCAGGGTGTGTTCCCGGTGCTGAACAGCTCGCGTGATGGCTTTGCCGGGCTGGCTCCGGTGGGATGCTACCCGGCGAACGGCTTCGCGCTGTACGACATGATCGCCAATGCGTGGGAATGGACCGCCGACGCCTACACCGGGCCGCGGCAGTCGCATGCCAATGGCGATACCGCGGCAGTTGCCGGCAGGCAGCGCGCGGTACGCAGCGCCGTCATCAAGGGTGGCTCCTTCCTGTGCGCGCCGGATTTCTGCGTACGCTATCGGGCTTCGGCTCGCGAGCCGGCGGAAAACGACCTGCCCACGTCGCATATCGGCTTCAGGACGGTGCTGCGTGATGGTTGAGCGACGACGAATTGTCATGGGCGGCCTGGCACTGGCGGCGCTGGGAAGGACCGCCGGCGCACAGGAGGCGCGCATCGTGCGGATAGGCGTGGCACGCGATGCCGATGCCCAGTTGCTGGCCGCGGCGCAAGCCACTGCGCTGCAGAACGGCGTGCGTATCGCGCCGGTGCGCTTCGCCGAAGGCGCGCAGGCCGGCGCCGCGCTGGCGGCCGGGCGCATCGACGCCAGCATCGCGCAGCATGCGCCAGCGCTGGCACGTGTGCCAGGCAGCGGCGGCACGCTGGTTGCGGTGGCGCATACCGTGACGTATCCCACGGGACTCTATTCGCGGACTGCGGCCCGGCTGGCCGAGTTGCCCGCGGGGACCAAGGTGGTTCTGCCTGCGGAGGCCGAAGGGCAGGGTCGCGCCTTGTTGCTGATGCATCAATACGGGCTCGTACGGCTGGATACCGCGGCAGGGCTGCAGCCGAAGTTGGCCGACATCCGCGCCAATTCGCGCCGGCTGACGTTCCAGCGCCTGGCGCAGGAACGGCTGGCGCCAGCGCTTGCCGATGGCGCGCTGGTGGCGCTGCCATTCGATGCCGCGGCGGCGGCAGGGCTGGAGCCGGCGCGCGATGCCATCGGCATGGAGGACGCGCGCGTGCCGTTTGCCAACGTGCTGGCGGTACGCGCGCAGGACCGCCGGGTACCGTGGGTGGCCGCCACCGTGCGCGGCCTGCACTCCGCATCGGTCAAGGACTTCATCCTGACCCGCTTCAACGACTCAGTGCGGCGGCCATGGTGACGGCACCAGGCACCGGCGCCGCGGTGATGTCGTTTCACTGCAGCGCCTGCGGCAAGTGCTGCAATTCACCGCCGCAGCTGACACTCGCAGAACTGTTCCGGCATCAGGACCGCTTTGTCGGCGCCATCGGTATGCGCATCGTGCGGACTGCCGGCAACGCGCACGCATCGGACGCGGCTGCCCTGGCCGCCAGGCTCGGTCATGCACTGCCCGGTGGTGAATACCTGATGCTGGCGGTGCAGGGCCTGGACTATCCGTCGCTGAACCGCTGTCCTGCACTGGGCGATGACAACGCCTGCACCATCCACGCCAACCGGCCATCCACCTGCGCCATGGTGCCGCTCGATGCCTGGACGCCGGATGCGCTGCAGCCGGCACTGCTGGAACAGCGGCGCGCTGGCGCCGGCTATATCGGCGCCGACTGCATTGTCGCCGGTCCGCGCGACGGGTATCGCGAGCTGGTGCGCGCTACGCGCGTAACCGATCCGGTCTATGCCGATGCCCTGAACCATCGCCGTCATGACGAAACGCGGGAAAAGGCGGTGTGGAGCTCGCAGGTGTTCCGCTGGTTGCTGCCCGACTTGCAGGCGGCTCCGGGCGGCATCGCCGCATTGCCGACGGCGGGTGCGCGCACGCTGTCACTCGTGCCGGCATTGGCAGTGCTGGCAGCGGCCTCGGCGCTCAGCCAGCGACGCTGCCTGGAGTTTGTCGAGGTACAGTTAGCGGTGATCCGACGCAACGTCGCCCGCGCGCTGGTGCGCCGGCAGGCCGCTGACCGCCCGGTCACTGCGGAGTTGCGTGCGATGGAGACAGCCTTGCTGCGCTTTGCCGCGCATCTGCGTTCTGCCGCGCAGATCACGCCAGACCCGGATCGCGCAGCCGTGGTGGAATCATATCTGGCGATCTGACCCAAGGGCGAGCCAATGGACGCCTAGTAAAGAAACTCTGGGCGGAGATGTCAGACGGCGCAAGCTGGATGCGAAGCCTGGTGACCCAAGTCGCGCCTCGAGTACGATCATCGCTGTTCTAGCGCCACGATTTTCTACTGCCAATCGACTCCTCAGTTTTTTCTTCAGCACAACGCAGCCATCCTTGTTGACTATGCGGGAGCAAGGCGGCGGGAAGGCGAATCTCTACCGCTCCGGGTCGACAATCATCGCCGCCGCCGATCACGAACAGGTCACTCTCGGGCGGTCGTCGCCATTTGCCTTGCCGCAGCCTCCTTGATGTCGAGGGTTTCCCACGGAAGTCCCAAAGCGTCAAACAGTGGTCCCGAAATGTCAAACGACCAGCCGGCTCTTCGCCAATACTGGCTCGCGTGCGCCGGAGGACTACTTCGGCGCAAGTTTTGAAGAGACCTCGAGTACGTATGACAAGCCAGATTGCATCACTTCTATCGGGAGCCGCAGCTCCAACGTTTTCGCACGCAAGCGCCGCTTCAGGAACTGTCCTCACGGGCAAGGCAATGCCGCTGGAAAACGTCCAAAACCTGCGTGACCTCGGCGGCCTGCGCAGCCGCGACGGAAGGCGCGTGCGCTCGGGCCGGCTGTTTCGCAGCGGAAATCCGGGGATGGCAAGCACGGCCGACCTCCAAACGCTGCGAGCCCTCGGTCTCGACGTGGTCCTCGATTTCCGTTCCCCCGAAGAAAAGTCGCCCGACGAAGCAGGTTTTGCCGATGCCTTCAATTGGGTTGCGCTGCCGGTAATGGAAGGCAGCATGAGCATGAAGGAATTGGTACCGCGCCTGCAGGCCGCCACGCGGCAGGACATGGACGACTTCATGTTGCAGGTATATCGCGATTTTCCGATCAAGCACCAGTCGGCCTTTGGCGCGTTCATGAAAGAGGCAGAGAAGGGACAAACGTTGCTGTATCACTGCAGCACGGGTAAAGACAGGGCTGGCTTTGCCACCATGCTGTTGCTGTCGGCGCTGGATGTCGCGCCCGGCACGATACGGGCTAACTATCTTGAATCGAACCACTGGAACCAGCGCCTGATTAAAGGCCTACTGGCACGGCTTGGATCGCTCGATATTGCACCGGATGTCGCTATGCCATTGCTGGAAGTCCGCGCAGGCTATCTGCAGGCGTCACTGCAAACCATCGAACAGGAATGGGGCAGCACGGCCCGCTTCCTGCGTGAGGCACTGTCAGTGGACGTGCCGCGGCTTCAGGCGCATTACCTGGACGAAGCTGCATGATCAGCCAGTACCGTGCGGGCTGATCGAAGACGTGCTGGCTCGCTGTGCACAGAAGGGCCACCGTCTAGTACAGAGCCGACATTTGAATGTCCCCGTGTACACGTGGACCAACGTCCGTGAATGGCCGAACTGAGACGCTGCTGCCGTGCAGCATTCGGCAGTGATAGCGCATGAGCGTTCGCGCAATCGGACGTGCCGACGGATGGCGTCGAAGGCCACTCGGAAAGGCTCTCGCCGGTAGCACTTTCAGTTCGCGTCGCCCAAAGCCCCGGCGTCAGTCGTGCAGGTGCTCGTCCACGAAGCGCCGGAACAGCGCCATGCTCGGCGCCTCGGTCCGGCCCGCCAGGGTAAAGAACGCATACCGGGGACCATCGTCGACCGCGGGCGCGGTTGCCAGTTCGAACAGCTTTCCTTCGGCGATTTCCGTCCGCACCGCCGCGACGATGCTGAACAGGATCGCGTCCGAAACCAGCACGGCCTCGACCAGGCTGCGCACGTTCTCGCAGCGCAGGCTCAGGCAATGCTCGGGATCGGCGCGCGCGCCGAAGCGCTTGACCAGCCCGCGCGCGACTTCCGGGCTCAGCGGGGCCGACGCCAGCGGATAGCGCATGACATCGTCGAAGGTCACGGTCTCGCCGGCGGCGGCCTGCAGTAGCAGCGGATGGCCCGCGCGGCAGATGAAGCGGCCCTGCAGCTGCGCCAGCAATTCGTGGCGCAGGTCGGTGGCCGGCGCCACGCTGGTGACCTCCACGATGACCGCGTCCAGCGTGCGCTGGCGCAGTTGGATCATCAGCGCGTCGGAAGTGCCGAGCGACACCGCCACCTGTATGCCGGGGTGGTGCATGGCCATGTGGCGCAGGAACGGCGTCATCAGCACCGCGCCGGGGCCAGCGCCCAGCCCGACGCGGATGGCGCCGAGGTGATGGCGGTGGAACAGTTCGACGCTGCGGTGCAGCTCGGCTTCCTCGAACAGCATGCGCCGGGCCCGCTCTGCGATCAGCTCGCCCAGCGGGGTCAGTACATTGCGCCGGCCATGGCGGTCGATGAGCTTGCCGCCAAGCTCGTCCTCCAGCGCCTGGATGCTGCGGCTCAGCGCCGACTGGGTCAGGTGCAGCCGTTGCGCGGCGCGGCTGAACGATTCCACGTCCGCGACCATGAGCAGGTGCCGCAGGTGTTTGAGGTGCATCTACTGCCTTGTGGATGAGTTTTATGAATAAATTTTAGACGAGTAATGCATTGGACACATAGCAGGCTGCCCGATACGATCCGTCGCACAACACACAAAGCGACGCAACGCGCCGAGGAGACTGCCATGACCCGAATCCGATTCCAGAACATTGCCCGCCGGCTGCTGCGTGGCGCGGTGGCCGGCCTGCTGTGCGTGGGCCTGGCGCCGGCCCACGCCTATCCCGACCGGCCGGTCACGCTGCTGGTGCCGTTCCCGGCGGGCGGGCTGTCGGACGTGGTCGCCCGCAACCTCAATGCGCCGCTGGGCCGGCAGTTCGGCCAGCCGGTCATCGTCGAGAACCTGGGCGGCGCCGGCGGCGCGATCGCCGCGCAGAAGGTCCTGCATGCGCCGGCCGACGGGCACCTGCTGCTGCAGGCCGGCCCCGGCGAACTGATCACGACGCCGCTGGCGAATGCCGCCATCAAGTACAAGAGCGAGGACTTCCGGCTGGTACATATGGTCGGCGCGGTCGACCTGGCCATCCTGGTGCGCAAGGACCTGCCGGTGAAGGATGTCGATGAACTCGCGGCCCATGCCGCGCAGGCGGCCCGCGCGGGCAAGCCGCTGACCTATGCCAGCGTCGGCATCGGCTCGCTCTACCACCTGCTAGGGGCGCACCTGTCGCAGACCATCGGCGCGCCGATGACGCACGTGCCCTACAAGGGCGGCGCACCCGTGATCCAGGACCTGGTGGGCGGAATCGTCGATATCTTTATCTCGCCGTTCGGCAAGCCCGACATCGAGCGCATGCGCACCGGCCAGGTCAGGATGCTGGCGGTGCTGTCACCCACGCGGCTCGACGCGGTCAGGTCCGTGCCAAGCGTCAATGAAAGCAGGGCGCTGCGCGGCTTCAACTACACGACCTGGGCCGGCGTCTTCGTGAAGAAGGACACCGCCGAGCCGGTCGTGCAGGCGCTGCACAAGGCGCTGGCGCAGACGCTGGCCGACCCGGCGGTACGTGCCAGCCTGGATGCCGCGAACCTGCCCGCATCCCGTCCGGCATCGCTGGCGGAGAGCCAGAAGGCGTACCAGCAGAGCATCGACCAGTACCGCGGCATTGCGCGTGCCATCGGCCTGCAGCCGCAATGAGGGACGCCATGCATCCACTGCTCGCGGCGCTGCGTGACAGCGCCGAACCGTTCGTTGCCATCCGCCGCGACATCCATCGCCATCCGGAACTCGGCTTCGAGGAACACCGAACCAGCGACATCGTGGCCAGCCTGCTCGCCGAATGGGGCTACGAGGTGGAACGCGGGCTCGGCACCACCGGCGTCGTGGGCCGGCTGCGGTGCGGCAGCGGCAGCCGCAGTCTCGGCATCCGCGCCGACATGGACGCGCTGCCGATGGCCGAAGCCACCGGACTGCCCTATGCCAGCTCCCATCCTGGCGTAATGCATGCCTGCGGGCACGACGGGCATACCGCCATGCTGCTTTGCGCGGCCAGGCATCTCGCACTGCATGGCAATTTCAGCGGCACGCTGAACCTGATTTTCCAGCCGGCGGAGGAGGGCCTGGGTGGGGCCAGGCGGATGATGGAAGCGGGGCTATTCGACAAGTACCCTTGCGATGCTATCTTCGCCATGCACAACGTCCCCGGCTCGGCGCCAGGCCGGCTGCTGCTGCGCCAGGGCGCGGCGCAGGCTTCGGCCGACAACGTGACCATCACGCTTACAGGCATCGGCGGCCATGCGGCGTTCCCGCACAACGCGGCCGATCCGGTCGTGGCCGGCGCTTCGATCGTGATGGCCTTGCAGACCATCGTGGCGCGCAATGTCGATCCGCTGCAAACGGCGGTGATCACGGTGGGCGCTTTCCAGGCTGGCACCGTTTCCAACATCATCCCTGCGCAGGCCGTGCTCAGGCTGAGTGTGCGCGCGCTGGATCGCGGCGTGCGCGACCAACTCGAGCAGCGCATCCGCGAGCTGGTCTGCGCGCAGGCGCAAAGCTACGGCGTGGCGGCGCAGATCGACTACGAGCGCGGTTATCCGGTGCTGGTGAACACGCCGGCGGAAACGGCGTTTGCTGGCCAGGTTGCGCTGGAACTGCTGGGGCCCGCTCACGTCAACTGCCAGGCACCACCGATCGCAGCGAGCGAGGACTTCGCCTTCATGCTCGACGCGGTGCCTGGTTGCTACCTGTGGATTGGCAATGGCGAGGGGGGCGAGGGCGGCTGCATGGTGCACAACCCGGGCTATGACTTCAATGACGCCAATATTCCGGTGGGCGCGGCGTACTGGGCGCTGCTATGCGAGCGCTTCCTGGTGGACCAGCCATGGCCGGACTACTCGGCGGACGCCCGGACAAGTGCCTAGGCTAGCCGAGTGTGGGACGCTTGTGGGCGGCAGGCAGCACCAGTTTCCTGGAGGACCGCTGGCGGCGCTGAACCTGGTGAGGTTGGGTTGATTGCTTGCCAAAGCGGGTGCCGTCGAGCGTTGGGCGTTTGTCACGCCAAACGCGAGGCCGGCCAGCACGGTGCCCGCCTGCGTTGCCCGGCCTGCATGCCAGGCGCGATCTAGTCCTGCGCGCCAACGGCACCGCTGGCGATGACCTGTTCCATACGAAGATCCGCAATGCCCGCATCGAAGCGGGCGCGGCTGCCGCCCAGGATCTCGGTCGCCTGCCCGGCTGCCTTCAGCAGCGTCGCGATGGCCGCGAACATCGTGGGCGCGGCGCTGAATCTCTGCCTGGGTCCCGATAACGTCAGGGCGCCCGCCAGTTCGCCCGTGGCGCCGAACACCGGCACGGACGCTGCAGCGGTTTCCGATTCACGCTCGCCATAGGACACCGCCCACAGGCGCTCACGCACCTCCTCCCAGCGCTGGTCGCCGGGTTCGCTGAAGGCGAGCAGCACTTTGCCCGAGGCGCCGCGGTCGATGGGGAATTCGTCGCCGACACCGATGGAGACGCGCACGGCCCGCGCGGGCTCGACGCGATACAGCACGAGGCGCCGGTCTCCCTGCCGGACGTAGAACGATGCGGTCTCGCCGAGTTCGCGGCTGATCTGTTCCAGCAGATTCTCGATGACTGGGCCGACCCGGAACGAGCGCTGGAAGATCGCGGCCAGCCGCAGGGGCTCCGGTCCGATCGCGTATTGCCCGTCCTGCAGTTTGCGGATAAAGCCGCCGTGCTCGAGGGCACCCAGCAGGCGCAGCACCGTGCTCTTGTACAGATTGGTGCGACGCGACAGTTCGGTCAGGCTCAGGCGCTCGTCGTCCGGGCCGAATGCGCCAAGGATGGCAAAAGCGCGGTCCAGCACTGCCACGCCGCTGGAGGCATCGGATGCCACGGCAAGTGGAAGGCCACGGTTGGGGGATGTCTGGTTCTCGTCCATATCGATGGGGTCGGTTCTGTCTAGTAGAACACGCGCCGCAAGAAATGGCAAAAATCGCGGGTATACGCGGATATTTCCCGCCCAGCATGGATATTAAAGTTCTTTGCAGTAGAACATCAGTCTATCTGATAGAACGTCGGAAGCCGCCATGCAAAAACCCCTGCGCAATATCCGCGTGCTCGACCTCACCAACGTGCTGGCCGGGCCCTTCTGCTGCCACCAGCTTGCCCATATGGGTGCCGAAGTCATCAAGGTGGAGACCCCGGGCACCGGTGACCTCGCGCGCCAGCTTGGCGCCGATGCCGACCTCAACCAGCGCCTGATGGGGGTGTCGTTCCTGGCGCAGAACCCCGGCAAGCAGTCCATCACCATCAACCTCAAGCATGCGCGCGGCAAGGAGGTGTTCCGCAAGCTGGTGCGCGGCGCCGACGTGGTGGTCGAGAATTTCCGGCCCGGCGTGATGGACCGGCTTGGCCTGGGCTACGACACGCTGAAGCAGGACAACCCGCGCCTGATCTACTGTGCCATCTCCGGGTTTGGCCAGGACGGGCCGCTGGCGGGACTGCCGGCCTATGACCAGATCATCCAGGGCATGTCGGGCGTGATGAGCATTACCGGCGATGCGCAGACCGCGCCGTACCGTGTCGGGTATCCGGTTTCGGACACCATCGGCGGACTGACCGCGGCGTTTGCCGTGGCGGCGTCGCTGGCGGACCACCAGCGCACCGAAGGCTACTTCATCGATGTATCGATGCTTGAGGCCACGCTTGCCACCATGGGCTGGGTGGTATCCAACCACCTGATTGCCGGCCGGGACCCGGTGCCGATGGGCAACGAGAACATGACCGCCAGCCCGTCGGGAACGTTCCGTACCGGCGACGGGCTGCTCAATATCGCCGCCAACAAGCAGGAGCAGTTCGAAGCCGTGTGCCGCGTGGTGGGCCGGCCCGAACTCGCCACCGACGAACGCTTTGCCCGGCGCCAGGCGCGCCTGGCCAACCGCGCCGCGCTAACCGCGGCGCTGGAAGCCGAGCTGGCCCGCAAGCCCGCCACCGAATGGTGGCCGTTGCTGAACGATGCCGGGGTGCCGGCAGGGCCGGTCCTGAGCGTGCCCGACACGCTGTCGCATCCGCAGGTGCGCGACCGCGGCATGATCGGCGCCTTCGCCAATGCACCGGGCGTCGGGCGCGATATCCGGGTGGTGCGCACCGGCTTCAAGCTCAACCGCGAAGCACCGGCAGTCGACACGCCGCCGCCCGAGCTGGGCCAGCATACGCGCGAAATCCTGGGCCAGCTGGGCTACAGCGACGCGGACATCCAGCAACTGACCGAGGAGCGCGCGGTATGAGCGACATCGACAAGGCATCCACCGGCACGGATCGCGCCATGGACCCGGGCCAGCGCCTGGCGCAGGACTGGTGGCGCACGGAAATCATCGACATGCGTCCGGGCGAGATCCGCTACCGCGGCTATCCCATCGAACAGCTGATCGGCCGTGTCTCGTTCGCGCAGATGATCTGGCTGATGCTGCGTGGCGAGCTGCCCGGCCGGGGCCAGGGTGAACTGCTTGACGCGGCGTTGATGGCCGCCGTCGACCACGGTCCGCAGGCGCCCAGCATCGCCATTGCCCGCATGGCGGCGACATGCGGCGTGGGGCTGAACAATGCGATGGCCTCGGCCGTCAACGTGCTGGGCGATGTGCATGGCGGCGCGGGCGAGCAGGCGGTGGCGCTGTATGAAGATGTCGCGGCGCGCACCGACGCCGGCATTGCCCTGGAGGAGGCCGTCGCCGCCGCGCTGCAGCACTATCGCGACCTGCACGGCAAGTTCGTATCGGGCTTCGGTCACCGCTTCCATCCCGTCGATCCGCGCGCTCCGCGCCTGCTCGCACTGGTGGAGCAGGCCGCGGCGGACGGCGTTGTCAACGGTCGCTATGCGACTATCGCGCTGGCGATCGAGCGGGCGCTGTCGGCGGGCCGCAGCAAGCCGATCCCCATGAATATCGATGGCGCCACCGCCGTCATCTATGCGGAACTAGGCTTTCCCGCACCGCTGGCACGTGGGCTGTTTTGCCTGTCGCGGTCGGTCGGCATCCTGGCGCATGCGTGGGAGCAGGCCAACCAGGGCGGGCGCAACAAGGGACCCATCCCGCGCCAGTTCCTGTGGACCTATGACGGCACGCCGCAGCGCGACGTGCCCGACGTCGGCAAGCCTTGACACACCGACCAGGCCTTGCACCGGCGAGATCGGCGCCGACCCCGGGCGCCCTTCTCCCTCCGGCGCCATCGCTATCGTAGGACGTTGCCGGACACCGCCGCGGGCCTCGATCGTCTATACCGGCCTTATGGCAATGCGGAATGGCCGCATGCATGTGCTGTGCAAGTGTCCATGCATCATCAGCGCTCCCTGACGGAAGGATGGCGCCGGCCTTCGGGACGCCCGTCACGGCGCATTGGGCATGTTGGCAAACGCTGGCATAGCGCTCGCCGAGGGCTCGCGGCAACCGCAGGAGACAATCATGGCAAGCAAGGATGTTCACGTTGTCGCGGCAGGTGACCGCTGGGCGGTTGTGGCCGATGGAGGACACGGTCGCGAAACTTTCCGAACGCAGAAAGAGGCAATCGCCGCCGGCTGGGAGCAGGCCAGGCGAAGGCAGGTCGACCTGCTCATCCACGGACGCGACGGTCATGTCCGTGAGCGAAACCGGTTCGGCGCTGAGCTCGCTGCCTTGAGCGGGTGAGGTCCAAGGACCGATATGACGACGATTACCGTTCAGATCCGGCCGACGGAAGACGCCCGTTGGACGGTTGAGGTGGACGGCGTCCCGCAGTTCACCACCTACCCGTCACGCGATCTCGCCATCGCGGCGGGCGTGCAGATGGCCATGGCAAACGACGCGGTACTGCTGATCCACGGGACCTGCCGGAAGAAAAAGGAACCGGACTGGCGCCATTGAGGGGGCTTCGCCGGGTTTGTCGGGAACGTTCCTTGCGATCGCCCTTGGCTCAGGCGCGGACCGGCTATGTCGACAGCAATGGCCGGCCGCTGCATGACCCACCGATCTGGAGCGCGAAATGACTACCCGTACGAAGCAAGACCATGGCACAAGATCTCAGGCCGGCGAGCAGGGCGGCAAATCCGGTGGCGGCGAGGATACCGGCATGCCCAACCCGATCGAGCTGCAACGCGCGTTGAAGGGCGTCGACTACCCGGCCAGCCGCGATCAGTTGCTGGACAAGGCGCGTGAGGCGGGCGCCGATGCGTCCATTACCGAGGCATTGGAGGGAATTCCGGACCGCGAATACGAAGACCCGGCGCAAGTGTCCGAGGCGGTGGCGCACAAGCGCTGAGGCTACCGGGCGGACGTCCGCCCCGGACAAGATTTACAGCATTGCAGGGCAGTTGCTTCAATGCACAGCGTCATGACGCGCTGGCGGCCGCTGCTATTTCATCTCCATGTACTCATCCCGCCCGAACGGCACGCCTGAGCTAGCGATAGTCCCCCAGCACCGTGGCCCTCGTGAACGCTTCGATATTGTCCAGCAGTGCGTCGAGCGCAGCGCCGGCGCCGTCGACCTCGCCGCGCGCAATCGCCGAGGCCACGGCGGCGTGCAGCTTCGACATGGTGGGCAGGTCCGCCGCTTCCTTGTAGTGCAGGTACCAGAACCGGCGCGACAGGCCGTGCATCAGACGCATGGCGCCCTCGGCAAACTCATTGCGCGCCGCCACCAGGCACAGTTCGTTGAATTCCCTATCGGCGCGGACGAAGGCGACATCGTCGCCGCTGCGTGACGACTGTTCGAACTCTTTGGCCAGCCGCTTGAAATGCTCGCGCTGCTCGGGCGTCGCCCGGCGGGCGGCGCAGCGGCAGATCAGGCGTTCGACTTCGCGGCGGGTCTCGAGCAGGCGCAACTGCCGGCCGACGTCGATCGGCGCGATCAGCAAGCCGCGCTGCGGCAGCACCATGATCAGGTGCTCGCGCGCCAGCCGCTGGATCGCCTCGCGAATCGGCGTACGCCCGATGCCGGTCATTTCGCTCAGCTGCAGCTCGGATACCGAGCTGCCCGGCGCCAGCTGCAGCGTCACGATGGCCTCCTCGATCTGCTCGTAGGCCAGGTCGGTCAGCTTGCCGCGCTGGCTGGCGGACTCTTCGGGCTCTGGCGTGGCCGCGGCGCGTGGGCGGGTGGCAGTTCTTGCGTTCATGGACAAGCGTCTGGAAGCACGGAAAGCCCATTGTATATGAGCCGTACGCAGCTTTTGTACATGGCATCCCAACAGCTTGCGCACTGGCTGTTTTCTGCTACTATGCGACTAATATATTAGATGTGTGCGGGAGGCGGCGTGGCAAGCGATGACGTATTGATCACGGGGCGCGGGCCGGTGACGGTGGTGGCCCTGCACGGCATCCAGGGCACGCGTGGCGCGTGGATGCCGTTGGCGCAGCAGCTGGCCGACCGGTGCACCTTCGTCCTCCCCAACCTGCCGGGGCGCGGCAACGCGATGCCGCCCGCCGACGCGCAGGCTTGCTCCCTCGATGCCTGCGCCGAAGTGTTGCACCGCACGCTCCGCCACTACGTGCGCGGCCCATTCGTGCTGGCCGGCTGGAGCATGGGCGTGTCCGTGGCGCTGGCTTATCTTGCCGGCGCGCACCAGCACTCGGGACGGCCGTTGCCTGCGGAGCTGTTGCTGGTTTCCGGCACGCCGCAGCTGAACGCGGTGCAATGGTTCGAGCCCGGCCCACCCGCCGCATTGCTGCAGGCCATTGCCACGCGTGAACGACGTCTGGCGCTGCGCGAGGCAGCGGACCATCGCACGGTGGCGTGGACCTGGGAATCGATCCGCCACACCGACCAGCGCAGCGCGCTGGCACAGGTGCGTTGCCGCACGCTGGTGATCCACGGCAGTGAAGACGACGATTGCCCGCTTGCCCACGGCGAGATGCTGGCCAACGGCATTGCCGATGCTGAACTGCTCGTGCTCCCCGGCGCCGGCCATGGCGTGCTGACGCAACGCACGTCAGAGATCGCCCGCCACCTGCGCGCGCGCTGGCCCGCGCAATCGGCATAGCGGTGCCATCCCGGCCACCGCTGCGATTCCCTTCAGCTCAACCCATCCCACAGGAGACAGCATGAGAGTGGAAGATCTCGTATATTTCTGCGCCCCGGCGCGGCTGGTCATGGGCGCCGGATGCCGCGCCCAGTTGCCCGCGCTGCTGCACCGGCTCGGCTATCGCCGGGGCCTGGTGGTGACGGACACGTTCTTCACCGGCGCCACGCCGTGGGTCGACGAACTCGTCGCGGGCGCCCGCGCGCATGACGTTGAGCTGCTGGTCTATGACGGCGGCATGCCCGATCCCACCACCACGCTGTGCGACGCGGCCACGGCGGCGGTGCGCGAACGGCTCGGCGGCCTGCCGGTCGATCATGTCATCGCGCTGGGCGGCGGCAGCAATATCGACCTGGCCAAGGCGCTGTGCCTGACTCTGCCAGGCGGCAGGCCCGTGCGCGCGTTCCTCGGCCGGATCGATGCCGGTACGCCCATCCTGCCGCTGATTGCCATGCCCACCACGGCCGGCACCGGCTCGGAGGCGACGCCCGGCGCGATCCTGGTCGATCCTGATAACGCGACCAAGGTGGCGGTGATGGACAATCGCCTGCGCCCCGGGGTGGCGCTGGTCGATCCCGAATTCACCTACACCTGTCCACCGCGGGTTACCGCCGATGCCGGCATCGATGCACTGACCCATGCGATCGAGTCCTACCTGACATTAGATTCGGCGCGCTTTGACCGCGGCGGCGACCCGGATCCAGGCTACAGCGGCCGCAACGCGCTGACGATGCTGTTCGCACACGAGTCGATCCGACTGTGCGGCCGATACCTGTTGCGCAGCTACCGGGACGGCAGCGACACCGAGGCGCGCATCGGCATGAGCTACGCCAGCGTCTACGCGGCGCTGTCATACGGCAGCGCGGGGCTCAATGCCGTGCATGGCATTGCCTACGCCGTCGCGGGCCTGACGCACCTGTCGCATGGCACCACCAACGCCGTGATGTTGCCGTATGTGCTCGATGTGCTGGCCGACGTGCGCCGCGAGGAACTGCTGGCGATTGCACGCTTGCTGGACATCGCCGAAAGCGATCCCGATATCGCAGTGGCGCGGGTGCCCGGCGCGGTGCGCGAGCTGGTGGCAGCGGTCGGTCTTCCCACCACGCTCCAGGCTTGCGGTGTCGGGCAGGGCGATATCGACGCCCTGGTGCGCGATGCCCTGGGGGTTGCGCGCCTCGCCAAGGCTTTCCCGGTGCCCGATGTTCCCGCGCGCTATGCCGCCATTGTGCGCAATGCGTGGGCGGGCACGCTGCCCGCGGAAGCGCAGACCCGGGCGCACCCGCGTCGCGTGGCGTAGGAGGCCGGCAGGACGCCTCAGCCCACGCCTGCAGACCCGTTTGCCGCCAGCCGCAGGTTGGCCTGGCGGTAAACCATTACTTGAACATCAGAGATGTGCAACTAATATATTAGAAGCGCGCCATACAGAGCGCGTCTCGTTGACACAGGAGACAACCATGGACATGTCTGCAGGCGCCCTCAAGCTGGAGGCGGGTATCGCGGCGCGGCTGGAACGATTGCCGATGACCGGCTACCAGCGCTCGCTGTTCGGCATCATCGCCACGGCGTGGTTTTTCGATTCGATGGATCTGGGCCTGATGACGTTCGTACTGGGCTCGATCAAGGCGGAGTTCGGCCTGAGCGCGGCGCAGGCCGGCCTGCTGGCCAGTTCCAGCTTCCTCGGCATGTTCCTGGGCGCGGCCATCGCCGGCCTGCTGGCGGACCGCTTCGGCCGCAAGCCGGTGTTCCAGGTCAGCATGATCTTCTGGGGCGTGGGCAGCCTGATGTGCGGGCTGGCGGACAGCGTGACCTCGCTGATGCTCTATCGCGTGCTGCTCGGATTCGGCATGGGCATGGAGTTTCCGATCGGCCTGTCGATGGTCTCGGAGATCGTCCCCGCGAAGAGCCGCGGCAAGTATGTCGCGATCCTGGAGGGCTTCTGGCCGATCGGCTTTATCGCGGCCGGCGCGCTGACGTACCTGTTGTTGCCGGTGATCGGCTGGCGCGGCATCTTTATCGCGCTGGCGGTGCCTGCGGTGTTCGTGTTCGTGGTGCGCCGCATGGTGCCGGAGTCGCCGCGCTGGCTCGAGGACGTCGGCCGCAAGTCGGAGGCCGACACGGTGATGGCCGGCATCGAGCAGCGCGTGGAACGCGCCTCGGGCCGCCCGCTGCCGGCGGTCTCCGCCACCTTCGGCGGCACGGCGGCGCCTGGCCGCAAGGCACGCTTCATGGAGCTGTGGAGCGGTCCCTATGCGCGCCGCACCATCATGCTGTGGTCGGTCTGGTTCTTTGCGCTGCTGGGCTATTACGGACTCACCACGTGGCTCGGCGCGCTGCTGCAGCAGGCCGGCTACGCCGTGACCAAGTCCGTGCTCTACACGGTCTATATCTCGCTGGCCGGCATCCCCGGGTTCATCTTCTCGGCATGGCTGCTGGAAAAGTGGGGCCGCAAGCCCACCTGCGCGCTCATGCTGATCGGCAGCGCCGTGGCCGCTTATGCCTACGGCCAGGCGGCCGTGCACCGGCTGCCGGTGGAGCAGTTGATCGCCGCGGGTTTGTGCATGCAGTTCTTCCTGTTCGGCATGTGGTCCGTGCTTTATGCCTATACGCCGGAGCTTTACCCCACGCGATCGCGCGCGACCGGCTCCGGCTTTGCTTCGTCGATCGGCCGCGTCGGCTCGCTGGCCGGACCCTACCTGGTCGGCGTGCTGCTGCCGGTCGCGGGCCAGGGCGGAGTCTTCACGCTGGGCGCACTGTCGTTTGCGGTGGCTGCCGCGGCGGTCCTGCTGCTGGGCGTCGAAACCCGCGGCAAGGCGCTGGAGGAAGTCTCGCACTGACGGTACGCCGCGCGGCGACCCGCCGCGCCTGCATTGGCGCCCCTGGCCACCAGGGGCATTTTTTGGATCGCCACACTTTTATATCCAACTGATATGTTAGTGCGGCGCGGTTTTACGGAGATGCAATCATGATGACGGAACGCCAACGCAAGTTCAGGGAGCAATACAAGGCCGATATCAGCCCGCTCTACAACGGCCTGCTGCATATTGCCGTGATCTACGGGGTAGGCGTGGGCGCGCTGTGGTGGGCAAGCCGGCAGCTGCACAACGTGACCTGGGAGTGGGCGCTGATCGTGCCGGTATTCCTCGCCGGCAACTTCGTGGAATGGTTCCTGCACAGCTATGTCATGCACCGCCGCATCGACGTCTTTGCGCTGCGCGCCATCTATGAGCGCCACACGCGCCAGCACCACCAGTATTTCACCGACCAGGAACCCACCATCGACACCACGCGCGAATTCCGCATCGTGTTCTTCCCCTGGCGCGTGCTGGCGACGCTTGGTGTGGGCGGCGGCGGGCTGGGCTACCTGGCATCGCTGATCTTCAACGCCAACGCCGGCTACTTCGTCTTCATCACCATGGTGGCGCAGTACCTGGTCTACGAGACCTTCCACTACTGCTGCCATGTCCACGACAACTGGTTCGTGCGCAACATGCCCTTCATCAACACCATTCGCCGCCACCACACCGCGCATCACAACATGGGCATCATGATGAAGTACAACATGAACCTCACCTTCCCGATCGCCGACTACATCATGGGCACGTCCGACCTGCGCCGCGGCCTGCTCGGGCACCTGTTCAACGGATACAGCGAAGCGCACGTCAAGGAAGAGCTCAAGCCGATCATCCGGAAATTCCGCACCGACCATTCGCGCGTGACGCTCGACGGGCCGGTGCTCGATGAGGACGAACGCCGCGCCATGGCCGCGTAGCCGGTCTGCATGCCTGCCGATCGCCCGCCGCGCTACGCCACCGAGTCGGTCATCTCGTCCTGCTCTTCGCCGAGGAAGCCGCCGCTCTGGTGCCGCCACAGCCGCGCATAGGTGCCGTTCTTCGCCAGCAATTCGGCGTGCGTGCCCTGTTCGATGATGCGGCCCTGGTCCATCACGATCAGGCGGTCCATGGCGGCGATGGTGGAGAGGCGGTGGGCGATCGCGATCACGGTCTTGCCCTCCATCATTTCGTCGAGGCTTTCCTGGATCGCCGCTTCCACTTCGGAGTCCAGCGCGCTGGTGGCCTCGTCCAGCAGCAGGATGGGCGCGTTCTTGAGCATGACGCGCGCAATCGCGATGCGCTGGCGCTGGCCGCCGGAGAGCTTCACGCCGCGTTCGCCGACCAGGGTGTCGTAGCCGGTGTGGCCGTGCTGGTCGCTCAGCTGGCGGATGAAGCCGTCGGCCTGCGCGTGCACGGCGGCGTGGCGGATTTCCTCTTCGGTGGCGTTGGGGCGGCCGTAGGCGATGTTGTCGCGGATCGAGCGATGCAGCAGCGAGGTGTCCTGGGTCACCATGCCGATGGCGCTGCGCAGGCTGTCCTGCGTGACGTGGGCAATGTCCTGGCCGTCGATGCGGATGCGGCCGCTGTCCACGTCGTAGAAGCGCAGCAGCAGGTTGATCAGCGTGGACTTGCCCGCGCCGGAGCGGCCCACCAGCCCGATCTTTTCGCCGGGACGCACGGTCAGGCTCAGGCCATCCAGCACCTGGCGCTCGCCGTTGTAGTTGAAGCGGACCTGGTCGAATTCCACCTCGCCGCGCCGGATCTGCAGCGCGGGGGCGCCCGGCGCATCCTGGACCTTGGCCACGTGCGTCAGCGTGGCAATGCCATCCTGCACCGTGCCGATGTTCTCGAACAACGAGGCCATCTGCCACATGATCCAGTGCGACATGCCGTTGATGCGCAGCGCCATGGCGGTGACCGCGGCCACCGCGCCCGTGCCGATCTCGGCCCGGTGCCATAGCCACAGCGCGTAGCCGCCCGCCGCCAGGATCAGCGCCACCACCAGGGCCTGGTTGACGATCTCGAACTGGCTGACCAGGCGCATCTGCCGGAACCCGGTGTCCTTGAAATCCTCCATCGCGGCGCGCGCGAAATGCGCCTCGCGCCGGGTGTGCGAGAACAGCTTGACGGTGGTGATATTGGTGTAGGCGTCGGTGACGCGTCCGGTCATCGACGAGCGGGCATGGGCCTGCTCCTGTCCCACCTTGCCCAGCCGGGGCACGAAATACAGCATGGCCAGGCCGAACAGCACGATCCAGCCGATGAACGGTGCCATCAGCCGCACATCGAAGCCACCCGCCAGCGCGATGATGGTGATGAAATACACGCCGATGGCGAGCACGATCTCGATGAAGGTGAACAGGACTTCGCGCACCGCCAGCGCGGTCTGCATGACCTTGGTGGTGACGCGCCCGGCGAACTCGTCGGAGAAGAAGGACAGGCTCTGCCTCAGCATGAGCCGATGGAAGTCCCAGCGCAGCCGCAGCGGCAGGTTGATCGCCAGCACCTGGTGCTGCACCATGGTGCGCAGCGCCACCAGGCCAACGCTGGCCACCAGCACGACGGCGATCCCCCACAGCACGCGCTGCTCCTGTGCCGAAGCTTCGCGGCCGCCCTGCCAGGCCGCCAGCAGATCCACGACTTGCCCGAGGAAGGAAAACAGCCACGCTTCGTAGACCGACACGCCGGCGCTCAGCAGCGCCAGCGCGACGAAGTAGCGTCGTGTTCCGCGGGTGCAGGCCCACAGGAAGGGCGCCAGGCCCTTGGGCGGCGGTGGCGCCTCGTCGGGCGGGAAGGGATCAAGCAGACGTTCGAACGCGCGCAGCACGGGGTCCTCCGAAACGGCAGAAGGCCGGCGATCCAGCCGGCATGCGGACCGGGCGGCCTTCGTCGGTGCGAGGCGCAGATTCTACCCCCGGAGGCCGCGCGGCGCAGAGCCCGGTCCGCTCAACGAAAACCATGATTTCTGGCAGTCAAGCTCGTGAATCCGCATGACTTCATGTTTTACAACACCGACCCGCCTGGCGATCCGCTGCGGTCTCGCTGCGGTCTCGCTGCGGTATTGCGCACGTCGCACGCGACCCGCTGGATCCACTGTATGCGGCCGCTCGCGGCGGCCAGCACCACCACATGGCCTCGCCTCACGTGGTCTCGGCTTGAGCGCACGCGTTGCACAGATCCTGAATACTGAATTTAGCGTTGCTTAGATCCGCGCGCTCCAACGAGGCAGCTCGAGTGGCACGCCCTGTTTTGCGCTGACGCACGACTTACGGAATGCGCCAAATCCTTATATGCTGTAACCGGACAGTGGGGCGGCCTTGCGCCGTCGGGCGCATCGGCGCATCGCACGACGGCCTCGATCGGGCATCCGGAAGGGATTCCCCCGATCGCAGGGAATTTCCCCAATGTCCTCTGTATCGGTCAACGCCTTTGACCTCTTGCGTTCTTGTCCAATGGTTGTGCTGACCAAGAAAAATAACGCCTGAGCGGAACGAAAGCATGACAACAGAATTGCCCGGTCGGGCCATCAGATGGCTTGTGGTCGCGTATGTGCTGGTGGGACTGACGTATCTCGCCTGGCGGATCGACACGATCAATCTTTCGGCCCCGCTGTTTTCCATCGCGCTCTATGCGGCCGAGGTCTACGGCTATATCAGCGGCCTGCTCTTCGTGCTGATGACGTACCGGCTTTCGGTGCGGGAGGCACCGCCGCCCGAACCGGGCCTGAGCGTCGACGTCTACGTGCCGACCTATAACGAGTCGGTCGAACTGATCCGCCGTACGCTGCTGGCGGTGATGCGCATGGATTATCCGCATGTCACCTGGCTGCTTGACGATGGCCGCCGCGAATCGATGCGCGCGCTGGCGCAGGAACTGGGTTGCCGCTATCTCGCGCGCAGCGACAACGCCCACGCCAAGGCCGGCAACCTGAACCATGCGCTGAAGCACAGCAGCGGCGAACTGATTGCGATCTTCGATGCCGACCACGCGCCGCGCAAGGACTTCCTGGTCAAGACCCTGGGCTATTTCCGCGACCAGCGGGTGGCATTCGTGCAGACGCCGCAGGACTTCTTCAACATCGACTCCTTCAACCACCGCCTGGGCAAGAAGCGGGTGTGGGATGAGCAGGCGTTGTTCTTCAAGGTGATCCAGCGCGGCAAGGACGCGCTCAATGCCGCGTTCTTCTGTGGCAGCTGCGCCGTGATCCGCCGCGCCGCGGTGGCGCGGATCGGCGGCTTCGCGACGGAAACCGTGACCGAGGACGTGCACACCGCGATCCGCATGCACAAGCTCGGCTACCAGTCCGTGTACCACGCCGAGTCGCTGGCGTTCGGCCTGGCGCCACACAGCATCGATACCTACCTGAAGCAGCGCATGCGCTGGGGCATGGGCGCGATGCAGGTATTCCGGCGAGAGAACATCCTGTTCGGCCGCGGGCTGACTCTCGGCCAGCGCCTCAATTATCTGGCCTCGGCCCTGTTTTTCTTCGAGGGCTGGCAGAAGCTGGTCTTCTTCCTGACGCCGCCGGTGGTGTTCCTGACCGGCGTGCTGCCGATCATCTCGCCGCTGAACAACTTCCTGCTGCTGTTCTGCCTGTACTACCTGCTTTCGATCCTGGTGCACCTGGAACTCGGGCGCGGCTACAACTCGCTGTTCCTGAGCGAGCAGTACGCCATGGCCCGTTTCTTTGCGTTCATGTCGACCAGTGTCGGCCTGTTCCGCAAGAATATCCCGTTTGCCGTGACCGACAAGCAGATGACCCAGACCGGCAAGATGTGGCTGTGGCTGTCGCCATTGCTGGTCCTCTGCGCCGTGGCAGCCGCCAGCGTGCCGGTCGGCCTGTACCGGATCTACACCGGCAGCATCCCGCTCGGCGCCGGTCTGGTGACGCTGTTCTGGACGCTGATGACGCTTGGCAGCGCCGCCGCGGTGGCGGCTTACGCCCGCAAGCACTCGCGTAACCGCCGCGCCGAATACCGCTTTCCGCTGCGCGTCCCGGCGACGCTGACGGTCAACGGCAAGACCTGCCTGGGACTGACCGCGGACCTGTCGCCGAACGGCGCACTGTACCTGGGGGAGGCGATACCGGGCCTGGCGCTGGGCGACGCGGTCGACGTGGCGTTGCACCTGCCCAACCTCATCGTTCGCGATACCGCCATTGCCACCTTTGTGAGGGCCGCTGCGCCCGGCGCTCCTTACGGCATGTCCGTCGGCCTGCGGTTCAACTGGTCGGCGCATGGCAATACCGGTGCGCTGGAGACGTTCCTCTTCGGCAGCCGGCTGCAGCTCGAGATGGGAGCGCTGCGCGAGACGGAGACGCCGCCGCTGACGCGTCTTGCCGAGATACTCGGCGGTGACGAGGGCCGGTCATCGGTCGCGTATATCTGGGCCGCGGGGCTGTTGATGCAGCCGCTGCGCGTCGACATGCTGCCCGTTGCGATCGCCACCATGGACGGCGCGGCGCCGCTGCTGTTCAGCAGCACCGAACTGGACTTCCATGCCAGCGCCACCCTGCGCCAGCCGCTGGCCGCCCGCGCGGGCGGCGCCCATGAGCAGTCCATCCGGCTGACGCCCACCGGGCGGGTCAGCACGCCGACCGGTGACTTTCACCTGTACCACATTGCGCCGCATAGCGCGGCCTAACCAGGGAATCCTTATGATGGCGCACAGAGGCCATGGCGCGGCGTGCCGACGGCTTGCGGCGGCACTACTCGGCGGCCTTTCGCTGCTCGCCTCGACGCAGGCGGCCGCGGGACCGTTTCTGTTCGGCGGCGCAAGCCTTGCGGGCGGCGGCGAGCGCAGCGAATACGCCGGGATCAGCGGCAATCTGCTGCCCGTGCCATTCCTGACGCAGAAGCTGGTGATCAGCGATTACCACTACAAATACGGCACGAACGGGACCACCGTGTCGGTGAACGGACAGGCCGCCGAGGCCGCGCTCGGCCTGCAGAAGGGCTGGTCGACGGGCTGGGCCGAGTTCTCGGCAGGCGCCCGCTACCGCTATAACCGCGTGTCGCCGGAGGGGGCGGACAACCGCTCCGACGGCGGTGAGTGGGGCCTCGCGCTGACCGTGCTGGGCCAACAGGAGTTTGCGCGGAACTGGGCGATCAACGGCATTGCCAGCTATAACTTCGGGCCCAAGGCCTACTGGGCCCGCGGCCGCCTGCTCTACAAGGTCTTCGGCGATGCCTGGGCCGGCGTGGAATTCATCAAGCACGGCGACCCGTTCTACCATGCCACCCAGGGTGGCCTGGTGCTGACCGGCATTGCCGTCGGCAAGGGCGTGAACCTGGGATTCTTTGCCGGCGCCAAGAAGACCGCGGGCGAGCCGCGCGCCTTCTATGGCGGGCTGGAGCTGAGCAAGGCGTTCTGAGCGCGGACCGGTCAAGGCGGTCCGTGAAGCAACGTGCCGGCAGATCGGCGCCAGCAGCGTTTGGCCAGTCGGGACCGAAGGTGGCTTCAGGAAGCCAGCTTCATCATCACCAGCCCGCTGACAATCAGCCCCGCCGCCAGGATCCTGACCGCGCTGGCCGGCTCGCCCAGCACGAACAATCCCACCAGGAACGCGCCAACGGCGCCGATGCCGGTCCAGATGGTGTAGGCCGTGCCGAGCGGCAGGCTTTTCATGGACAGGGAGAGCAGGGCGAAGCTGGCAATCATGGCCACCAGCGTGATGGCCGAGTAGCCGGGGCGTGAAAAGCCTTCGGACAGCTTCATGGAGTACGCCCAGAGCACTTCGAGTACCCCGGCGATGACGAGAAATATCCAGGCCATGACGGCTCCTTGATCAAGAGCCGGGCCGTCCCGGACATTCATACCCACGGCGGGCGAGGTCGTCCTCGAAAGTGCAGCATTGTACCGGATCGCCGGGCGGGCGTGCGCCGTGCCGAGGGGCCGCATGGTATCGTCGGCATGTCATGGTCATGCCCAGGGGCGTCCGAAGTCGGGGGAAATAATGAGAACGAGGCCGGTGCTGTGGTTCGTCGCGATGGTGTTGCTGTTGCCGCGGTTGGCCCTGGCCAGCGAATTCGGCAGCAAGGGCGGGCCGGAGCCCGCCAACCTCGAACAGGTCGCGTCACGGCTGCGCGAAGACCCGTATGACCTGGAACTGCTGATCAGTTTCGGCACCTCCAAGGGCGGATCCGCCGGTCATATCGCGCTGGCGCTGCGTGACGACGCGGCGGGCGAAGAGAGGGTGTACTCGGCCAACTTCTACGCCGATCGCGACCCCGCGCACGCGAGCGGACGCTACACCACCGATCTGATGATCGCCATCCCCAAGCAGGAGTATCTGTTCAAGACCGTGTCCACGGTCGCCGAGACCGCATCGTTCGGCCTGGATTTCGGCGAGATCTACAAGCGCTCGGTCATCGGGGTGCGGGTCTACGGCGTGCCCGCGGCGGACAAGGCGGCGCTGGCCGCCTATTTCCGCCGCATCAACGACGACTATCGCCAGCAACGCAGCGACACGGAATATCACCCGGGTCCGATCCAGTACGATTACCTGCGGCTGAACTGCGCCAAGACCATCGGTTCCGCGTTCAAGTTCGGCGCCGGCTATCGCGACCTGGAAATAACTGGCGCGAAGCTGTTTTCAGGCCGGCGCATGGTGGCGGCGGCCACCGCCAATATTCCGACCGAGATGGCGATGAAGCTGATCCGGGAATGGGCCCAGCGCAACTACGGCATGGACGTGGTGCTGTACAAGAAGTACCGCGGCTCGACCTATGTCGATCCGCAAGAAGAAGAGAAGGTCGCCTTCAAGGACCTGCCCGATCGCTTTCCCTCGGTGCTGTCACTGGACTTCCGCCGCGAGGCCGGGGCTTACCAGGACTATGACAACCTGCTGGCGATGTACCTGCTGTTCAACCTCGGCAAATACAGCGTGCGGGTCAACGAACAGACGTTGCTGCTGGAGATCGAGAAGTCGAAGGAGCCCATGCCCTATGCCGTCGCGCTGCAGACCGCCGAGCGCGACGCGCGCGCCGACAGCGAAAAATTCCAGCGCCATATTGAATTCCGTCCGAGCGGCGAGGGCATCAGCGAGGCGCCGGACAATACGCACCTTTATTACTTTACCGAGGATGCGGAGGGGAAGCTGAAGCGCTAGGGCCGCTCAGCCGAGCGCAAGCCCACCCAGCGCCAGCAGGCGGCGAAACACCGCCAGGCGTGCATCGCCGGTGTCCGCCAGCCGGTCGCACACGTGCAGGTATTGGGACATATCGCTGTGTCCACGCAAGGCATCCTTGCACTCGCGTTCCGAAATTTCCAGATGGACCCCGGTCAGCAGCGCGCGGCCCTTGCCCACCTGTGCGCTGACGATGGCGGGCGGCGAGCCGGGAATCCCGGCATAGACGGCCAGGACTTCGGTCCCGGGGGCGGGAGCGTCGGCGAAGTCGAAGCGGCAGCCACCGTGGTAGTGGGTGTAAAGCGATAGCGGGACGTCCGTCAGCTTGTCCGTGGTCCGCAGCTCCACCGCGGCCGTGGTGCGCGGCGTGCCGTCATAGAGCTTGCCGCCGGTCAGTTCAGGCAGCGAGCCGACTGCCACCGCATCCACCAGGCGCAGTTCGCGCGGGCCGCAGATTGCGCCACGGGTGCCGGCATGAAAGGCCAGCTCGCGGCACGCGTAGTAGGCGCCCGCGCAGATTCCCAGATAGACGCCGCCTTCCTCGACAAACCGCCGGATGCGCGTGTTCGGCGCGCCGTTGAGCAAGGCGCAATAGGGCAGGTCGGCGCCGCCCGGCATGACGAACATCACCGCATCATCGAAGAGCGTGGCGTCGTGCCGGATCTCGTTTGCCATGACCGCACGGAGTTCGTAGGCCCCGGCGGGAAGCTGATGGCCGATGGTCCGCATCAGGCATGCGGTCCAGTCGGAAGCGCCGGCGTCGACATAGGTAAGGATCTGGGGCCTGGGCATCGCCGCACTCGTGTCTTGTCCTCTCGGACTCTAGCCGTTCGGTATCGAAAACGCCATGCCGTCAAGGCAGTCGGCAGCCCGGTCTCAGCCAGGCGTGGCCGCCCGCCACGCTCCCGGCGGCAGCCCGAAGCGCCGGGTGAAGCTGCGCGTGAAGGTGGTCTGGTCCGGGTAGCCGGACATCAGCGCGATCTCGGCCAGCGGCAACGCTGAGTTCGACAGCCACTGCAGCGCGCGGTCCAGCCGCAGGCGGGTCTGGTAGCGGTGCGGGGTATCGCCGAAGGCCTCGGCGAACAGGGTCTGGAAGCGCCGCACGCTCCAGCCGAAATGCCCCGCCAGTTCCGGCACGCGCAGCGGCGCGGACAGGTTGGCGCGCAGGTAGGCGTCTACGGCCGACAGCGGGAACACGTCGCGGTCGGCGGGTATGCCGAGGCGGTCCGCCAGCGCCGCGGCAAGGGTGGCCGCGAGTTGCCAGTCGCGCTGCGGTCCGCGCGCCGCGGCCGCGGCACGCCGCGCCGCCAGCGCGCGCACGTGGCTGCCGAAGGCGCCGTCGAGCGCGAAGGCGCGCGGGCGCGCCATCAGCCGCGCCGGCAGCGCCACCGACCGGGCCGGGAAGTCCGCCACCAGCTGCAGGTTGCCGTCGTGGCCCATGTAGTCGTGATGGCTGCCGGCCGGCACGACCAGGCCGGTGCGGTCGTCCACCCGGTAGACGTGCCCGTCCAGCTCCAGTTCGCTGGCGCCGGCCAGGCCGAACAGCAGCTGGTGGTAGCCGTGCTCGTGGCCCTCCGGTTGCGGCCGGTAGTGCCGGTGCTCGACCAGCGGCGCGGCGCGGATTTCAGCGGGCTTCGGCATGCCGCATCCTGCCCCGGGTCTGGCACAGCCAGACGCCGGCCCCGGCCACCGCCATGCCCAGCGCCTGCACCCCGCTCAGGCGCTCGCCGAACAGCAGCCAGGCCTGCAGCGCCGCCAGCGGCGGCGCCAGGAACATCAGCGCCGCGGCATTGGCGGCCTGGCCGCGCCGCACCAGGCTGACCAGCAGCCAGGTGCCGGCGCCGGACAGGCCCACGGCAGCCCAGGCCAGGCCGGCCCACAGTGCTGGCGCGCCGTGCCAGTGCAGCGGCGCGCCGGCTGCCTGGACCGCCACCATCGCGGCGGCGACCAGCAGGGCGCCCAGGCTCTGCCAGGCCGAGCTGGCGCGCAGGTCACAGGTGGCGATGGCGGTCTTCTGCAAGAGGGTTCCCATGGTGATGGAGACAATGGCCAGCACGCCCAGCAGCACGATCCACGGCGAGAGCGGGCGGGCCGCGCCGTCCAGGCCGGCCTGCATCGCCGGTGCAACCACCAGCGCGACGCCGAGCGCACCCAGTGCCAGCCCTTGCCAGGTCCGCCTGGAAGGTAGCTCTTTCAGCAGGGGGATGGCAAGCAGCGCGGTCAGCAGCGGCTGCAGCGCGCCCAGCAGGGCCATGATCGCCGGCGGCAGGCCCTGGGCGATGGCGCCGTAGCCGGCGCACAGGTAGAGGCCCTGCATCAGCGCGCCGGCCAGCAGGTGGCGCGGCGCCTCGCGCAGCGGCGGCCATGCCGCGCGCGCCGCCAGCGACCAGCCCACGAACATCAGCCCGGCCACGGCAAAGCGGCCCAGCAGGAACAGGCTGGTATCGGCCAGCGGCACGATCGCCTTGCCGACGATAAAGCCAGTGGACCAGATCAGGACAAAGGCCGCGGCGGGCAGCCAGGCGGCAGTGGACAGGGGGCGGGGCATGCGGGCAGGTGTTTCCACCGCGGAGGCGGGATGGTCAGGACAAGACGCAAGGCTAGCGAGGCGCGGCGCCGCTGTCTTGGCAAATCCGGCAATCGCCCGCTGAAAGCATTGGTAACACTCGCGCGGCATCGGGCCGTCAACCGGCGCGGGCTTGCCACGTAACATGGTGATGGGGATCGAACCGGACGAGGGGAACCACATGGATCCAGCGCAGCATCCGATACCGCCCGGCCGCGGGCGCCTCGCCGCGTGGGGCGCCGCCGTCGCGCTGGCGCTGGCCGCGTCGCTGGCCGGCTGTGCCCAACTGACGGCCGGGGCCGGCAACGCCGACGGCCATGGCGCCACAGCCGCCGACCTGCGCTGGCTCAATACCGTCACCTATGGCGCCGACCAGGCTTCGCTGGACGCGCTGCGCCGGCTGGGCCGCAAGGGCTTCCTCGCGCAGCAACTGGCGATGCCTCTGGCCGATCCTCCCGAACTGGCCGCCGCCATTGCCGCCTTGCCCAACCTGCGCGACGGCGCCGCGGCGCAGGTCCAGGCCGCGCGCGAGGCACGCCAGCGCATCGACGCCCTGCCTGACGACGCCAGCCGCCAGCAGGCGCGCCAGGCGCTCAACCTGCAGGGCCGCGAGATCGTGGCCGATGTGGCGCGGCGCCACCTGCTGCGCGCCTTGTATTCCCCGGCGCAGCTGCGCGAGCAGATGACGTGGTTCTGGATGAACCATTTCAATGTCTACGCGGGCAAGGGCCAGGTCGGGCTGCTGCTGGCCGACTACGAAGAGCGCGTCATCCGCCCGCACGCACTGGGCCGGTTCCGCGACCTGCTGATGGCCACGGTGACCGCGCCGGCGATGCTGGTCTATCTCGACAATGCCCAGAGCAGCGTCAACCGCGTCAATGAAAACTACGCGCGCGAACTGATGGAGCTGCATACGCTGGGGGTTTCCGGCGGGCCCAGCGGCTCGCGCTATACGCAGCAGGACGTGCAGGAACTGGCGCGCGTGCTGACCGGCGTGGGCGTGAACCTGCGCGGCACGCCGCTGCCCAGGCTGCCGCCGGCGCGCGCCGGCCTGTACCGCAGCGACGGGCTGTTCGAGTTCCATCCCGCGCGCCACGACTTCGGCGCCAAGATGCTGCTGGGCCAGCGCATCGAGCCGTCCGGCCTGGACGAAGTGGCGCGCGCGGTGTCGATGCTGGCGCGCGAGCCGGCCACGGCGCGCTTTGTCAGTGCCCGGCTGGCGGCCCACTTTATCGCCGACAGCCCGCCTGCCGCGCTGGTCGAGCGCATGGCGCAGACCTTCACGCGTACCGACGGCGATATCGCCGCGGTGCTGCGCACCATGTTGCTGGCGCCCGAACTGGACCGGCAAGCGGACCTGTCCCCGCGCAAGTTCAAGGATCCGATGGTCTATGTGGTGTCGTCGCTGCGGCTGGCGTACGAGGGCCGCCCGGTGGCCAACCTGCGCCCGGTGATGAACTGGCTGAACCAACTCGGCGAGCCGCTGTACGGCCACGTGGCCCCCGACGGCTACCCCTCGGCGGAAAGCGCGTGGGCCAGTTCGGGGCAGATGGTGCGGCGCTTCGAGATTGCGCGGGCGATCGGCTCCGGGCCGGCGGGGTTGTTCGCGGGCGATGGCGCCGTGCCGCGCGGCGCGCGCTTCCCGACGATCGGCAACAAGCTGTATTACGAGGCCATCGACGCCACTCTGGGACCCGCCACGCGCGCCGCGCTGGCCCAGGCCGAGTCGCAGGCCGAATGGAACACGATGCTGCTGGCTTCGCCCGAATGGATGCAGCGCTGAAGGCAACGGAGAGCACCATGCAACGCCGACAATGGCTCAGGACGATGGGTGGCGCCGCGCTGGGGCTGGCACTGCCCGCCATCGCCTCGCGCGTCTATGCGCTGCCCGCGCAGGCCGATGCGCGCTTCCTGCTGGTATTCCTGCGCGGCGGCTATGACGCCGCCAGCGTGCTGGTGCCGGCCGGCAGCGATTTCTACTACGCGGCGCGGCCCAATATCGCCATCCGCCGCCCGCCCGCGCCGGGCGCCGACGCCGACCCCAAGGCCGCGGTGGCGCTGGCATCCGCCTTTGGCGCCGACAACGCCGCGCGGGGGATAGGCGACTGGGCCCTGCACCCGGCGCTGGCGCCGACCTTGCTGCCGTTGTGGCAGCAGGGCCAGCTGGCCTTCGTGCCGTTTGCCGGCACGCACGACCTGTCGCGCAGCCACTTCGAGACCCAGGACGGCATCGAGGCCGGCCTGCCCGGCCATGACGAAAGCCGCCAGCCCGTGGCCGCGCTGCGTGGCAGCGGCTTCCTCAACCGGCTGGCACAGGCCATGGGCGGCCAGGCCGCTCCGGTGGCGTTCACCGACGGGCTGCCACTGGTGCTGTCCGGCCCGCGCGACGTGCCCAATGTCTCGCTGAAGGGCACCGGCCGCGCGCCCTTCGACGCGCGCCAGGCCAGGCTGCTGGCGCAGATGTATCGCGGCACACGTTTCGAGTCACTGATCGACGAGGGCTTCGAGTTGCGCGAGACCGTCGCGCGCCAGGCGCAGGCGGAAGCGCCAGGCGGTGGCATGGGCGGCATGGCCGGCGCCGGCCCGGCCACCATGGCGTCGCGCCAGCAGGAGATGCAGGCCGCCAGCCGCCGCGCGCTCAGCGCGCGCGGCTTCGAGGTCGAGGCCCGGCGCATGGCGGGGCTGATGCAGGAGCGTTTCAACCTGGGCTTTATCGACGTGGGCGGCTGGGACACCCACGTCAACCAGGGCGGCGCGCAGGGCCAGCTGGCCGGGCTGCTCGACAACCTTGGCCGCGGCCTGTCCGCCTTTGCCGCGGAGATGGGCCCCGCATGGCACAAGACCACCGTGGTGGTGCTGTCCGAGTTCGGCCGCACCTTCCGCGAAAATGGCACGCGCGGCACCGACCATGGCCACGGCACGGTCTACTGGGTGCTGGGTGGCACCGTGCGCGGCGGGCGCATCGCCGGCGAGCAGGTCGCGGTGGAAGCCGCCACGCTCAACCAGGATCGCGACTGGCCGGTGCGCAACGAGTACCGGGCGCTGCTGGGCGCGCTGTTCCGCAGGTTGTACGGGCTCGATGCGGCGCGGCTGGCGCAGGTGTTTCCGGGGGTGGCGGGGCGGGATATCGGGTTGGTGTGAAAGAGCGACCAAGGGCAACCTCAGCGCAACGGACTCCCGATAGGGGCGACGTCGACGCATTGCGTTCGCGACTCGTTTGGAAGATGCGTTCCAGCGTCAGCCCGGTGCAGCGTTGGGCAAGGCGCCGCTTGCCGGCGCCGGAGCATTGGTGGATGGAACATAAGCGGGCGGGGCAGCAGGCGCAGGCACCGCTGGTGGGACCGGGACTGCGGGACCGGCGGAAACGCCCGGATAGGCGGCCGAACCTGAAGCCGCTGGCGACACCGGCGCCGCCGACGCCGCCGGTGGATCCCCAGCGCGTGCCGCGGAGGCGTCCGTAGCGAAACCCGGCGGCACCGCCATCACCGTTTCCCCCCGATCCAGCGCCAGGCTGGATTCATCGTGGTCTGCGTCCGCCACCGCAGCAGAGGCCGCGCCTGCCGGCGGCGCGATCTCGGCTTCTTGCGGCGGCAAGGCCGGGCGGCGCGGCGCCGGGCGCGGTGCCGGGGTCTCGCTGGCCTTGTCGCGCGTGAACAGCTGGCTGAACCAGCCCCGCAGCTGCGTGCCCAGCGACGCAAGCAAGTGCGTCTCTTCATGTTCGGCAAAGCGGGCGCGGCCGTCGATGATGCGGGCGCGCAGCGCGCGCTGGTAGAAGTCGCCCACCATCGGCAGCGCGCTGTGCGCGCCCTGGCCCCAGTAGTCGCTGCGCAGCGTGATGCGGCTGTCGTTGAAGCCGACCCATGCACCCGCCACCAGCTCCGGATGCATCAGGATGAACCAGCCGTCGGCATTGTCCTGGGTGGTGCCGGTCTTGCCGGCGACGTCGGCGCGGATGCCGAAGCGCGAGCGGATGCCGGCACCGGTGCCGCGGTCGATCACGTCGCGCATCACGTCGAGCAGGGTTTGCGTGGCGGCGGCGGACAGCGCGTGCTCGGCGCGCGCCGGGCGGAACACCTGCAGCACATTGCCCTGGCGGTCTTCGATGCGCGTTACCATGGTCGGCGCGATGTAGTCGCCGGCATTGGCGATGGTGCCGTAGGCGGCCACCATTTCCTTGAGCGTGACCGGGCTGGTGCCCAGCGCCAGCGACGGCACGACGTCGAGCTGGCTGTCGCGCACGCCCATGTTGCGCGCCAGCCGCGCCACGCGCGCGGGGCCCACTTCCTGCATCAGCTGCGCGGTGATGGTGTTGCGCGAATAGACCAGGCCATCGCGCAGCGTCATGGCGCGGCCGGTGGGCCGGCCTTCGTCGCTGGGGCGCCAGATCTCGCCGCCGGCCAGCTCGATTTCCACCGGCTGGTCCACCAGCGTGTCGTCGGGGGTCTTGCCCTCGTCAAAGGCAGCGCCGTAGACAAAGGGCTTGAAGGTCGAGCCCGGCTGGCGGCGCGCCTGCTGCACGTGGTCGAACGCGTCCTGGGTGTAGTCGCGGCTGCCGACCCAGGCGCGGATCTCGCCGTTGCGCGGGTCGATCGCCAGGAAGCCGGCCTGGATGCGGGTCTTGCTCTGGTGCAGCGCGCGCAGGAAGGCGCTGTCGGCCATCAGGTGGCGCAGCGCCTCGTCCGGCGCGGTGCCGGCAGCGACCGCCGCGCGGTATTCCGGCGTCTCGCGCACGAAGGCCTGCACCAGCGGCTTGTTGGCGGCCCAACCCGCCCGCGGCGCCCAGGCGGCGTTGGCGACCGCCTGCAGTCGGTTGCCCTGTTGCACCACCGCCTGCGTGGCCATGGCCTGCAGGCGCGCGTCGATGGTGGTGTGGACCACCAGGCCATCGGCGTAGATGTCGTAGCCGTTGCGGTCGGCCCAGCCGATCAGCCACTTGCGCAGCTGCTGCGCGAAGTGGGGCGCGGGACCGGGCGGCTCGGTCTGCCGCTCGAAGTCGATGCGCAGCGGGCGCTTCTTCAGTTGCTCGTAGCGCGCCGCGTCGAGCTTGCCGCGCTTGACCATCTGCCCCAGCACGGTATTGCGCCGGTCCAGCGCCCGCTCGGGGTTGAGCACGGGGTTGTAGTAGCTGTTGCCCTTGAGCATGCCGATCAGCGTCGCGCTCTGCAGCACGTCGAGCGAGCGGGCGGGGCGGTCGAAGTAGGTGCGCGCCGCCATCTCGATGCCGAACGCGTTGTACAGGAACGGCACCGTGTTGAGATAGGTCTCGAGGATCTCGTCCTTGGTGTAGAGCGCCTCGATCTTCAGCGCGGTGATCGCTTCCTTGAGCTTGCGCGTCAGCGTGGGGGCGCGGCCGATCTCGTCGGGGTAGAGGTTGCGCGCCAGCTGCTGGGTAATGGTCGATCCGCCCTGGCGGTCGCCGGAAAACGTATGCAGCGCGGCCGAGGCGATGCGGCGCCAGTCCAGGCCGTGGTGCTGGTAGAAGCGATGGTCTTCGGTGGAGATCAGCGCCGCCACCACGTTGGGCGAGATCTGCTTGAGCGGGACCCAGTCGCGGTTGGCCCACTTGAACACCGCCAGCTCCTTGCCGTCGGCGGACAGCACCTGCGCCGGCTGTTCGGACTTGGCCTTGCGGATGTCGCTGATGCCCGGCGTGAACGGAATCAGCACCAGCACGTAGAGCAGCAACGCCGCCGGTATTGCGGCCAGGCCGGCCAGCAGGCCGCGCCAGGTGGGCCGCAGCGTGCCGGGCCGGGTCAGGCCGGCGCGCGCGGTGCGCGCCGCCAGCCGGGTCAGGCCTTGCCGGACGGGGACGGGCAGTGAAGCGGGGAATGAGGCAAGCAGCGGGGCAAGCCGGGTCTTGATCTCAGCCAGCCTCATGAGGCGAAGCGGTTGAGGCACGGGCGCGGGGCGGCACGGGACACTGGCATTACCGTCGTCGGAAAAGCCTGCATCCTACCAAAACGTTCCTGCCGGTTACAGGGAAAACCCCCAGCCGGCGGCGATGCGCCACCTGCTGCTGCGAAGCATAGGTCACAAAGCTTTCATATTGCGCCGCCACAATGCCCGGGCCGCCACTCGTGCGGACGATGCGCCGTTGCCGGGTTGCCCGGCTGGGCCCCGATCGGCATGGCTTGCCATGACTCGCCATGGCGATCGCGGCCCTGGGTCCGGTGCGGTGTCGTGCCTCAAACAGAACACAGAGAAACTACAGTGAAGAAAGCTCTCCTTGCAATGACGGCAGCAGCGGCCGCGTCGGCCGCATCCGGGGTGGCGTCGGCCCAATCCACGTCCAACGTGACGCTGTACGGCATCGTCGATGCCGGCGTCGAAGTGATCAGCAACGTGCCGGGCAGCGGCGGCGCCGAAGGCACGGCCGTGCGCCTGAACTCGGGCAACCTGTCGGGTTCGCGCTGGGGCCTGCGTGGCACCGAAGACCTGGGCGGCGGCCTGAAGGGCATTTTCGTGCTGGAAAGCGGCTTCGACGTCGACACCGGCACCTCGGGCCAGGGCAACCGCCTGTTCGGCCGCCAGGCCTACGTCGGCCTGCAGGGCGGCTGGGGCGCGGTCACGCTGGGCCGCCAGCAAAACGCGCTGTACGACCTGTTCGGCGCCTTCGACCCGATGGGCGTGGGCCCGCGCTACTCGCTGAACAGCGTCGACTCGGCCTTCAACGGCCGCGCCGACAACGCCGTCAAGTACACCGGCAAGTTCGGCGGCCTGACCGCCACCGGCTTCTACAGCTTCGGCCGCGACAACACCGAAATCCCGGGCGAGACCAAGGTCGGGCGCAACTTCGGCGGCGGCCTGTCGTATGCGGCGGGCGGCTTCTCGGTCGGCGCGGCCTACGACCAGTTCCACGGCGGCACGGTGGCGCTGCAGGACCGCGCCGCCAAGCGCGCGGCCGTGGGCGCGGCCTACGCCTTCGGCGGCGCCAAGGTGTTCGCGGGCTACCGCTGGCTGCGCGACGACGGCGTGTCCAGCGCCACCGCGGCCGAGACCCGCAGCAACGTCTACTGGGCCGGCGCGCAGTACCGCTTCACGCCGGCGTTCCTGCTGACCGGCGCGGCGTACTACAACGACACCCGCAACAGCGACGCGGATCCGTGGATGTTCGTGCTGTCGGCGGACTACTCGCTGTCCAAGCGCACCGACGTGTACCTGAACGTGGGCTACTCGAAGAACAAGTCGGGCTCGGCGCTGGGCCTGAACGGCGTGGGCACCGTGGTTGCCGGCGAGAACCAGACCGGCGCCACCATCGGCCTGCGTCACCGCTTCTGAGTCTGACTGCCTGATGCCCGCCCGGCCGGCGCCCATGCCTGCACGGGCGGGTGCTTGACGCTCATATCGACACCTGCGGCTGGTCTTGCGGGGTTCGTTGGGCCGGTCGTCTTGATCGGCCCTTTTTTGTCTTTGTCTTGAGCCGGGCTGGCTAATATTGGGCCTGGTCCTGTCGCAGCAGGGCGCCGAAGTAGATACGTGTTGAAACATGGATTGCCGATGTTTATACTCGTATCGACATTGATGGGGCTGATCATGCGGAAGAGTGCGACTTTGACGATTCAAAAATGGGGCAACAGCCTGGCGGTCCGGATCCCGACTGCGGTGGCTCGTTCGGCACATTTCGCCGAAGGCCAGGAAGTTGAGGTGTCCGTCGATGAAATTGGCGTAACCGTTCGGCCAGTCGGTCGCCGCGCGCTCACGCTCGCGGAAAAGCTTGCGCTGTTTGACCCGGACAAGCATGGCGGTGAAGTCATGGCTACGTCGCGCGTTGGTGCGGAGGCCATGTAATGGCCGGCCGGATATGGGTGCCCGACCGACGCGACATCATCTGGATCGACTGCAATCCGCAAGCTGGCCGCGAAATGAAGGACTTGCATCCAATGCTGGTGCTGTCACCGCGACCGTTCAATGACAGAACCAGCATCGTAATCGGCTTGCCAATGACCACGGCAGCCTATAACGACACCAATCCTTTTGCCATCAAGTTTCAAGGGCCGAAAGGCAAGACCAGCTACATTCTCGCTCACCAGCCCAAGTCGTTTGACTGGCGCGCCCGAAGCGCAAGGGCTCACCCCTGGAAACAGGCACCGTTGGAGGTCTTTGCTGCCGCGTGCGAACAACTGAACCAGATTATCGCGATCGCGGAGTGACCACCGCGCAAATGTACGCCTGCCTAACGGGCCGGCAATGGTGCCCGCGGGCGTCAGCGGCTACCGATACCCCGCCGCCCCAATAAACTGCCCGAAGCGCTCGCACCAGATCACCACCGCCGCATACCGGGACGGATCCACCCCGGCCGGCAAATCCACGGTGAAATTGCCGAAGGTCTTCAGTTCACCCACCTGCAGGGACTGGTCCTTGATCCGCAGGAAGGCTTCCTTGTTGTCGACGAACGCAGGTGCCAGGTAAATCCGATAGTCCGGCCCGGGTGCCACGCTGCCTTCGAAGGCGAGCGCGCTGGCCGAGACATGGAGCCGGCCGCTGGCCCAGTGCAGCGCGTCGCTGCCGGCAAGGTCCTTGCGGAAGGTGCCGGCATAGCGCGCCTGTTGCGATATCGCCTGCACCTGTCCGGCGCTGGCGCCGGGCTGCGCCGTCAGGATCGGCAGCACATAGACGCCGGCGGCAAAGCCGACGGCCAGCATGGCGAGGTGGGTCAGGACGAGGATGGATGGCCTGGCGGTCATGTCTGGCTCCGGGGGGGCACGATCACGCCGGTATGTCGGCGCAGGCGGCGGAACCTGACAGCGCGATGGCTGGCGGCGCCCTTGGCACATTCGCAACGGTTTCACCAATCCAACACATGGAAGTGGTTATGATCTGGTAGTTGCCCTGTCGAGAAGCTGCCTATGACCCTCCACGTCACGATCCGCACTATCCGTACCGGCACGATGCAAACCGCCCGCTATCAGGCGCGCGTCTACCTGACCACTGATGACGAGGCCCTGCCGTTGTTGGCAACGGACTGGAGCGAGCGCGAGGCCGAAGCCTTCCGTACCGCACAGTTCTGGGCGCAGCGCCACGCTTATGTGGTGTCTAATCCACGCGCAGGAACGTTCTACGGCGTATCGGGCCGGCGCTGAGCCGGCCAGCGCATCCCTTATCTGACTTGTGTCCCGGACGCTGCCGGCGGCCGGACAGGTCGTGCTGGGCCCGGCGCGGCGCCGGCCGGGCCCATGGCGTCCAGCGCCTTGGCCGCCGCCAGATGCTGCGGAATCATCAGGCCCTGGCGCGCCGTGGCCACGGCGATCTGTCCGCCCTGGGCGCTGCCGCGCGCGACCAGGTCGCGCCCGTTGCGGTAGACCAGCCGCGTCAGGTCGGCCACTTCGGAGTCGGACAGGTCCGGGCCGGTCACCAGCACGGCCGCGGTGGCGATGGTGCGCACCGGCGCGCTCAGGCCCGGATAGGTGCCCGGTGCGATCGATGCGCGGAAATAGCCTGCCTTGCGCCCCACCAGCGCGGCGATGGCCTTTTCGTCGAGCGGCAGCAGCCGCAGCGGCATTTCCGCGAGCGCATCGCGGATGCTGTCGGCCGGCACGCCGATCACCTGGATCACGGCGTCGACCTGGTTCTGGCGCAGCGCCACCAGGCCGGTGCCCAGCCCCACTTCCTCGGCCTTGAAGTCCTTGTCCGCCAGCCCGTGCGCGGCCAGCACGCGGAGCGCGGTGCCGCGCGAGGCCGAGCCGCGCTCGCCCACCGCGATGCGCTTGCCGCGCAGGTCAGACACGGATCGCGCCGGATCGCCGTCGCGCACCAGCACGTGCACCGGCTCCGGATAGAGGCTGCCGATGGCGCGCAGCGAGGCTTGCGGGCCGTCCTCGGCGAAGGCGTCCTTGCCTTCGTAGGCATCCAGCGCGGCATCGCCCTGCGCGAGCGCCACCGAGACCTTGCCCGCGCGCAGCAGGCGCAGGTTCTCTTCGCCGCCGTGCGTGACCAGCGGGATCGCGCGCACGCGCGTGCCGGCGACCAGCGCCTGCGCAAAGCGCAAGTACTGGCCGTGCTCGGCGCCGGCGGCGATGGCATAGCCCTCGTTGATCCGCGCCAGCCGTGCGCGGATATTGGCGTGCGCGGTGGTCAGCTCCTGCTCGATCACCGCGCGCTGCGCCGGCGAGGCATCTTTCTGCACCGAGTCGATCACCTTGCGCATCGCGTCGAGGATCGCCGCCGGGCCGGTCTGCGCATTGGTGGCGACGGCCGGGGCCTCGGCGGGGCGGTAGCCAGCCGGCAGCACGCCGACCCAGCGCTCGCCGTCGCGCCGGTACAGTGCCGTGCCGTGGGCGCGGATGATATCGCCGGCCTTGTTGCCGCCGCTGGTGATGCCGATGATGCCGCGCGGGCCCGCGCCCAGCGCCGACACCAGGCCGGCCACGCCGGGCGAATCCCAGGCGCCGAAGTCATAGTCGCGCAGCAGCTTCAGTTGCGCGTCGAAATAGACGATGCGGCGGGTCTCGCCGGCGGGGGCCTTGGTGTCGGCCTGCGAGCCGCGGCGGTCCAGCTCCACCACCTGCACCGTGCCCGGCGGCAGCGCCAGCGCCAGCCGCTCTTCGACGCCGGCGCGGATGCCGTCGGCGGCCGGGCCGCCGCCGCATCCCGCCAGCCAGAAACTGGCCAGCACGGCGAACAGCAAGGTCAGCAGGGCGTGGCGCCGCATCTCAGCTCCCATCTCAGCCCCCGATCAGCGGCAGCGCCAGCATCATGGTCAGCACGAACGCGTTCATCAGGTCGACGAAGAACGCCCCGGCCAGCGGCGTGATCAGGAAGCTGGTGGGCGCCGGCCCGTAGCGCGCGGTGATGGCGCGCATATTGGCCATGGCGGTGGCGGTCGAGCCCATGTTGAAGCCGATGAACGCGGCCGAGCTGACGGCGGCCTCGTAGTCGCGCCCCATGAAGCGGAAGCACACCAGCACCACGTAGAGAATGATGAACACCACCTGCATCGCGATGATCAGCAGGAACGGGCCGGCCGACAGCGCCACGTCGGCCAGGTCCAGCGCCATCATCGTCATCACCAGGAACAGCGACAGGCAGACATTGGTGATCAGGTCGGTGGCGCGGTCGTCGAAGCGCATGCCGGCAAACGGCAGCAGGTTGCGGATGGCGATGCCGAGCATCATGCACCAGAGGAAGCCCGGGATGGTGATGGCGCCGGTCGGCATCTGCGCGGCGATCCAGCGCCCGCCGATCACCGCGGCCAGGATCCCGGCCAGCGACGCCAGCGCGCCCACGGTGGTGATCGCCGAGACCGCCGCCGCTTCCTCCTCGGTGTCGCCGGCCTCGCGCGTGGTCGAGCGCAGGCGGTAGCGCGAGATCAGGTATTGCGCCACCGGTCCGCCGATGATGCCGCCAACGATCAGGCCGACGGTGGCCACCGTCATCGACAGATCCATCACTGCCTGCAGGTTGTTCACCTCGGCAAAGCGCTCGGCATAAGCGGCGCCGGTGCCGTGCCCCCCCACCAGCGTGATGGAGCCGCCCACCAGGCCGAAGATCGGGTGCAGGTCCAGCACCCGCGCCATGGCCACGCCCACCACGTTCTGCACCACGATATAGGGCAGCAGGATGATCAGGAAGATGACCAGCGCCTTGCCGCCGCGCCTGAGCATGCGCAAGTCCGCGCAGAGGCCGACGCCGCCGAAGAACATCAGCAACAGCACCGGCTTCATGCCGGGATCGATCACCACGCGGAAGTTCACCGTCGCCAGCGCCGTCGACGCGACGATCGCGAACAGCAGGCCGCCGGTGACGGGATCGGGAATGTTGTAGCGCGACAGCACGCCGACGCTGCGGTTGACCAGCGTACCGATCAACAGCACCACCACGGCGGTCAGCAATGAGGCCAGCAGGTCAAGGTTCATCGGGGGCGTCCTGACGCGTAGCATGCATCACTACGGGTTGTAGTCGGACACCGGGGAGAAGGCAAGGAAAGGATGGGCCACGCAAGGGTGCTGGAGCCGCTGGCAGACGCCCTGGAAATTTCCAACTCCCGATTGCGTACTCCCTATCCCGCTTGCGGGAGAGGGGAGCAAACCAGCGGGCGGCGTAGCATCAACCATCAACGCGCCCGCAACGCCTCCACAATATTCATCCGCGCCGCCCGCACCGCCGGCAGGAATCCCCCTGCCAGCCCCATCGCCATCGAGAACGCCAGCGTCTGCAGCGCAATCGCCGGCGTCAGGATAAAGCGGAACGACAGGTCGGCGAAGGTCTGGAAGTTGGTGGTGGAAAACGACGCGAATTGCATCAGCGCCGCGCAGGCCAGGCCGGCGGCGCCGCCCACCAGGCCCAGCAGCGCGGCTTCGGCCAGGAACGCGGCCAGCACGCTGGCGCGCTGGAAGCCGAGCGCGCGCAGCGTGCCGATTTCCGCCACCCGGTTGGCCACCGACGCGTACATGGTAATCATGGCGCCGATCATCGCCGCGATCGAGAAGATGGTGGACAGCGTGAAGCCCAGGATATTGATAAAGCCGGACAGGGCCTTGGACTGGTCGCTGTAGAAGGCCTGCTCGCGCTTGGCCTCGTCGGCAAGCCGGGGATCGACGTCGAGCTCGGCGCGAAAACGGTCGAACAGCGCGGAATCGGCCAGCCTGACCACCATCGATGAATACGCGTTGCGCCGGAACGATTGCATCAATTGGTCCACGTCGCCCCAGATCTCGGAGTCGAAGCCGCTGCCGCCGGCGTCGAAGTGTCCCACCACCGTCCAGTCGCGCTGCGCAAAGCGCAAGTGTCCGCCAATCTGCACGCCGGCAAAGCCGCGGGCGATGCTGCTGCCGACAATGATCTCGGACGAGCCCGGGCGGAACATGCGCCCGGCCACCAGCCGCACCTGCGGGCGCAGGTCCATGCCCGCCGGCGAGATGCCGCGGATCACCACGTTGGACGGCTGGCCGGTGCTGGCCTTGGTCAGCGAGATCAGCACCACGGCCTCGCGCGACGCCAGCGGGCGGCCGTCGCGGCCCATGGCCACGGCCGGATGCATCTCGATGATGCTGGCCTGGTCGCGGTTGACCGCGCTCTGGATCTCGGTCTCGGCGCCCTTGCGGATCACCACCACGTTGTCGTGCTCGCCGGTGGTGACCAGCGTCTTTTTCAGCCCGGCGTCGAGCATCAGCATGGTGGCGAAGACAAAGACCACCAGCGCCAGGCCGGCCGCGGTCAGCGCGGTGGTGAGGCGCCTGGCCCACAGGTTGCGCGCGATATAGGTCAGCGGGATGGCCATGGCGGTCTCCTCGCGCTAGCCGATGGCCCGCAGGCCCTCGACGATGCGCACGCGCGCCGCCTGCACCGCCGGCACGATGCCGGCAAAGATACCCACCGCCAGCGCGCACGCCGCCTGCAACTGCATGGTCTGCGGCGACACCGTGAACACCGGGAATACGCCGCCTACCGCCTGCTTGAAAGCGCTGGCCACCGGCGGCGTGGCGAGCATGCCGAGCGCGCCGCCGGCCACGCACAGCGCCAGCGATTCGCCGAACACCAGCAGCGCCAGGAAGCCGGGGCCGAAGCCCAGCGCCTTGAGCGTGGCGTATTCCACGGTGCGCTCGCGCGCGCTCATTGCCATGGCGTTGGCCATGACCGCCATGATGATGACGATCACCACATACGACACCACGCGAATTGCCGCGATGATCTGGTTGGACATGGCGACAAAGCCCAGCTGGAAGGCCTGCTCGGTCTCGGTCAGCGTTTCGGCCAGCGAATTGCGGAACACGCCATCGACCTGGCGCGAGATCGCCGCGGTGTTGTCGGGATTGCCGACGCCCAAAATATAGACGCCGACCTGGTCGGCCTGGCGCGGCGTGCGCTTGCGCACGGTCTCGTTCAGGTATTCCCAGTGGAACACCATCTGTCGCGTGATGGTGCTCTCGTCGCGCCCGTCCATGATGCCGCGCACCACGAACTCCCAGGTGCCGGGATAGATGGTCCCCTTGATGGGGATCACGTCGCCCACCTTGAAGCCGAACTGGTCGGCCAGCTGGCGCCCAACCAGCGCGCCCTTGCGGTCGCGCTGGTAGTCGGCGCGCTGCGCATCCGGGACAATGAATTCGGGGTAGAGGTCCAGGTAGTTGTCGGACACCGCGAACTGCGCGAAGAAGTTCTTGGGATCGCGATAGACCCCGCCAAACCAGTTGGAGCGCGCCACCATCGTCACGCCGTCGATGCCCTTGATGCGGCTTTCGTAGCTGAGCGGCAGCGGAAACACCAGCGAGATCGCATTGCGCGTGACCAGCCGCGCGCTGGAGGCGGCCGAGGCGCCGGCATACCAGGCATCGATCACGGTCTGCAGCAGCCCGAACGCCAGCACCGCGATCACCAGCCCGAACACCGTCAGCGTGGTGCGCAGCTTGTGCCGCAGCGCATTGCGGGCGATCAGCTTGAGCGCGTACATGGTGAATGGAGGCTACGCCGGCTCGCCACGGATCAGCTCCCCCTTCTCCAGGTGGACCAGCGAGCCGGCCGCGGCGGCGGCGTGCGCATCGTGCGTGACCATGATGATGGTTTTGCCGGCATCAGCGTTGAGCCGCTGCAGCATCGCCAGGATCTCGGCCGCCGAGGTGCGGTCGAGGTCGCCGGTGGGCTCGTCGGCGACGATCAGCGCGGGGTCGGTGATCAGCGCGCGCGCGATCGCCACGCGCTGCTGCTGGCCGCCCGACAGCTCCGACGGATAGTGGCTCATGCGGTCGGCCAGGTTGACCATGTCCAGCACCAGTTCCACGCGCGCGCGCCGCTCCGCCCGCGGCAGGCGCGTCAGCATCAGCGGCAGCTCGACGTTCTCGAACGCGGTCAGCACCGGCATCAGGTTGTAGAACTGGAAGATAAAGCCGACATTGGCGGCGCGCCAGTCGGCCAGCGCCGCTTCCGGCAGCTGCGTGATGTCCAGCCCGGCGACGCGCAGCGTGCCGCTGTCGGGCCGGTCGATGCCGGCAATCAGGTTCAGCAGCGTGCTCTTGCCCGAGCCGGAGGGGCCCATCAGCGCGACGAAATCGCCTTCGCCGATCTCCAGCGAGATATCGGTCAGCACCGGCACCGTCTGCACGCCGCGCCGGTACGACTTGGCGACGTGCGCGATCTGCACCAGCGGCGCCGTGCTCATGCGGCGCCCCTCATGGCTTGGACGTGGCGACGCGGCTGCCGTCGCCGATCTGGTCGCCGGGCGACAGCACCACCACGTCGCCGGGCTTGACGCCCTGCACGGCCACCAGTTCGCCCAGCTTGTTGCCGGTCTTGACCGTCATCTCGTGCGCCTTGCCGTCCCGCACCACGTAGACCACCTGGCGGCCGTCGCGCGTGGCGATTGCCGCCGGCTGCACCGCGACCACCGGCTGGCGGTCCTGCGCGGTGGCCGCGCGCGACAGGAAGGCAATCTTGGCGCTCATGTCCGGCAGTACGCGCGCATCGCGGTCGACAAAGCGCACCTTGACCAGCACGGTGGCCTTGGAGCGGTCCACCGTCGGCACGATGCGCGAGACCTGCCCGGCCAGCCGCAGGCCGGGCAGGGCATCGAGCAGCAGCTCGCACGGCTGGTCGACGCGGATCCTGGCGATATTGGATTCGGCGACATCGGCTTCGACTTCCAGCGTTTCCATGTCGGCGATGGTGACGATCGCACCCTTGGTGTCGGCCGCGGCCGAGAAAGGCGTGATGTTGTCGCCCACGTTGGCATGCTTGACCAGCACCACGCCGTCGAACGGCGCGCGCACCACGGTCTGCTCGACCGCCACCTCGGCCGCGCGCGCATTGGCCTGCGCCGACACCACCGACGCGCGCGAACTGTTCACCGACGCCCGTGCCTTGTCGAAGCGCGCCACGTCGGCGTCGTACTGGGTGCGCGAGATCGCGTTCGGCACGATCAATATCCTGGAGCGGCGCAGGTTCACCTCCGCGTCCTTCAGCTCGGCCTGCTGCAGCGCCAGGTTGGCCTGCGCCACCTGGACCTGCGCCTGGGCCTGCGCGAACGACGCGGCCACGTCCTTGCTTTCCAGCCGCGCGATCACTTCGTCCTTCTTCACGCGCGAGCCTTCCAGCACGCCCAGCCATTCCAGCCGGCCCTGCGCCTTCGACGCAACCGCCGCCTTGCGTTGCGGCACGACATAGCCGGTGGCGTTCAGCAGCGTGAAGTTCTGCGTAGGGAAGGCCGAGGTGACGGTGGCGGTCTGCACCGGCCGCGGGCTGGCCAGCCGGATGGCAATGCCGGCCAGCGCCAGCAGCACCACCGCGATGGCCGCGTAGCGCAGCCATCGGCGCCGCGGGCGCAGACGCACGCCGGCCGCGGCGGCTTGCCGGTCGATCTTGAGCCTGGACAGGTCGTGGTCAGCCACTGCGCGCTTCCTCTCGCTGGAATGGGCGGGCTGTCAGTATAGCGGTGATAAGGCGGGACTTCGTGACCTGCGAGGCAGCCAGCGACCGCTTGTTTGCTCCCTCTACGGCTTGTGGGCGACAGGAGAAAGCCAGCTAGTGCTCTCCTTCCACCGCCATCTTCAACTTGCCCAGCGCAAACTCCCATTGCCGCCCGATCGCCTCCAGCGACCGGCGCGCGGCTTCCAGCTGGCCCGGCTCGAATTGCCACAAGCGCTCGCGTCCCGCGCGGCTGTCGTGCACCAGCCCCGCCTGCGCCAGCACCTGCAGGTGCTTGGTCACCGCCTGCCGCGTCATGGCGCTGCCCGCCGTCAGCTGCGCGATCGACATCGCGCCGCCGGCGCACAACGCCGCCACCAGCCGCAGCCGGGTCTCGTCGCCGAGCGCGGCAAACACCGCGGCGGACTGCCGCAGTTCCGGCGCGTCCGGCAGCGCTTCAGGCAACGCCGGCAACATGCTCGCGGATATTGTTGACCTGCGCGTCCCAGCCGCCGCTGTTGATGCGGAAGGCTTCCTGCCGGCGTTCGGGCGGGATCTGGTCAAAGCCGGACTCGACCACGGTCAGCATGGTCCCGCCTTCCACCTCGCGCAGTGTGAATTCCACCAGCGTGGCCGGCTCGTCCGAGTAATCGCGCCCGCGTTCCAGCGGCGCCGGATGCCAGCGCCACGACAGCAGCCGTTCCGGCTCCATGCGTTCGACGTGGACATCGAACTTCAGGTATTCATAACCCGGATAGGTGATGCTGCCCACCACGCGTGCGCCCGGGGCGAAGGTGGCGCCGTCGAAGCGGACGCCGAACCAGCTGCCGAAGGTATCGGCATCGGTCAGCGCGTGCCAGACGCGCGCGACCGGGGCTTCGATCAGGATGCTGCGTTCGATGCGGTCGGTGTTGGAAGGCATGGGCGGTCTCCTGGTTCAGGTATCAACATGCAACGCGATGGTTGCATCGTAGGAGCTCCGCCCGTGAAATGCAACCAAAAGGTTGCAGTTCTGCCATTCCCTCACAGATCCAGCACCAGCCGCTGCCCCTTGCACCGCGACACGCACAGCATCATGGTCTTCTGTGCCGCCTTCTCGGCGTCGGACAGGTACTGGTCGCGATGGTCGGCCTCGCCCTCGACGATGGCGGTCTCGCACGAGCCGCAGATGCCCTCGCGGCACATGCAGTCCACCTTGATCCCGGCCTTCTCGATCGCGCGCAGCAGCGATTCGTCGGCGCCGACCTGCAGCGTCTTCCCGCTCTTTTGCAGCACGGCCTCGAAGGCGCCGCCGGTGGCGTCGACCTCGTTGCGGAATTGCTCGAAGTGGATGCGCGCGGGGTCCCAGCCGGCGGCGCGTGCGGCGTTGACTACGGCATCGTTGAGCGGGGCCGGGCCGCATACGTAGACGTGGGTGTCGGCGGGCTGTGCGGCGATCAGCGCGGCGATGTCGAGCAGGGTGCCGTTGTCGCTCTCGTACCGGTGCAGCTGGCCGGGCAGCAGCGTGGCGGGCAGCACGTCGAGGAAGGCGGCGGACTGCGTGTTGCGGAAGCAGTAATGCAACTCGAAGGCGGCGCCGTGCGCGGCCAGCGCCTGGATATGCGTCATGAACGGCGTGATGCCGATGCCGCCGGCGATCAGCAGGTGGCGGCCGGCGCCGTGGTCCAGGCTGAACAGGTTGCCGGGCGTGCCGATATGCAGTTCATCGCCTTCGCGCACCTGTTCGTGCATGAAGCGCGAGCCGCCGCGCGAGGCTTCTTCCAGCCGCACGGCGATCTGGTAGTGGCCGGGTTCGCCGAGCGTGCTGGTGAGCGAGTAGGCGTTGCGCAGGCGTCCGCCGTCCATGTGGACGACGACGTGGCTGCCGCTGTCGAAGGCAGGCAGCGCGCCGCCGTCGCAAGGTTGCAGGGTGAAGCGCTTGATGCCGGCGGCCAGCGGTTCGACGCGGCCGACGCGTACGCGGAGCGTGTCAGTCATGGCGGTACCTCGGAAATCAGGAAAGGCGGGAAATGCGGGAGGGAAGGCGGGTCGGCATGGTGCCGGCCCGCCCAGGGCGATCAGGTGATCACCGTCAGCCTGGCGGCAATCCACACCACCAGCGCGCCGACGACCAGCGCCACATAGGGCAGGACGCCGGCGCGCGCGTTGGGCAGTTCCATGTCGCGGCGCATCGACTCGGGGAAGCGGCCCTTGTCCTGAATGTAGTGGCGGTAGATGAAGACCGGCACGATCAGCAGCGCGGCGATCAGGCCGTTGCGCAGCGTGTGTTCGCCCTGGAAGTTGGCGCCGGCGCCGACAAAGGCCAGGTCGAAGAAGCCGAGGAACGCGCCCAGCGCCAGCAGCCAGTTCTTGCACTTGTACGGCCGCGGCCAGTCGGGACGGTCCATGCGGTGGATCCAGCCAGACTGCAGGTTCAGGAACACGAAGATCATGTAGCAGACGTTGCTGATCGACAGTACTGCCATGTAGTTCGACATCAGCAGCAGGAACAGGTTGAACAGCAGGTCCGTCCACATCGCGCGCGTGGGCGAGCCGTGCTCGTTCACGTGCGAAAGGTAGCGCGGCAGCCAGCCGTCGACCGACGCCTGGTACAGCGTGCGGGACGAGCCCATCATCGAGGTCATCACGATCAGCAGGATCGCCAGCACCAGCATCACCACGATCACGTTGAATACCACCGCGCCGCCGCCGACGAACCTGGCCATCGCCGCGCCCACGCCGGATCCGTCGATGATGTCGGGTGCCAGCATGCCCTGCAGACCGAGCGAACCCTGGAAGGCGATCGGCACCGCGATGAACATGAACAGGCACAGCACGCCGGACCAGAAGATCGCCTTGAAGGTGTCCTTCTGCGGGTCCTTGAACTCGCGGGTGTAGCACACCGCGGTCTCGAAGCCGAAGGTCGACCAGCAAGCCAGGAACATCGCGCCCATCGCCGTGCTGATGCCGGCGGCGTTCCAGCCGCCCAGCACCGCGGCGCCGGAAGCGTCATGCGTCAGCGGCAGCAGCGGGAAGAAGCTGGTCGAGGGCATGTCGCCGGTGAACAGCGGCACCAGCGCGATCACCACCAGCGGCGTCAGCGAGGCGATGCCCAGGATGCGCTGCGTGGTCGCCGCCGCGGAGGCGCCGCTGTGCTGCAGCTTGAAGGTAATCAGCAGGAACGCGGTGGCGAGCAGGAAGGTGGAATTCACCCGCAGCGTCAGGCCCTTGCTGACGAAGCCCAGGTCCACCAGCGTCAGCTGCCAGGTGTTGATGACGGAATCGGCCGGGAACAGCGCGCTCAGCATATAGCCGGCCGCCAGGCTGGTGCCGAGCGCCAGCATCGGCGACCACGCCACCCAGTTGCACCAGACCGAAACCGGTGCGACGAACTTGCTGTAGCGGACCCAGCCCATCGCGCCGTACACCGACGCGCCGCCCGACTTGTGCGGATACAGGCCCGAGATCTCGGCGTAGACGAAGCACTGGGCAAAGCCGACCAGGATGGCCAGGATCCAGATCACCCAGGCCGGGTTGCCGATGGTGGCGGACACGCCGCCGATGGTGAAGAGCACGCCCGCGGGCACGCCGCTGGTGACCCAGAAGGCGTCCTTCCAGGTCAGCGTGCGCTGCAGTTCATGCGATGGGGCTTGTTGCTGGGTTTGCTGCTGCGGTTGCTGCGCGGGGGCGAGCGGCGCCTGCGCGCCGAGCGACAGCACGTCTTTCTGTGAATACACGATGTCTCCTTGCTTCCCGGGTCGCCGTGTTGCGGGAGCTAGGCTCCGTCACGGTCTGCCGTCTGCGGTCTGGGTGGGTACGTTGCGGTACTGCCTGCCGGGATTACGACGGTCGGGAATGTCTGGCGGGGATTCTGGGGGCGTTTCTCATGGTTGTCTCCTGTTGTCATCCCGGGTTGCCAGTTGCCCGATTCGCAGGGCGCCTGGCATCCCGGTCTGTTGATTTACCAAAAGTAAATTAGATCACCTACGGTGTTTTGGTGAGTATAGGAACGGCGCCGGGCCAAGGCAACGGAAGTTTTGTATCGCGCTGCGAAGTGCCCGGACGTCCCGCTTTGCTACTGCTGCACGGGCTGTCCGGGGCGCGGGCCGCCCAGCGTTTCCACCAGCGGGCGCCCAGCGCGTCCGGCCCGGCGATTGCGCCACCAGCCCAGCAATGTCAGGACCAGCCAGAAGCACTGGGTCAGGAACGACGCGAGGTTGAACGCGCCCGCCAGCGAGATCAGGATGCAGCTCGGCCCGATCACGTTGAGGACGACGGCCAGCCTGCCGGTCGGGGATTTGTGCAGGACCTGCACGGCAAAATGCGCGGCAACGTAGGCGGCAACGCCGACAAGTCCGGTTGCGTCGGTAAGACCCAGGGAGGCCATGGTGGTGTGCTTCGTCAGGCAGTGGTACAGCGGTTGATGAATGCCGTCAGAACGTCTTGGTCAGCGAGACCAGGAACGTGCTTTTCAGCGGATTGGAAACGGACGGATTGCCGGAGGAATCCAGCGCGCCGGTGGTGTATTTGTCGTAGACGTCGGTGCGGCCCCAGCCGCGCGTGTAGGCGCCGGTCACGGTCCAGCCACCCTCGAAGGCCTTGGACAGCGCCACGCGCACGTCGCGGAAGCTGTAGGCGGCGAAGTTGCGCACGCGCTCCTGGCCGTAGTGCAGCAGCAGCGTGACGCCATGGCCCAGGTCGAAGGTGCCGTTGATGTCCAGGTAGCCGGAGCCGCGGCTGTGCAGGTCGTTGCCGGACAGCAGCGAGGCGCTGTTGTAGCCGAAGTAGTCGGGCGTATAGGTCAGCCAGTACTTGACGTTGAACCACTTGTACGTCAGCGACGCGACCGCTTCGCCATAGTTGTATTTGGTCTGCGCGTATTGCAGCTTCGCGCCGGGGTAGAGGTAGTAGTAGACCTGGCCCGCATAGACGAAGTCACCGACGCTGCCCGTATAGCCGGCATACAGGTCCCATTCGACCGTGCCGCCCTCGATGAACTTGTCGCTGATGCTCGACATCCAGGTGCCGGCGGAAAATCCGCTCGGGTGGCTGTAGTCGACGCCGCCCTGCACCGCGGGCTTGCCCCAGGTCTGGCGGAAACCGCGCGACACGTACTGGGACGTCAGCGTCATGTTGGCGCTCCAGGGCGAAGTTGCCGCGGCGGCCTCGGCGGGCGGAACGGTGGCGGTGACCTGCGGCACTGGCGCGACAGCCAGCGTAGTGTCACCGTCGGCCTGCGCCAGCGCGGGCAGCGCCTGGCACAGCAGCAGAGGCAAGGCGCCTGACAGGGCGCAGGACAGCGCTGGTCTGGCGGCAAAGGTTTTGCGCAACATGGTTGTGTCTCCTCCGTGCAGCCGGTCTGGGTTTGTGTGTTGGGTTGCCGGCTTTGGTGGGGGTGGAGGCGCGGCGCGTCCGACCGGGCGCACGCTGCCCGCCGGGACGCTGGTCCCGGCAGCACAGGTGCCGCAGTCAGGGTTCGGGCCGAAGGCCCGCGCGCCGCGCCGCTGGGGTCAGGCAGGCATCGGCAGCGGCATGCGCGCGGCAGGCGGTTGCCCGCGCTCCGCCACCGTCTGCATGCGCGCGGGCGTCGCCTTGTAGTAAGGCGCGGTCGAACGCTGCAGCGGCGCGCGGCCACGGATCACGTCGGCGAGCTTCTCGGCCATCATGATGGTGGGCGCGTTCAGGTTGCCGGTGACGATCTTCGGCATGATCGACGCGTCGACCACGCGCAGGCCCGACAGCCCGTGCACGCGGCCCTGGTTGTCGACCACGGCCATCGGGTCGGAGGCGTCGCCCATCTTGCAGGTGCAGGACGGATGCAGCGCGGTCTCGGCATGCTCGCGCACGAAGGCGTCGATCTCGGCGTCGCTCTGCACCATCATGCCGGGCTTGATCTCGCGGCCGCGGAACTGGTCCATCGCCTGCTGGCCGATGATCTCGCGCGTCAGCCGCACCCCGGCACGGAACTCACGCCAGTCGACGTCGTGCGCCATGTAGTTGAACAACAGGCGGGGCTTGACGCGGGGATCGCGGCTGGCCAGCTTGACGAAGCCGGTGCTGGGCGAGCGCATCGAGCCCACGTGGCACTGGAAGCCGTGCGACTTCACCGGGTTGCTGCCGTCGTAGTTCATCGCCAGCGGGATGAAGTGGTACTGCAGGTTGGGCCAGGCGAACTCGTCGCTGCTGCGGATAAAGCCGCCGGCCTCGAAGTGGTTGGACGCCGCCGTGCCGGTGCCGCGCAGGTACCACTCGATGCCGATCGCCGGCTTGTTCCACCACTGCAGCGCCGGATACAGCGAGACCGGTTTGGTGCATTCGTACTGCAGGTACATCTCCAGGTGGTCCTGCAGGTTTTCGCCCACGCCCCTCAGGTCGACGACCGGATCGATGCCGAACGCCCGCAGTTCGTCGGCATTGCCCACGCCGGAGCGCAACAGCAGCTGCGGCGACGCGATCGCGCCGTTGCTGACGATTACTTCGCGCCGCGCCCGGGCTTCGCGCACGTGGTCGCCCTGGAGATACGACACGCCGATGGCGCGCTGCCCGGCGAACAGGATGCGGTCGGCCAGCGCACGCGTATGCACGGTCAGGTTGGGACGCTCGCGGGCCTGGTCGAGGTAGGCGAGCGAGGTGCTGCAGCGGCGCCCACCCGCGGTGGTGGTGCGGTCCATCGGGCCGAAACCTTCCTGCCGGAAGCCGTTGAGGTCGTCGGTGCGGCCGTAGCCGGCCTGCTCGCCGGCCTTGATAAAGGCGTCGAACAGCGGGCTGATGCCGGCCTTGGGCGTGGTCACGTGTAGCGGGCCGTTGCCGCCGTGGTAGTCGTTGGCGCCCTTGTCGTAGGTCTCGGCCTTGCGGAAGTAGGGCAGGCAGTCGGCGTAGCTCCAGTTCTCCAGCGACCGGGTTTCCGCCCAGCCGTCATAGTCCATCGCATTGCCGCGGATATAGCACATGCCGTTGATCAGCGATGACCCGCCCAGGCCCTTGCCGCGGCCCTGCGTCATGCGCCGGTTGTTCATGTGCGGCTCGGGCTCGGTGACATAGGCCCAGTTGTAGGTGGTGCCCTGCAGCGGATACGCCAGCGCGGCCGGCATCTGCGTGCGCCAGTCCAGGCGCCAGTCGGGGCCGCCGGCCTCCAGCAGCAGCACCGAGACACCGGCGTCCTCGCTCAGCCGCGCCGCCAGCACGCAGCCGGCCGAGCCGGCGCCGACGATGATGTAGTCGTATTCATGGATTGCCTGCATGGTGCAATCTCCTTGTTTGCGTGACGCCGTGCGTGGCGGCCCATGGGGCGGTGCCGCCGCGCACGCGATTGCGAAGTCGGCTGCGCTCAGGCGCCGAACCAGCCCATCGCCTTCGGGGCGAGATTGATATAGCTGTGCTTGAGCTCGGTGTACTCGTCCAGGCCGATACGGGCCAGCTCGCGGCCGATGCCGCTCGCCTTGTAGCCGCCCCACGGCGCTTCCGGGAAGTACGGGTGGTAGTCGTTGACCCACACCGTGCCGAAGCGCAGCGCGCGCGACATGCGGTTGGCCTTGTCCAGGTCGCGGGTCCACACCGCGGCGGCCAGGCCGTATGGCGTGTCGTTGGCGGCACGCAGCGCTTCGGCTTCGGAGCGGAAGCGCTCGGCAGTGATCACCGGCCCGAAAATCTCCTCCTTCGCAATCTTCATCCCGGCCGTCACGTCGGCCAGCAGCGTCGGTTCCAGCCAGTAGCCCTTCCTGAACACGTCGCCCGCCGGCCGCTTGCCGCCGTGGACCAGGCGCGCGCCCTCGGCGATGCCGGCCTGCACCATGCCGAGGATCTTCTCGTGCTGTTGCGCCGACTGCACCGGGCCCATCTGGGTTTCGCCATGGAAGCCGTTGCCGATCACGATGCGCGGCAGGCGTTCGGCCAGCCGGCCGATGAATGCATCATAGATGCTGTCTTCCACCATCAGGCGCGAACCGGCGGAACAGACCTGGCCGGCGTGGAAGAACGCGGCGTTGAGCGCGTAGTCGACCGCGGCATCGAGGTCGGCATCGGCAAAGACGATATTCGGATTCTTGCCGCCCAGCTCCAGGCCGATGCGCTTGAAGTTGCCAGTGGCGGCCTTCATGATGCTTTCGCCGGCAAACGCGCCGCCCGTGAAAGACACCAGGTCCACGTCGAGGCTTTCGGCCAGTTCCGCGCCCACTTCGGCGCCGCCGGTCACCAGGTTGAACACGCCCGGCGGCAGGTCCAGCTCGGCGATCAGCTGCGTGAAATGATGCGTGGTCAGCGGCGTCAGGTTGCTGGGCTTGATCACCACGGTATTGCCGGCGCCCAGCGCGGGCGCGATCTTCCACGCGGCTTGCAGCAGCGGGTAGTTCCACGGCGTGATCAGGCCGCACACGCCGACCGGCTCGCGCAGCGTGCGGCTGATGACATGGTGCGGCGCTTCGTTGACGGCGCCCGATTCCGACGCCACCAGCCCGGCAAAGTAGCGGAAGGTGGCGGCGATATCGCCCATGTCGGTGCGGCTTTCGGTCAGCGTCTTGCCGGTGTTGAGCGATTCCAGATGGGCGAGCTTTTCGGCATCGCGGTCGATCAGGTCGGCGATCTTGTTCAGCAGCCTGGCGCGGTCGCGGATCGTGGTCTGACGCCACGGGCCGTCAAAGGCCCGGCGCGCGGCCGCAATCGCCAGGCGCGCATCGGCGCGGGTGGCTTCGGCGGCCTGGGCAATCACCGATTCGTCGGCCGGGCTGACGATGGCGCGCGTGCCTTGGTCGATGGGCGACTGCCACTGGCCGTCGATATAGAGCTGGGTCTGGATCATTGCTGCGGTTCCGGTTGATCTGGTAGGTTCAGGCGGCCAGGGCGTCGAGCACCATCTGCTGGAAGTGCTGCACGCCGTGCTCGCCGATGGCGGAGGTCTTGTCGTCGGTGACCAGCAGCGGGCCTTGCCCGTTGCGGTAGCCGCGCGACTTCAGGCCGCGCTGCACCGATTCGACGATGCTCAGGTCTTCGGGCTTCAGCACGTTCTTGTAGTACTCGATCAGCTGTTCCTGCTCGGCCGTGGGCGTGCTGTCGCGGAAGTAGAACTCGAAGTGCTGGATGGTGGTGTCGGCATCCACCGGGAACATGTAGAACACGCCGTAGTTGCCGTCGCCCGGCAGCACGTTCAGCGTGACGTTGGGCCACAGCCAGTAGGCGGCGAAGTCGGTGTTGGGGGCGTCGCTGTCATAGGTGAAGGCATCGCTGCCCGAGCGCGTCTGGCCGACCTGGCTGGTGTAGAGGCCGCGCACTTCGTGCTTGTAGGTCTCCATCTTGATCGACTCGACCAGCGCCGGGTGCGCGGTCTGGCAGTGCAGGCATTCCAGGTAGTTGTCGACCACCACCTTCCAGTTGGCCTTCATCTCGTAGGTGAGCTTGTGCGCCGGCACCAGCTTGTCGACGTCCGGGCAGCGTGCGCGGATCTCGTCGTTCAGGCCCGCGGCCAGTTCGGCCAGCGGCTTCGCGTCCATGTCCAGGTTGACAAACACCAGGCCGCAGAACTCTTCCACGCGCACCGGCGTCAGGCCGGCGTTGTCCTTGCAGAAGCCCGGCACGTTCTCGGCGTTGCGCACGTGGATCAGCTTGCCGTCCAGTCCGAACGACCAGGCGTGATAAGGGCAGGTGATCACGTTTTTCGCCTTGCCGGCGCCATCGGCGAACAGCTCGTGCGCGCGGTGCGGGCACACGTTGTAGAACGCGCGCAGCACGCCGTCGCGGCCGCGCACCACGAAGATGTTCTCGCCTGCCACCTGGGCGGTGGCGTACTGGTTGTTCTCGGCCACCTGGCTCTTGTGCATCACGCACACCCAGCTGCGCGCGAAGATGGTCTTCTTTTCCTGCTCGAAGACCTCCTGCGAGGTGTAGTAGTGGGCCGGCAGCGTGTAGGCGAGCGGCGGCGTGGTGCTGCAGGCGGGGGCGGCGGTCTGTTGCATGGGGTGTCTCCTCGTTGATCTTTGGTGCTTTGTTAATTCACTGTCAGTAAATTAAATTACCATCAGTGATGTGAGGGAAAGTCTAGTGAGAAGAGTTGGGGTGTTGCAATTCAAAAAAGCGATTCGAAGTGAAGGGATAATTGTCTTAGCCTATCGATTCGCGTGATTTGCAGCGATGGTGTAAGGTTCGAGTTACTCAATTCACCATCGGTTGAAAAAAAGCGGAGGAGCGCCCATGACCGAAGACACTTTTGCCACGCGCCTGAAGGGGGTGCTGGAAGGCAAAAGGATCATGCTTAAGCAGGTGGCCGAGGCCCTGTCGGTATCGCCGTCGGCCGTGCACAAGTGGACGCGCGGCGGCGAGATCGAATACGAGCGCCTGCTGGCGCTGGCCCGCTATCTGGGCGTCAACTGGCTGTGGCTGCGCTACGGCGAGCAGGCCATTGCCGATCTCGAGGCCAGCACCGCGTCCGACCCGCACATCAAGGAACTGCGCCAGAAACACCTCGCCGAGATCATGGAGAGCGAAGCGCGGATGAAGTTTGCGCAGGAGGTCTCGGGCATCGTCACCTGGGAATGGAACGTGCTGACCGATGGCCTGACCTATTCGTCCAACGACGTCTCGCTATTCGGCCGCCATATCCGCAGCATGGACGATTTCTGGGCCTGCGTGCATCCCGGCGACGTGGCGCGGCTGAAGGAAGTGCTGGCGCGCACGCTGGGCGCGCAGGAGATGCACGAGTGGGAATTCCGCGTGGTGCATGAGGACAACACGCGCTGGATCTCGTCGCGGGCCACGCTGGTGCGTGACTTCGACCAGCGCCCGGTCAAGATGATTGGCGTCAGCCTGGACATTACCGAGCGCCGCCGCGCCGAGGCCGCGCTGCGCCAGAGCGAGGCGCTGCTGGCCAAGGCGCAGCAGATTGCCCACCTGGGCGGCTGGTACTGGAACATCCAGACCGACGACTGCGCCTGGACCGATGAGGCCTATCGCATCTTCGGCTGGGCCCCGCAGGCGTTCAAGGTGACCATGGAGCGCTACCTGGCGTCGATCGTCGAAGCGGACCGCCCGCGCGTGCAGGCCGCGATCCGCGCCGCCATCGTCGACAAGGCGCCGTATCGGGTCGACTACCGCATCCAGCTGCCGGACGGCAGCCTGCGCGACATCCACGAGGAAGGCGAGGTCACGCTGGACGAGCACGGCAACGCGCTGACCATGGTGGGGGCGTCGCAGGACGTTACCCCCTGAAACGGCGGGTCGTACAAGGGGGGCGGGCACGGGCCAGATCATGACAGGGCGGCAGGCATTGCCGCCCTGTTTCATTTGGGCGCGTCGTTTGCGGCACTTGGAGCTCGGAAAGTATCGTTTGTTTCAGTGTTAACCATGACTGGAACATATGTTTCAGGCTCGGCTATGATGGCATCTCCTGGCGCCGGCCCCCGCGCGCCTGTACAAGGAGGAGAAACCATCATGTCCCTGGCCAAGCCAGCCATGCCCCAGTCGCCGGGTCACGCCGGCGCGCTGCCGGACGCTGCAGACACGGCGTTCGCCAAGGTCACGCGCCGCATCGTGCCGTTCATCGTGCTGTGCTACTTCTTCAGCTACCTCGACCGGGTCAACGTGGGCTTTGCCAAGCTGCAGATGCAGCAGCGCTCGGGCTCAGCGACGTGGTCTACGGCTTCGGCGCCGGCATCTTCTTCTGGGGCTACATGCTGTGCCAGGTGCCGAGCAGCCTGCTGATCTACCGCTTCGGCATGCGCCGCTGCATGGCGGCGATCATGATCCTGTGGGGGCTGGTGTCGGCCGCCACCATGTTCGTGACCACGCCGGTGGAGTTCTACGCGGCGCGCTTCCTGCTGGGCGTGACCGAGGCCGGCTTCTTTCCGGCGGCGGTGATGTACCTGAACAAGTGGTATCCGGCGGACCGCCAGTCGCGCATCATGTCGATCCTGTTCCTGGCGATGCCGCTGGGCATGGTGCTGGGCGGGCCGGTGTCCGGCGCGCTGATGTCGGTCACGCACGATCTGCACGGGCTCGACGGCTGGCAATGGATGTTCCTGATCGAGGCGCTGCCGGCCATCCTGCTGGGCCTGCTGCTGTTGCGCATGCTGCCCGAAGCCCCGGAGGCCGCGTCCTGGCTCACGCCGGCCGAAGCCGCCACCATCACGCGCACGCTCAGCACAGAGAACGCGAAGAAGAACACACGCTTCGTCGCCGCGCTGAAATCGCCGATCCTGTGGGTGCTGATGGCGATCTGCCTGCTCTTCAATATCGGCAACTACGGGCTGGTGTTCTGGCTGCCCACCATCATCCAGTCGACCGGGATGTCGTCGCCGCTGGAGATCGCGATGCTGACGGCGATCCCCTACGCCGTGGCCTGCGTGGCGATGAACCTCAACGCCGCGCACGCCGAGCGCACCGGCGAGCGCCGGCTGCACGCCGCGCTGCCGCTGCTGGTGGCAGCGGCGGGCATGTGGGCCAGCACGCTGTTCCCGCACGACACGGTGCTGGCGATGGTGTTCCTGACCATCGGCATTTCCGGCCTGATGTCCACGCTGTCGATGTTCTGGAGCCTGCCTGGCCGCGTGCTGGCAGGCACCGCCGCGGCCGGCGGCATCGCCATGATCAACAGCGCCGCCAGTCTTGCCGGCCTGATCGGTCCGGTGCTGATGGGCGGCATCAAGCAGAGCACCGGCAGCATCTCGCTGGGCGTGCTGGCGCTGGCGGGGCTGATGCTGGCCGCGGCGGTTCTGCTGCTGGCAATCCCGCGCCAGCTGATGCAATCGCGGAGTTGAGCCATGGACCTCGCACAAGGCGCCGATGCCGTCGGTCTGGTGGCGCAAGCCGCGGCAAACTTGCAAGGTCCCGTAGGGCGGCAGGATTGCGAGCACGCCGCCGCGCTGCTGGCCGGCATGGCAGCAATGGTGGCGCGCTTGCGCGAGGCGCTGGCGCAAGGGGAAGGGCAGAATGACCGCTGATACCCTGACCGCTGCCGCCATGGCGGCGCAAGTGCGCAGCGGCGCGCGCCGTGCCACCGATCTGGTGCGCGAGGCATTGCAGCGCGCCGAAGCCGCCGCACCGCTCAATGCCTGCTCGGCGCTGCTGGCGCAGGGCGCGCTGGCGCAAGCCGCGGCGCTGGAGCGCCGGCGCGACCAGGGCCGGCCGCTGCCGCCGCTGGCCGGCGTGCCGTTCGTGGTGAAGAACCTGCTGGACGTGCGCGGCCACGCCACCCTCGCAGGCGCCGCGCCGCGTGCGCAGGAGCCGGCGGCCACGCGCCATGCGGATGCCGTCGAGGCGCTGGCCGCCGCGGGCGCGGTGCCGGTCGCGCTGGCGTCGATGGACGAATACGCTTGCGGCGCCACCGGCGAGAACGTGATCGGCGGCCCGGTGCGCAATCCGCTCGACCCGGCGCGCATCACCGGCGGCTCGTCGGCGGGTACCGCTGCGCTGGTGGCCGCGGGCGTGGTGCCGTTCGGGCTGGGTTCGGATACCAATGGCTCGATCCGCGCGCCGGCCGCGTTCTGCGGCATCTGGGGGCTGCGCCCGACCACGGGCCGCTTGTCCCTGGCGGGATGCGTGCCGTATGCGCAGAGCCTGGATACAGTCGGACCGATGGCCGGCAGCGCCGGAGATCTCGCGCTGGCCTATGCGGCGATGCTCGGCATCGACGTGGCCCCGGCGGGGCAAGCCAGTGGCGTGGCCACCCTGCGCGTCGGCGTGCTGGGCCGCGGCTTTTCCGATTTTGCCGAGCCCGCGGTGCAGGCCGCCGTGCGGCGCATGGCGTCGGCCTTCGGCGCGGTGCGCACCATCGACCTGCCCGACGCGGATGCCGCGCGCGATGCCGCGTCGGTGATCTCCGCCTATGAAGTCGGACGCAACCACCAGGCCATGGATTTCTCCGCGCGCCATGGCGGCTACAGTGCCTTCGTGCGCCAGCGCATCCTGGCCGGTCTGGCCATGCCGCGCGAATGGTATGACACGGCGCGCCTTTACCAGTCGGCGTGGCGGCAGCGGCTGCTGGCGCTGTTCGATGACGTCGACTTGCTGCTGGCGCCTTCAACGCCCTACGCGGCAACGCCGATTGGCGCCGAGACCGTCGAAGGTGCCAGCCGCCTCTACCGGCCGCGTGCCGATGCCGGCCACATGACGCGCCCGTTATCGCTGGCGGGCCTGCCGGTGGTGGCCGCGCCTTGCGCGGGCGAAGGCTTGCCAGTGGGCGTCCAGGTCGTCGCCCCGCCGTGGCAAGAGAGCCTGGTGCTGGCGGCGGCCCGTTTTCTTGAGGCGGAAGGATTGTGCAGACGTGCGGTGGCGCGCTCGATGTAACGACTGTTTCATCAATGCGAATCGTCAAAAACCAGCGGTGTGGCGTCATCGTGCCATTCAATTGGTTCGAGTTTCGAATAACTAAGAAACAAATGTTGCATTGGCTGGGGCCGTGCCCCTATACTGACAACGCGGAGCCGGGTCCGGCAATGACGGGATATCGAGATGCAGAATCAAATGCAGCAGCAAATGCAGCAGCAAATGCAGCAGCAAATGCGGCAGCAACGGCGGCGATCCCTGGCCACCCTGTTGTTGCTGGGCGCAGCAGTGCTGGCCGGCCCCGCGGCGGCGGATACCTATCCGTCGCGTCCGATCCGCCTGGTGGTGCCATCGGCGGCCGGCGGCAGCCCTGACGTGCTGATGCGCGCGCTGGGCGCCGAGGCCGGCAAGTCGCTGGGCCAGTCGTTCGTGATCGACAACAAGCCCGGTGCTTCGGGCGTGATCGGCATTTCCGAGCTGGAGCGCGCCGCGCCTGACGGCTACACGCTCGGTTACGCCAACAACGTTACGCTGTCGATCAACAAGAGCACCTTCCGCAAGCTGCCGTACCGGCCCGACGCCTTCGTGCCGGTGGTGCTGCTGTTCAAGGTGCCGAACGTGATCGCCGTCCGTCCGGACATGCCGGTGAAGACCTTTGCCGAGCTGGTGGCTTACATCAGGGCCAACCCGGACAAGGTTACCTACGCCTCGCCCGGGCAAGGCACGTCCGGCCACCTCACCGGGCAGCTGCTGGCCGACAAGGCCGGCCTTGCCTGGACCCACGTCGGCTACAAGGGCAGCCCGCAGGCCGCGACCGATGTCGTCGGCGGCCAGGTCAATGTGCTGATCGACAACATGCCGACCATCCTGCCGCTGATCAAGGCCGGCAAGCTCAAGCCACTCGCCGTCACCAGCCTGGCACGCTCGCCGTTGCTGCCGGCGCTGCCGACCATCGCGGCGTCGGGCGTGCCCGGTTTCGAGGGCGTGGCCTGGGGCGGCCTGGTTGCGCCGCAAGGCACCCACGCCGACGTGGTGGCTAAGCTCAACCACGCCTTCAACCGGGCGCTGGCCGATCCGGCCATCCGCGAGAAATTCGCCGCGCTGGGGGCCGAAACCGTCGGCGGCACGCCGCAGGCGCTGGCCGGCTATGCCGCACAGGAAACCGACAAATGGGCGGCCGTGGTCAGGCAAGCCGGCATTGCGCCGCAGTAGCGCCGACGACCAGACAAGGACTGACAATGGCATCGCAATCCCCGGCGCCGCAACGCGCCGACCTGCTCTTTCGTCACGCCACGGTGGTGGACGGCACGGGCGCAACCCGCCGCACTGCCGATGTCGCGGTCACGGGTGACCGCATCATTGCCGTAGGCGACTGCGCCGGCATCGCCGCCGACCACACCGTCGACTGCAGCGGACGTGTACTGGCCCCGGGCTTCATCGACGCCCATACGCACGACGACGGCTACCTGCTGGTGCACCGGGACATGACGCCCAAGGTGTCGCAGGGCATTACCACGGTGGTGACGGGCAACTGCGGCATCAGCGTGGCGCCGCTGGTCAGCGGCGCGCCCCCGCAGCCGCTGGACCTGCTGGGCCCGCCCGCGCTGTTCCGCTTCGATACCTTCGCGCAGTGGCTCGACGCGCTGCGCGCGGCGCCGGCCAATGTCAACGTGGTGCCGCTGCTGGGGCACTCCACGCTGCGCGTGCGCGCGATGCCGGAACTGGACCGTCCCGCCAATGACGCGGAGATCGCCGCGATGCGCGACGAGGTCAGGCTGGCGATGGAGGCGGGCGCCTTCGGGGTGTCGACCGGCACCTTCTATCCGCCCGCGGCTGCTGCGACCGAGGCGGAGATCATCGCAGTGTGCGGGCCGGTCCGCAGCCATGGCGGCATCTATTCCACGCACCTGCGCGACGAGACCGACGCCATCGTGCCGTCGATCGAAGAGGCACTGCGCATTGGCCGCGCGCTGGACTGCCCGGTGGTGTTCTCGCACCACAAGGTGGCTGGCAAGCGCAATCATGGCCGCTCGGTCGAAACGCTGGGGCTGCTGGCCGAGGCCGCGCGCCTGCAGCCGTTGTGCCTGGACTGCCATCCCTATCCCGCCACTTCGACCATGCTGCGGCTGGACCGCGTGCGCCAGTCCACGCGCACGCTGATCACGTGGTCCACCGGCTACCCCGCGGCGGGCGGCCGCGATTTCCACGAGCTGATGCAGGAACTCGGGCTGGACGAGGAAGCGCTGCTCGCCAGGCTGCGCCCCGCGGCGGCGATCTATTTCATCATGGACGAACGCGACGTCGCGCGCATCGCGCAGTTCCCGCTGACCATCTTCGGCTCCGACGGCCTGCCGTTCGACCCGCGTCCGCATCCGCGGCAATGGGGCACCTTCCCGCGCATCCTGGCGCGCATGGTGCGCGAAGACCAACTGATGACGCTCGAGGCCGCGATCCACAAGATGTCCGGGCTGGCCGCGCAGCAATACGGCCTGGAAGACCGCGGCCGGATTGCGCCGGGCGCGTTCGCCGACCTGGTCCTGTTCGATGCCGGGCGCGTGCAGGACCGCGCCACCTTCGAAGACCCGCTGCAGCTCAGCACCGGCATCGACGGCGTCTGGGTCAACGGCGCGCGGGTCTGGCAACAGTCCGCGCAGGACGGCGCCGGAGACACCGCCGGCAGCGCGCTGCCCGCATTCTCCGGCCGCGTGCTGCGTCGCCTTGCATCCGACAACCCTTCCGCCGCGCGCCGCTGACGCGCGGCCAGGCACTGCCACCACCACCTCATCATGACCCACGTATTCCATCGCAATCCGCGCCAGCAGTTGCCCGTTGCCGTCGCCGGGCAGGGCATCGAACTGATCGACAGCACCGGCCGGCGCTACCTGGACGCCTCCGGCGGCGCCGCCGTGTCGTGCCTGGGGCACGGCCATCCGCGCGTGATCGAGGCGATCAAGGCGCAGCTCGATACCATCGCCTATGCGCACACCTCCTTCTTTACCACCGAGGTGTCGGAGGCGCTCGCCGAAACCCTGGCGCAGGCCGCGCCTGGCGATCTCGATCATGTCTACTTCGTCTCGGGCGGCTCCGAGGCGGTGGAATCGGCGCTGAAGCTGGCGCGCCAGTACTTTGTCGAAGTGGGACAGCCCGCGCGCCGCCACTTCATCGCGCGCCGCCAGAGCTATCACGGCAATACGCTCGGCGCGCTTGCCATCGGCGGCAACGCCTGGCGGCGCGAGCCCTTCCTGCCGTTGCTGGTGCCGGCGCACCACGTGTCGCCTTGCTACGCCTACCGCGACCGGCTGGCGGGCGAGACCGATGCGCAATACGCGCAGCGCCTGGCCGACGAACTGGAAGCGAAGATCCTGGACCTGGGACCCGAAAGCGTCGCCGCGTTCGTCGCCGAAACCGTGGTGGGCGCCACCGCCGGCGCGGTGCCGCCGGTGGGCGACTACCTGAAGCGCATCCGCGCGGTGTGCGACAAGTACGGCGTGCTGCTGATCCTCGATGAAGTGATGTCAGGCATGGGCCGCACCGGCTACCTGTTCGCCTGCGAAGAGGACGGCGTGGTGCCGGACATCGTCACCATCGCCAAGGGCCTGGGCGCCGGCTACCAGCCCATCGGCGCGATGCTGTCTACGCGCCGGATCTATGACGCCATCGTCGGCGGCAGCGGCTTCTTCCAGCACGGCCACACTTATATCGGGCACGCCACCGCTTGCGCCGCGGCGCTGGCGGTGCAGCGCACCATCGCCGAAGACAAGCTGCTGGCCAACGTGCTGGCTCGCGGCGAGCAATTGCGCACCCGGCTGCGCGAGGCGCTCGGCGACCACCCCAACCTGGGCGATGTGCGCGGACGCGGCCTGTTCGTCGGCGTGGAATTCGTCGCCGACCGCGACAGCAAGGCCACGCTCGCCCCCGCGTTGAAGACGCATGCGCGGCTGAAATCCGCGGCGATGCAGAACGGGCTGCTGGTCTATCCGATGGGCGGCACGGTGGACGGCGTGCATGGCGACCACGTGCTGTTCGCACCGCCGTTTATTTGCACGCCGCGGGATATCGACAATATCGTCGACCGCTTTGTCGCGGCAGTGCAGGCGGTGCTGCCGGTGAGTGTTGCGGCGTGAGGCACTGAGAGCCAGCGCGGGCTTGCGCCAGCGCGCACCCCTACAGCCTGAACTCCCCGACCACCTGCTGCAACTCCGTCGCCCGACCGGCCAGCGCCTGCGACGCGCTGGCCGCCTGCTCCACCAGCGCGGCGTTCTGCTGCGTGACGGTGTCCATCTGTGCCACGGCTTCGTTGACCTGGGCGATGCCGGCGCTTTGCTGTTCCGATGCCGCGGTGATCTCGCCCAGCAGCCCGGTGACGCTGGCCACCGCCTGGACGATTTCCTGCATGGTTGCACCGGCCTGGCCGACCAGTGCGGAGCCGCTGTCGACCTGCTGCACCGAATCGTCGATCAGCTGCTTGATCTCGCGCGCCGCGGCGGCGCTGCGCTGTGCCAGCGTGCGCACTTCGCCCGCGACCACGGCGAAGCCGCGGCCCTGTTCGCCCGCGCGCGCTGCTTCCACCGCCGCGTTCAGCGCCAGGATGTTGGTCTGGAAGGCAATGCCTTCGATCACTTCGATGATGTCGGTGACCTTGCGCGAGCTGGCGCTGATCGCCGACATGGTCCGCACCACGTTGCCCACCACTTCGCCGCCGCGCGCGGCGATGCCCGAGGCGCTGGCGGCCATGCCGTTGGCGGTGCGGGCGCGTTCGGTGTTCTGCTGCACCATCGCGGTCAGCTCGCCCATGCTCGATGCCGTTTGCTGCAGCGCCGCGGCCTGCTCTTCGGTGCGTTGCGACAGGTCGGTATTGCCGGCGGCAATCTGGTGCGAGGCGTCGGTAATGGAGTCGGTGGCGGTGCGGATGCGGGTGACCAGGTCGGTCAGCATGTCTTCCATCTCGCCCAGCCCGCCGAGCAGGCGGCCGAACTCGCCGCCCCGGTCGGTGTTGAATTCCTGGCTGAGGTCGCCGGCGGCCACGGTTTCGGCAATGTGGACGGCTTCGGACAGCGGCGCCTCGATGCCGCGCGCCAGCCCCCAGACCGCGCCCACGGCCAGGCATAGGCCCGCCGCGGCCAGCGCGATCAGCAGGCGCCGCGCATCGGCGCCGTCCTGCATGCGCGGCACGGCCACCGCGGTCCCGATCGCCATCAGCGACCACATGGCGCCAAACGCCGCGCCCAGGCGTATGCGAATGCCAAGATTCTGCATCTCTGTCTCCCGTGTCCCAATGCGACCCCATTGCTTAACGGCCGGGAGGGGCGAGAGCTTTAGCCGCTTCTTTGTAACGAAGGCGACCGGCGGTCGGCTGGCCGGCATGGGGCGCCCGCGACGGGGAATATGGGCAATGCGTCCCGGGCTGTCATTGACTCAATCCAGTCGCTTGCCCGCGGTCTCGGGCACCATCGCCAGCCCGACCAGCGAAATCAGGCCGCAGCCGATCACATAGAGCGCCGGCGCACTGGCATTGCCCGTCAGTTCAATGAGCCAGGTGGCAATCAACTGGGCAAAGCCGCCGAATATCAGCACGCCGATGCAATAGACCACCGACAGCCCGCTTGCGCGGATGCGGCGCGGGAACAGCTCAGTGATCAGCACCACCGATGGCACCGTATTCAACACCAGCAGCAAGGCCAGCACCGCGACCACTGCCAGCAGCATCCCCAGCGACGGCCGCGCGTTAAGCAGCATGAAGGCAGGGTAGATCAGCGCCAGCATGGCCACGCGCGACCACAGGATGGCGGGCTTGCGGCCGATGCGGTCCGACAGCCGGCCGGCTTGCGCCGACAGTGCCACCTGCACCAGCGCGGCCACGCACCCTGCAGCCATGCTGAGCCCGAGCGGGATCTTCAGCACCGTCGCCGCGTAGCTGGTCATGTAGTGCAGCACGATGTAGGTCGCCGAGGTGCCGCCTATTGTCACCAGCACGCCGGCAACCACGACGCGTCCGTGCGCACCGAAGATCCCGGCCAGGCCGGCGCCTTCATGGCCCGGCGCGCCGGCGGCCGGCGCCCCGGCGGTTTCCTCCAGGTGGCGGCGAATATAGAGGCCCAGCGGGATGACCAGGATGCCGATGGCGAACGGCACGCGCCACCCCCAGCTTTGCAGGGCGTCGGGCGACAGCCCGTTGGTCAGCGACAGCCCGACGACCGCGCCCAGCAGCACGCTGACGCCCTGGCTGAACAGCTGCCAGCTGCCGTAGTAGCCGCGCGAGTGGTCATCGGCGTACTCCATCAGCAGCGCCGTCGAGGCGCCGACTTCACCGCCGAGCGCGAAGCCCTGCAGCAGCCGCGCCAGCACGATCAGCAGCGGCGCCGCCATGCCGGCCTGCGCGTAGGTGGGCGCGACCACGAACAGCAGCGAACCCAGCCCCATCAGCCACAGCGTCAGCGCCATCGCCGGCTTGCGGCCGACACGGTCGGCATAGAGCCCGATCAGCAAGCCCCCGAGCGGGCGCGCGACAAAGCCCACGCCAAAGGTCGCCAGGGACAGCATCAGCTGGCCAATGCCGCCGGAAACCGGAAAGAACAGCTTGCCGATCAGCACGGCGAAGAAGCTGTAGACCGTGAAATCGTAGAACTCGAGGCCATTGCCGATGGTGATGGCGGCAATCACGCGGCGGCGGGGCGCGGCGCGCGGGACCGGCGCGACGAAGGCGCCGTCCAGCGGCTGCGCGGGAAGTGGTGTCGACATGCGGTGTCTCCATGAAGGGTGGCGCCGGCCTGCGGGCCGGTCTTGGCAGATGGCGGGCGCGGGTCAGCCCAGGTAGCGCTCGACCAGCTTTACCCAGTAGGTGGCCGCGAGCGGCAGGCATTCGTCGTTGAAGTCATAGCCGGGGTTGTGGACCATGCAGCCGCCCTCGCCGTCGCCGTTGCCGACGATCAGATAGCAGCCCGGGCACGCTTCCAGCATGAAAGAGAAATCCTCGCTGCCGGTCAGCGGCGCCATGTCTTCGATCAGGCCGTCCGCGCCCAGCCAGTCGCGTGCAACCTCGCGTGCGAACTCGGTGATGGCCGGGTCGTTGACCAGCACGGGGTAGCGGCGGTCGTAGCGCACTTCGGCGGTGGCACCGAAGCTCTCGGCCTGCGCATGGGCCAGCGCGGTGATGCGTGCCTGCAGCAGGTCGCGCACGCCGGCCTTCAGCGCGCGCACCGACAGGCGCAGCTCGGCGCTTTCCGGAATCACGTTGGGCGCCTTGCCGGCTTCGATCGCGCCGACGGTGACGATCGCCATGTCGAGCGGATTGACGTTGCGCGCCACCACGGATTGCAAGGCCATCACCATCGACGCGCACGCCACCACCGGATCGACCGCCCGGTGCGGCACCGCGCCGTGGCCGCCGCGCCCGCTGACGCGGATCGTGACGGTGTCTGACGACGCCATGAACGGCCCGCCCAGGAAGCCGAACTTGCCGGTGGGATGGCCGGGCATGTTGTGCAGCGCGAACACCGCATCGCACGGGAACAGCCGAAACAGGCCGTCGCGGATCATCTCGCGGGCACCGCCCATGCCTTCCTCGGCCGGCTGGAAGATGACATGCAGCGTGCCCTGGAAGGGCTTGTGTTCGGCGAGGTAGCGGGCGGCGGCCAGCAGCGTCGCGGTATGGCCGTCATGGCCGCACGCATGCATCTTGCCGTCGAGCTTGCTGGCATACGGCAGGCCCGTGGTTTCCTGGATCGGCAAGGCATCCATGTCGGCACGCAGGCCGATGGCGCGGCCCTCGCCATGACGCAGCGTGCCGACTACGCCGGTGCCGCCCAGGCCGCGATGCACGGCATAGCCCCAGCCCTGCAGGCATTCGGCCACGAGGTCGCTGGTGGCGAATTCCTCGAAGCCCAGTTCGGGGTGGGCGTGGATGCGGTGGCGCAGGTCCACCATTTCTGCTTCGATGGCGCGGATGCCGGGCAGGACGGGATCGGGGTGCATGGCGTCTCCGGTAGGTGCTGGCGCGGAATGATGTGTGCCGATCTTATGCAGCGCCCGCACGAGCCGCCAGCCGCAATACTGTTATCCTGACAACTACTGGTTGTCACCCTGCCGGAGACCCATGCCGATGAAACTGCACCAGATCCAGGCCCTTGTCGCGGTGGCCGATGCCGGCAGCATCCGCGCCGCCGCCCGGCTGGTCGGGCTATCGCAGGCAGCGTTGACCAAGGCGCTGCGCGAGCTGGAAAGCGAGGCGCGACTGCCGTTGCTGTCGCGCACTGCCACCGGCGTGGCGCTGACCGAAGCGGGGCAGCGCATGCTGGGCCATGCCAGGCTGGTGGTCGGGCAGCTCGCCCGCGCCAGTGAAGAACTGGCTACGCTGCGCGGCGAAGGGGTGGGGCGGGTGAGCCTGAGCGTCACGCCGTGGGTCATGCTGACGTTCCTGCCGCGCGTGATGCTGCGCTTTCGCGAGCGCATGCCGGGTGTGCAGGTCGAGATCTTCGAAGGACTGACCGCGGTGGCCTTGCCGCGCTTGCGCGAAGGCACCCTGGACTTCGCGGTGGGGCCGTTTACGGCGGCGATGTCCACGCAGGAGTTCGAATGCGAGCCGTTGTTGTCCTATGGCTCATGCGTCATCGCGCGGCGCGGGCATCCGTGCGCGCAAGCGCGCTCGCTGCACGGGTTGCTGGAGCAGGACTGGGTCGTGAACTACACCGCGGCCAGCTACGAACCCTTTATGCGCAACCTGTTCTGGCAGCATGAGGCGCGCATCGACCCGGCCCGCCTGCATTGCGCGCATTCGACCGCATTGCTGCTGGAGTTGGTGCGCAACGCCGGCATGATCAGCTATTGTCCGCAGCCGCTGCTGTTGGCCGAGCCGATGCGGGGCTGGGTCCACGCCCTGCCGCTGGCCGAGCGGTTCGAGACCAGCCGGCTTGGCATCATTACACGCCATAACGCCATGCGCAGCCCCGCCGCGCAATGCTTCACCGACTGCCTGCTGGAGGAAATCCGGCGCCGCGCGCGTTCGGCGGCGCAAAGGGACATCGAGCTGTTCGATGCGCTGGAGGTCCTGTACTGAGCGCACGGCCGTCGCAGGAATCGGGCCTCGGACAGCGGGGGCCAGTGCCCCGCTTGCCGGCCCGGCCGGGACTGGCGCCCGGCCGGCCCTGCGATCAGGCCGCTTCCTTCAGCGCCGCCAGCGCCTGCCGCCCCGCGACCAGCTGCTGCGCGACTTCGGCCACGCGCGCACCCAGGTGCTCGGCGGTGCGCAGGTCCGCCGGCGGCGGCGCCACCTCGGCGCTGACATCCGCATCCGATTGCGCGGCCGCGCCCAGGAAGAAGCCGTGGCGGTTCAGCGAGTCCTCGGTCGACTTGGAATTGTTGTGGCCCGGGGGCAGGCCCAGGTTGACCCAGTGCATGCCGTGCTGCGCCGCGAAGATGGCGATCTGCTGCAGCGTCGCCAGCTTGTCGCCGGAGCGCGAGGCGGCGTTGGTAAAGCCGGCGGCCACCTTGTTGGCCCACTTGCCGCCCTTGGCGAACACGTTGCGCGAGGTCGCGTCCATGAAGCCCTTGAACTGGGCCGAGGCGCTGCCCATGTAGGTCGGCGCGCCAAAGATGATGGCATCGACCTGTTCCAGGGTGTCCCAGTGCTGGTCGATGTCCTCGACCGGGATCAGCAGGCTTTCGGCGCCCGCAACGCTGCCGGCGCCGCGCGCGACGGCCTGGGCCTGGCGGGCGGTGTGGCCGTAGCCGCTGTGGTAGACGATGGCAACGCGGGTGGAGGCGGTGGTCATGATTTCGATCCTTTTGATTTCGAAAATCTGAATATCGTTATGCTGCGTGGCCTGGCTGAAAGTTTGCGGGCTGCAGCGGCTGGTGAAGGAAGTGTAGGGGGGCGAAGCGGCGCCGGCAGAGGGAGATCCGCAATAAGTTGTTGAAATTATCTGAATGTTGGTGTGGATATGTTACTGGCGCCGGTCCACGGGTTTTCCCCGCGCCTCGGCGCGTAGCCATGGGGCCACGGCCGGGATAAAGTTGCGCTATATCCACCCACGCCCCGGCGCTGCCCGACTTCGCGCCCCCAACCGCTTCCGATTCCCATGAACCAAGGCGGCAGGCAGATTCCGGCGATGCAGCAGCAGCGCCGCTCCCCTTATCGTTTCCCGGCGTTTTCCAAGCTGGCGTGCGCGGCGATGCTGCTGGCCAGTGCCGCCGCGCGGGCGGCGGATGCGCCCGGCACGGCCGTCGCCGCGGCCACCGGCGAGACCTTACCGGACGTGGTGGTCAGCGCCACCCGCAGCGAGCAGCGCCGCTTCGACGCGCCCGCCGCGGTCGACAGCGTGCCGGTCGACCCGCTGCGCAGCGCCACGCCGCTGGTGAACCTGTCGGAGGTGCTGGCCGGCGTGCCGGGCGTGGCGGTGCGCGACCGGCAGAACTATTCGCAGGACCTGCAGCTGGCAGTGCGGGGCTTCGGCACGCGCTCGACCTTCGGCGTGCGTGGCGTGCGGCTGTATGTCGACGGTATTCCCGCCACCATGCCGGACGGGCAAGGGCAGGCATCGACGGCGGACCTGGCCAATGCCAGCCGGGTCGAGGTGCTGCGCGGCCCGTTCGCGCAGCTGTATGGCAATGCCTCGGGCGGGGTGGTGCAGGTGTTCACGCCCGATCCGCCCAAGGATGGGTTCACCGGGCGCGTCTCGACCGGCTTCGGCTCCGACGGCCAGTGGCAGGCCGGCGTGGCGCTGGCCGGCGGCGATGAGCGGCTCGGCGGCTCGCTCGACGCGTGGACCTACCAGACAGATGGCTATCGCGAGCACAGCGCCGCGCGCCGTTACCAGCTCAATGCCCGCGTGGTGGCGCAGCCGGCCAGCGGCACGCGCGTGACCGGCCAGTTCAATTACTTCAACCAGCCGCTGGCGCAGGACCCCCTCGGCTTGACCCGCGCGCAGGCCGACGCCAACCCGCGCCAGGCAGTGGCCGCGGCCACGCAGTTCGATACCGGCAAGACCGTCGAACAGGCCCAGGCCGGGGTGGTGGTGGACCACCAGGTCAGCGGCACCGACAGCGTGTCGGCACGGCTGTACGGCGGCACGCGCAACCTGTACCAGCGGCTGGGCTTCAGCGGCGCCGCGCCGACCTCGTCCGGCGGCATCGTCGACCTCGACCGCACGTTCGGCGGTGCCGCGCTGTCCTGGAGCCGGCACACCACCACTGGCGCGGGTCTGCCGTTGCTGTGGAGCGCCGGGCTCGAAGCCAACGGCATGCGCGACGGCCGCAATGGCTACGTCAACCAGAACGGCGCGCAAGGGGCGCTGCGCCGCGACGAGACCAATACCGCGACCGACCTCGGCGCCTTCGCGCAGTTCGACTGGAGCTTCCATCCGGCTTGGCAACTGGTGGGCGGGGCGCGCGCCAGCCGGGTGCGGCTGGGTATCGACGACCATTTCATCACCGCGGCCAGCCCTGACGACAGCGGCCACGCGAGCTACAGCAATGTCAGCCCGGTGCTCGGCGTGGTCTGGCATGCGCTGGATTCGCTCAACGTCTACGCCAACCTGGGCCGCGGCTTCGAGACCCCCACGCTGACCGAGGTCGCCTACGGCCCCGGTGGCGTGGGCAGCAACCTTGGACTGCAGGCGTCGACCAGCCGCCAGGGCGAGATCGGCATCAAGTGGCAAGGGTCGGGGCAGCGGCTGGAAGCGGCGCTGTTCGATGCCGACAGCCATGACGAGGTGGTGCCGCAATCGAACAATGCCGGGCGCACGGTCTACCAGAACGTCAGCGGCGTGCGCCGGCGCGGGCTGGAGCTGGGCTGGCGCGGCGGCTTCCTCGATCAGGTCGGCACACCTGGCCAGGGCGGCGGCAGCCGCATCGAGGCGGGGCTGGCCTATACCTGGCTGGATGCCTATTTCGGCGATGGCTTTGTCAATGCGCAGGGCCAGGCCGTGGCGGCCGGCAACCGCCTGCCCGGCACCGCGCGCCACAGCCTGGCGGCCGACCTGTCGTGGCGGCCGCTCGCACCACTGACGCTGGGGGCCGAGCTGCGCGTCGACAGCCGCGTCTATGCCGACGACCTCAACACCCAGGCGGCGCCGGGCTATGCCGTGATCAACCTGCGCGCGGGCTACGCCTTCCGCATCGGCCCGACGCGCCTTTACCTGTTCGGGCGCATCGACAACCTGGCCGACCGGCGCTACATCGGCTCAGTCATCGTCAACGAGGCCAACGGCCGCTACTTCGAGCCGGCGCCGGGCCGGCGCTTCTTCATCGGGCTGCGGGCCGCGCTGTAAGCGTGGCGCCGATTGCCTCGGCCGTCTTTGCCCTTTAAGGTGTTGGCTTTGGCCGGCGCGCCCTGGTTCACCGCGGCGCTGGCCGGACCCGGAGCCGCATCATGACCTCGCCCGCGCCCGACGACCGCACCCGCCGCATCATGCTGTGGGTGGTGGCGGTCGGCTTCTTCATGCAGACGCTGGATTCGACCATCGTCAATACCGCGCTGCCTTCAATGGCGCACAGCCTGGGCGAGAGCCCGCTGCGGATGCAGTCGGTGGTGATCGCCTACTCGCTGACGATGGCGGTGATCATCCCGGCCTCAGGCTGGCTGGCCGACCGCTTCGGCACCCGCACCATCTTTCAGACCGCCATCGGCCTGTTCGTGGCCGGCTCGCTGCTGTGCGCCTACGCGCCGACGCTGAACTTCCTGATCGGCGCGCGCGTGGTGCAGGGCGTGGGCGGCGCGATGCTGCTGCCCGTGGGGCGGCTCTCGGTGCTGCGCACCTTCCCGCGCGAGCAGTACCTGCAGGCGCTCAGCTTCGTCGCCATCCCCGGCATGATCGGCCCGCTGATCGGCCCCACGCTTGGGGGCTGGCTGACGCAGGCGCTGTCGTGGCACTGGATCTTCCTGATCAACGTGCCGGTCGGCGTGCTGGGGGCGCTGGCCACCGTGCGCTACATGCCCAATGCGCGGCTGGCCGGCGTCGGCCGCTTCGACATCGCGGGCTACCTGCTGCTGGCCACCGCCATGCTGGCGCTGTCGTTCTCGCTCGACGGGCTGGCCGGGCTGGGCTTCCAGCACGCCACCGTGCTGATGCTGCTGATTGCCAGCATGGCCGCGCTGACCGCCTACGGCCTGCACGCCAACCGGCGCAAGCAGCCGCTGTTCCCGTTGCGGCTGTTCCGCATCCACAGCTTCAGCGTGGGGCTGCTGGGCAACCTGTTCGCGCGCATCGGCAACGGCTCGATGCCGTTCCTGATCCCGCTGACGCTGCAGGTCAGCCTGGGCTATGCGCCGTTCGACGCCGGCCTGATGATGTTGCCGGTGACCGCGGCCGGCATGGCGTCCAAGCGGCTCGCCACCCGGCTGATCCAGCGCCATGGCTACCGGCGCGTGCTGGTGTCGAACACCTTCGTGGTGGGCGTGGTGATGGCGTCCTTTGCGCTGATCACGCCGCAACTGCCGCTGTGGCTGCTGGTGCCGCTGCTGGCCGTGTTCGGCATGGTCAATTCGATCCAGTTCACGGCGATGAACACGGTCACGCTGAAGGACCTAAGCGGCGCCGGTGCCAGCAGCGGCAACAGCATGCTGTCGATGGTGCAGATGCTGTCGATGAGCCTGGCCGTGACGGCCGCGGGGGCGCTGCTGGCAACGTTCCAGTACCGCTTTGGCGGAGATCCCGCGGCGGTGCTGCCGGCCTTCCATGCCACCTTTGTCTGCATGGGGCTGATTACCTGCGCCTCGGCCTGGATCTTCATGCAGCTGGGTGCGCGCGAGGCCGCGCCGGCGATCCCGGTGCAGCATGGCGAGAAGGAGGTGTAGCGCGCGGGCTTGTCCCCGCGTGGCACATGCGCCGCTTTGCGGTACGGCGGCGAACTTCCGGTGCGCGCTCCGGCTCCTATTTCTAAACCATCGGAGCCGGCCGCGGCCGGTAAAAGGAGGCGTCCATGCGGCCGACCGGAAAGCCTGATACCGATTCCGCGGTGCCGCCGTCACCCGCCGCCGCAAGCGGCAGCACGGTGCCGCGCAGCGCTCCGGCCACGCCCGACGGCGCCGGCGCCGTGGCCGGGCCCGCCGCGGCGCCCGGCAAGATCCACAGGGCGGCGCAGCCCGGTTTGATCACGCACCGCGACTGCCCGCCGCCGCACGCGCTGCCGGGCTGCGCCTGCGCCGACATGCTGTCGCCCGCGGCGCGCTATTGCGAGCTGTTCGTCGACGTCCAGCACAGCGGCCTGTTCGCCGACAGCAAGACCTTCCCGGACTGCATCCCCAACTGCGACCCCGACCTGATTGTGGCGCGCTATCGCGAGACGCGCGACACGCCCGGCTTCTCGCTGGCGGATTTCGTGCAGGCGCATTTCACCCGCGCCACCGTGCCGGACAGCCACTACGTGTCCGATCCCGACAGCACCCTGCGCGAGCATATCGACGGCCTGTGGCCGGTGCTGACGCGCGCGCCCGTCGCCCATCCGCCGCTGTCGTCGCTGTTGCCGCTGCCGCACCGCTACGTGGTGCCGGGCGGGCGCTTCGGTGAACTCTATTACTGGGATTCCTACTTCACCATGCACGGGCTCGCCCGCAGCGGGCATGGCGACCTGATGGTGGAGATGACGCGGAATTTCGCCTACCTGATCGACACTTACGGCCTGGTGCCGAACGGCACCCGCAACTACTACCTGAGCCGCTCGCAGCCGCCCGTGTTTGCGCTGATGGTGGACCTGCTCGAACGCGAGCGACTCGCCAGCGCGCTCGACTTCCTGCCGCAGCTGCGCCGCGAATACGCGTTCTGGATGGATGGCGCCGACGGCCTGTGTGCCGGCCATGCGCACCGCCGCGTGGTCTGCCTGCCCGACGGCGCGCTGCTCAACCGCTTCAGGGACGACCGCCCATGGCCCCGCGAGGAGGCTTTTTTGGAGGACATGGAGACCGCGCTGCGCAGCGGCCGCCCGCACCATATGGTGTTCCGCGACCTGCGCGCCGCGGCGGAGTCGGGATGGGACTTCAGTTCGCGCTGGCTGGATGCACCTGACCCGCGCGCCGGCCAGCCCGCTGACCTCGCCACCATCCGCGCCACGGCGATGCTGCCGGTCGACCTCAATGCGCTGCTGTGGCACCTGGAAACGCGGCTTGCGGCGCTGTGCGAGCAGGCCGGCGATGCCGCGGCGCAGGCCTACCGCGCCGCGGCGCAGCGGCGCGAGGCGGCCATCCTGCAATACCTGTGGGACGGCGCCGCCGGCGTCTTCGTCGACTACGACTGGTGCCGCGCCGCGCCGCGCCAGTACCTGACCGCGGCCACCGTGATGCCGCTCTATCTCGGCCTGGCCAGTCCGCAGCAGGCCCAGGCGGTGGCGCAGGCGGTGCAGGCGCGGCTGCTGGTCGACGGTGGCCTGGCCACGACGGAATGCGCCTCGGGCCAGCAATGGGACCAGCCCAACGGCTGGGCGCCGCTGCAGTGGCTGGCGGTGGGCGGCCTGGAGCGCTATGGCCACGAGGCGCTGGCGCGCGAAATTGCGCAGCGCTGGCTGGCCACCGTGGCCAGCCTGTACACGCACGAATGCAAGCTGGTCGAGAAATACCGCATCCGGCGTATCGAAGGCGCCGCCCACGGAGGGGGCGGCGGCGAGTATCCGCTGCAGGACGGGTTTGGGTGGACCAATGCGGTGGCTGGTGCGTTGATGGCGCGCTATGGAGAGGTGCCGGCAACGTGCCGGGCGGGGGATGTGGGGGCTTCTTGGTGAGCGTACCGTTGCTCACGGGGGGTTGGTTGCTGTTGGTGACATGCTGTCGGCTTTTGAACCGCCTGGTTCCGCCCTGCTGGGCGGGTCACTTTTTGGCCGAGCGCCAAAAAGATGGAATGAACGCGCCCCGGCCCGCTCCGATTAAAGGCGCCGGCAATTCAAGTTGTGACATCTGGGGAACGTGAAGGGTAGGCGGGTCCCCCCATCACGAAACGGCATCGATGTGCCAGAGTGGGAGTGTGAGCAACCACGCGAGGATGGAGGGACCCGAGATGAATACTACGACTTACGGCCTCGACATTGCAAAGACTGTCTTCCAGCTCTATTGGGTCGAGCCTTCCGGCAAGTGTTGCAACCGCCGCTTCAACCGTACGAAGCTGATCGAGTTCCTGGCCAAGCGCGAGCCGGGACGGGTAGCGCTGGAAGCGTGCGCGAGCGCGCATTGGTGGGCGCGTCAGTTGCAGGGCTTGGGCCACAAGCCGGTGCTGCTGCACGCGCGCTATGTGCGCCCGTTCGTGCAGACCAATAAAACCGATGCGGCCGATGCGAAGGCAATCTGGACTGCAGCGCAACAGCCGGGCATGCGCGAGGTGGCGCCAAAGTCCGAAACCCAGCAGTGCGTGCTGGCGGTGCATGCCATGCGTTCGCTGCGCATCAAGATGCGAACGATGCTGGTCAACCAGTTGCGAGGCATGCTGGTTGAATTCGGCATCCACTTCCGACGCGGCCGCCAGGCCGGGCTCGACGAGATCGTGCAACGTCTGCCGGAGATCGAGTCTCGCGTACCGCCGACGCTGTTCGAGGCCGTACATCAGCAGTTGCGCAGCCTGGAGAGTCTGGACCGTGAGATTGCCGAGTACGACCGTCAGATCACTGCCTGGGGTCGTCAGGATCGCGCCTGTCAGACTATCAGCGCCATCCCTGGCATAGGGATGCTCACTGCCACGGCCTTGGTGGCGACGATCGGTGAAGCGCGCACGTTCAAGTCCGGGCGGCAGCTGGCGGCATTCCTGGGTCTAGTGCCCAAGCAGACCGGTACCGGCGGCAAGGTCCGACTGGGTGGCATCAGCAAACGCGGCAATCCCTACCTGCGCACCTTGCTCATCCACGGCGCACGGACGGTGCTGAGCCATCTGCGACGCAAGAACCAGGGTGGCTGGAGCCAGGCATTGGCCCAGAAACGCCCCACTAACGTCGTGGCGGTTGCCATGGCCAACAAGACGGTACGCACGGTCTGGGCGCTGTTGGCCCACGAGCGGACCTATGACCGAGACTACGTCTCGGTCAGGCCTGCCTGATGGCAGGCTGAGCAAGCAAGGAAGAATCCGTCCACAGGTTGCGACGGTAATGTCAGCGTGATGGCAAAACAGGTTGGACCGCGGGAGTGCAAGCCCAATTGGTTACTGGTGCGGCAAGCACGGCAAAAAGATAGGGACACTCCCGGCGAAATCCATCAGGGCCCGCAGGCGTGGCCTGCACCGCAAGGCCGGATATAAGTCTGCAGCCAATCCTGTCCCGCCTGATGTTGGCGTTATCTTGCAAACCGGGCGCGTTCATATAAGTAACCAAAAAGCGCGTCGCCTAAGCGGCTGGCTAAGGCGGCGTTGGTGGTTCTGGCGGTTGTGACTTGCGGTCGTGCTGGTGGTGGTTCGACCCTCCTGACGCTACCGGGAGGTGCCTGGCGTCCAAGGTCGGATGGACGAACCCGACTTTAGGTCGGTGGCAGCCTACTAACGGCGTTATTGGTGGGACGCCTTCGGCTGCGCTGCGCGCGCGCCCTATCTCAGGTCTATTGCTCTGGCACGGAGTGCGTCGCTGCGCTCGCACGCGTTGTCGCAGGCGAGCGCAAGGGATTTTCGCTTCCCGCTTGTTTTCTCCCCTCTCCCGCTTGCGGGAGAGGGGCGGGGGAGAGGGCGGGAGCCTCAACGAAGTCGAGCCTTCAACAGCCTCGGAGGCCGAGACCTGTCAGCGCCAAGCGAGCGGCGACGCGTTCCGTGCCACAACCCCAAAACCCATCCTTCAAAACTTGACCGCCACACTCATCCAGTAGCGTCGGCCGTCCTCGACATAGCCGTAGTCGGTGTAGTTCACCTGCTTGTCGAACAGGTTGTAGATGCCGGCGAACACCGAAACGTTCTTGGTCAGTGCATAGGTCGCACCCAGGTCGACAAAGGTGTATGACGGCGCAACCACGGTGCTGGACGACGGTCCGGTGATCGGCTGGCTTTCCTTGCCGCGGTAGTTGACGCGCGCCCAGGCGTTGAGCTTTTCCGACGGGCTCCAGTTCAGCGTGGCCACCAGCAGGTGCATCGGCAGTTGGTTCAGCGGCTGGCCCTGGTACTGGCCGGACTTCTGTTCCGAGCGGGTGTAGGTATAGCTGCCGGTCAGCGACCACGCCTGCGCGATGGGCCAGCGCAGGCTGGCTTCCACGCCGCGCGAGTAGGCGCGGTCCACGTTCATGTACGTGGTCGGGGCCGCGCCGAACTGGTTGGGCCCGTCGGTGCATTGCATAAGCGGGCAGGCCACGCGCGTGATCTTGTCCTTGAAGTCATTGTTGAACAGCGTCACGCCGGCCTGCAGGCCGTTGCCCTTGTCGTAGAGCAGGCCCAGTTCCTGCGACACCATGGTCTCGGGCTTCAGGTCCGGATTGCCGTACATGTTGCCGCCGCGGCTGGTCTGGCCCCAGCCGGCCACGGTCTGGCGCAGGTCCGGCGCGCGGAAGCCGGTGGACACGCCGCCCTTGACGGTCCAGCGCTCGGCCGCGTGCCAGACGCCATACAGGCGCGGGCTGTAGTGCTGGCCGAAGTTCTGGTCATGGTCCATGCGCACGCCGCCGGTCAGCGCAAAGCTCTGCGCCAGGCGCCATTCGTCCTCGGCAAACATGGCCCACTGGTAGCGCTCGACCCGGTTCGGGCCGCCCGCGATCTGATTGCCGGTCTGGTCGTTCAGGCGCTGGTTCAGGTATTCGGCGCCGACCGACAGCATGTGGTTGCCCAGCGGCATGGCCCAGCTGGTGCGCGCGTTCAGGTTCTTGATTTTCATCCGGCGGCTGCGGTTGTCGAACTCCTCTTGCTGGATATAGCTGTCGGAGACGCCGAAGCCCCAGCGGCCGGTATGCGACAACGCGTACTTTTCGCTGCGGTAGTCGGTTTCGGACGAGGTTGGGCAGCCGGTGCGCGGGCACGGCGTGCCGGGCGGCAGCGGCGGCACGGTCTTGCCCACGGTCTCGCTGCGCTGCTGGCGCATGCCGGTGGCCTCGAACACGATGTCGTGCTGGCGCGTGGGCGTCAGCGCCAGCTTGGCGGTCAGGCTCTCGGCGCGGCGGCCGCGGAAGCCGTAATCGATGTCGTCCTCGATGCGGTGCGTGCTCTGGCCGTACAGCTGCAGCCCCAGCAGGTCGCTCTTGAGCGGTCCGGCCAGGTAGAAGTTGCCCTGGTACTGGTTGCCCGAGTCGCTGTGCTGCTGCAGCGTGGCATCGCCGCGCAGCTCGCCGGTCCATTGCTTCGGCACCTTGCGCGTAATGATGTTGACCACGCCGCCCATGGCATCGGAGCCATACAGCGAGGACATCGGGCCACGCACCACCTCGATGCGCTCGATCGCGGCCAGCGGCGGGGTCCAGCTGCTCTCGACGCCGGACGAATCGGAGTTGGTGCGGGTCTCGCGCGAACTCTGCCGCTTGCCGTCGATCAGCACCTGTGTGTACTTGGCGCCCATGCCGCGCAGGCTGATGTCGGTGCGGTCGCCGCCGCCGCTGACGATCACGCCCGGCACGTCCACCAGCGCGTCATTGATGTCGCGGTAAGCCTTGTTTTCCAGGTCCGAGCGCGTTACCACGCTGATCGACGCGGGCGCATCGCGGATGTCCTGCGCGCTGCCCGACGCGGTCACCACCACGGTGGCAAGGGTAGCTTCCGCCTTGGATTCCTGCGCCTGGGCCCAGGCGCCCGCCATGCCCGAGGCTGCGCAGACCGCTGCCAGACCCTTCATCCATTGGCCCCGCGGAATGCCCCGCGGCATGCCACCCGATGATGCCGCCCCAACCATTGCCCGTGCTGCCGCCATCAATGCCGAACCGCTTGCGGCCGCCTGCCTGTCCCTCATTATTTTCCCCACTGCATGCAAATAACAATCATTCTCATATTAGAATTGTGTATGCAAATTGCTTACCAGTCACTTTGGAAAGCTTTTGTTTTCTTGACGTTTCTTGACGGAACCGGGGACCGGCTGCCACCGACTTGCCTGCCAGGCTCCCGGCAAGCTGATGCTGATGTGCTCACACACGCCGCCCGCGCGCGTGCTGCTGATCGACGATGACCTTGAGCTGGCGCAGATGCTGCGCGAGTACCTGGAGCCCGACCACTGCACCGTCACGCTGGCGCACACCCGCGAACAGGGCGAGACCCTGCTCGCCCGCAATGACTACGATGTCGCGCTGCTGGACCTGATGCTGCCCGACGGCAATGGCCTGGACCTGCTGCGGCTGCACCGGGCGCGCTCGCAGCGGCCGGTGATCATGTTCACCGCGCATGGCGACGAGGCCGACCGCGTGCTCGGACTGGAACTGGGCGCCGACGACTACCTGAGCAAGCCCTTCAGCCCGCGCGAACTGCGCGCGCGCATGCACGCCGTGCTGCGCCGCTTCCAGTGCGCGATGCCGGCCGCCGGCGCCAGTCCGTGGCTGGAGGCCGGCGCGCTGCGCCTGAACCTGGCCTCCGGCGAAGCCATCCACGGCGCGGCGCGGTCCACGCTGACCGGCGCCGAGCAGCGCGTGCTGGAAATCCTGATGCGCTCGGCGGGCAGGGTGGTCGCGCGCGAAGAAATCGGCCGCTTCGCGCTGGGACGTGCGCCCGAGCGCTACGACAGAAGCCTCGACACACACGTCAGCGCGCTGCGCCGCAAGCTGTCGCTCGACGGCACCACGTCGCCGCTGCGCATCCGCAACCTGCGCGGCCAGGGCTATCTGCTGGTGCAGGCGCCGTGAACGGCTGGCGGCGCGTGCGCGCGCTGTTTCCGCTGCCGCTGTTCTGGCGCAACTTCCTCACCTTCTGGCTCGGCATGGCCGCGATCGTCGGCATCGGCATGGCGCTGACTGCGGCGGTGGCCTGGTACCGCTTCGAGGCGCTCGACGGCCTGAGCCCCGCCGCGCTGACGCAGGACGCGGTCGAGGTCGCGCGGACCCAGGGGCGTCCCGGGCTGCGGCGCTGGCTGCGGGCGATGGATTCGCATGACTCGGCGCTGGACGTCTATATCGTCGACCACGCGCTGCAGGACATGCTGGGCCGGCAGCTGCCGACACGGCTGCGCAACCACCTCGCCGACCGCATCGTGCCGATGTGGCGCGCGGGCATGATCGGCCATGCGGTTGCGCATGTCCCCCGGCCCGGCGCGCGCGTGTCATGGTGGGACCCGCAGCCGATCGCGCTGCCGGATGGCAGCGAGGTGCTGCTGCTGTTCCTGCCCTTCGATTCGTCGCGCTGGGAGGTGCTGCACCTGTCGCCGGTGGCGCTGGCGCTCGGCCTGTTCGCGCTGGCGGTGTCGGCGCCGCTGTGCTGGGCCCTGACGCGGCACGTGGCTGGCCCGGTGCGGCGCTTGCGCGAAGCCACGCAGGCGCTGGCCGATGGCGCCCTGGCCACGCGCACGCCGCCGGTGCTGGCCCGCCGCGCCGACGAACTCGGGCAGCTCGCGCGCGATTTCGACGCCATGGCGGACCGGCTGCAGCGCCTGGTGGACTGGCGCGAGCAACTGCTGCGCAATATTGCGCATGAGCTGCGCTCGCCGCTGGGGCGGCTGCGCCTGTCGCTGGAGCTGGCGCGCCGGCGAGATGCCACGCTCGCGCTGCAGTTCGATCGCATCGAGCGCGAGACCGGGCGGCTCGATGCGCTGGTCGAGCGCACGCTGCAGCTGGCGCGGCTGCATGCCATGGCGCCGGTGCGCAGCCCCATCGACCTTGCCGAACTGGTCGGCGTGATCGTCGCCGACGCGCGCTTCGAGGCCGCGGCGCGCGACGTGGCAATCCACTGGACCGCGCCGGACGAACTGATCTTCGACGCCGATGCCGTGGCGCTGGGCAGCGCCATCGAGAACATCCTGCGCAATGCCATCCGGTACACCGACCCGGCCGTGCCGGTGAGTGTGACACTGGAGGCCGACGCGGAAGCGATCCGGCTTGACATCGTCGACGGCGGACCCGGCGTGCCGGCCGAGGCGCTGGCCAGCCTGTTCGAACCGTTCTATCGCGTGCGCAGCGGCCCCGGCGATCCGTCGGGCGCAGGGCTTGGGCTCAGCATTGCCCACGCCGGCATCACCTCGCATGGCGGCACGGTGTGGGCCCGCAATGCGATGCCGCGCGGGCTGGCGGTTTCGGTGCGTCTGCCGCGACAGGCCTGACACGCGCCGCAACGCCCGCGCAGCCGCGCGGCCCGTAAGGAGCCGTCTGCGCCTGGCTGCCGCGCTCCAGCCCAGGCGCCATCTCTCTCTCGCAGCCGCGGGCATCTCCTGAAGCCAGCCTCGCCCCGATCGGGCATCCGGACGGGCTCCGGTGGCGTCAACGCATCATGGCGTTATCTGCGCCTGTCAAAGGGAAAATTCCGAACGAGATCTAAGGCTTGCCTGATTGGTGGCATTAAGCGCCATCCCTATATTCCACTTGTCCCCGGGGCGGCCGGCAACTGCACAACCTGATCGGCAGTTGCACGCAGCACGGGGCAAGGCGGGATCCCCCGGATCCGCAAGCCATTGACCTACCAACCTCTGAATCACCCATCATGACCCATCACAAGCTTCTCGCCGCTCTGATCGTCGCCGGTACCGCCATGGGCGCGCAGTTTGCCCATGCCGCCGATGGCACCATCACCTTCAATGGCAACATCACCGCCCAGACTTGCACCATCAACGGCAACGGCACGAACAGCCATGACTTCACCGTGACACTTCCGGTGGTTTCTGCCTCGACCCTGAACGGGATCGGCAAGGTTGCGGGGCAAACGCCGTTCAATATTGCGCTGACCAACTGCACGCCGAACACCGGCAACGTGCATACGTTCTTCGAGGCAGGCCCTACCACGGACGCCGCCACTGGCAACCTGATCCTGGACGCAGGCGGCGCCCAGAACGTGCAGATCCGCCTGCTGAACGGCGGCACCGCCAACACGCCGATCAAGGCCGGCTTCACCGATGCGGCGCAGAACTCGAATTCGGTTCCGCTTACCAACGGCGCGGCCACGCTGTGGTACTACGCGCAGTACTACGCCACCGGCCAGGCAACGGCCGGTGCCGCCAACTCCAGCGTGATGTACTCCATCGCCTACGAGTAAGCCCTGCGTCCCAGGTGCGCAGCGTGATACCGGCGCGCTCCGCACCTTGCACCACCCGATGTCGCGCCGGTAAACCCCTCTGGCGGCCCTCCCCGTTGCCGGTTCGTCCGAACCAGGCGTCCGCTGCCATCAAGAATATGAAGATCAAGTCCCTGATTTCCGCCGGCGTTGTTGCGCTGGGACTCTTGAGTGCAGTGTACGCGCAGGCCTCTGTGGTCATCGCTGGTACGCGGGTCATCTATCGCGCTCAGGAGACCGAGACCACCATCAAGCTGACCAACGAAGGCAAGACGCCCGCATTGACGCAGGTGTGGATCGACAAAGGCGATGCCAAGGCCGCGCCCGCAGCCATCGAGGTGCCGTTCACCGTCATGCCGCCGGTGGCGCGCATCGACCCCGGCAAGGGCCAGACGCTGCGCATCCTTTACACCGGCGAGCCGCTGGCGCAGGACCGTGAAACCGTGTTCTGGCTCAACGTGCTGGAGATCCCGCCCAAGCCAGGCCCGGACCAGGCCGATGCCAACAAGCTGCAGCTGGCCTTTCGTTCCCGCATCAAGCTGTTCTTCCGCCCTGCGGGCCTGAAGGGCACGGCAGACGAAGCCCCGGGCATGATTCGCTGGCGCATCGTCCAGTCGGGCGGCAAGCCTGCGCTGGAAGGCAGCAACCCGAGCGCGTATCACGTTTCATTCTCCAGGATCGAACTGGCCGCTGGCGGCAGGACCGCCCGCTATGAAGACGGCGGCATGATCGGGCCGGGCGAAACCAGGAGCTTCCCGCTGACCGGCGAGGTGGCGCAGGGCCCCGACGCCAGGGTGCGCTTCAACACCATCAATGATTACGGCGGCTCCGCGCACGGCGAAGCCGCGCTCGACGGCGGCAGCGCCCAGGCCCTTTAGCGCTGAACTCCGCGCTGACCTTGTGCCGGGCGGCGCCCGGCGATCTTCCAGGCTGCAAGCCTTCGACTGACGATGCCGCGCAGGCGGCAAGGGCAAGTCTTGCCCGCGCAGTGCCCGTTATCCGGCATAGACCATGAAAACCCAGAAGACCTCGTCGTTCCCGTCGCGGCTGCGTCCGGCCAGCGCGGTGGTGTTGTCCTTGTTTGCCGGCGTGCACGCGTGGGCGGCGCCCGATTCCGGCGGCTCGACCCTGGTCGCCGAAGTGGAATTCAACGACACCTTCCTGCAACAGCCGGGCGGGGTCCGCATCGATGTGAGCCGCTTCAACAAGGGCAACGTGGCCTTGCCGGGCACCTATCGCGCGGAGCTCTATGTGAACGGCCTCTGGCTGGGCAGGGCCGAGGCGACGTTGCGCCAGGTCGGCGCCGATACCCGCAACGTGCAGCCCTGCTTTGACCGTGCCGCGGTCGAGCGCATCGGCATAGACCTGTCGAAGCTGTCGCCCGAGGCCTCGGCCAAACTGGTGGCGGGCTGCGTGGCGCTGCCCGAGCTGGTGCCCGATGCCACCGCCAGCTTCGACAACGGCGAGCAGCGGCTGGAGGTGTCGGTGCCGCAGATTGCCATGTCGCGCACGGCGCGCGGCTATGTCGATCCCAAATACTGGGACGAGGGCGTCACCGCGGCGCGGCTGCAGTACAACGCCAACGTCTACCACTCCGATACGAGCGGCCTGTCGAGCACGCAAAGCTACGTCGGCCTGAACGCCGGCTTCAATGTCGGCGGCTGGCGCTTCCGTCATGTGGGCAACCTGACGCATGGCGATGTCGAGGGCAGCCGCTACCAGAGCGTGCAGACCAGCCTGCAGCGCTCGCTGGCGCCGATCCGCAGCCAGCTCGTCATCGGCGAGGCCTATACGGACGGGGCGCTGTTCGACAGCTTCGGCTTTCGCGGCGTGCAGGTCGCCAGCGACGACCGCATGTATCCGGAGTCGCAGCGCGGCTATGCACCGGTCGTGCGCGGCATTGCCAACAGCAATGCCCGCGTGCAGGTGCGCCAGGGCGGCAACATCATCTACGAAACCACGGTCGCGCCCGGCGCGTTCGAGATCACCGACCTGTACCCGACCGGATACGGCGGCGACCTGGAGCTGGTGATCACGGAAGCCGACGGCAGCGTGCGGACCTCGCGCCTGCCCTATGCCGCGGCCGTCAATGCGCTGCGCCCCGGCATCACGCGCTACAGCATTACCGTGGGGCAGTATCGCAATGTCTCGCTGCACAGCCAGCCGATGATGATGCAGGCAACGGTCCAGCACGGCATCAACAATATGGTGACGGGCTATGGCGGCTTTATCGCGGCGCAGGACTACACGGCCGTGATGGGCGGCGGGGCGTTGAACACGGACCTGGGTGCGTTCGGTGCCGACATCACGCAGGCCTGGACCACCTTGCAGGACGCAGGCGAACGCAACGGCCAGAGCGTGCGGCTGTCATACAGCAAGCTGGTGGCGCCGACCAATACCAACCTGACGCTGGCCGCGTACCGGTACTCCAGCAGCGGCTATCTCAGCATGGCCGATGCCATGGCGCTGCGCGACCTGGAGCAGCGCGGCATGGCCGCCGGCATGTTCATGGGCGGCATCCAGCGCGGCCGGCTGCAAGTCACCATCAACCAGATGCTGCCTCAGGGCTACGGCTCGTTCTACCTGACCGGGTCCACGCAGAACTACTGGAACCGCAACGGCAGCGACACCCAGTTCCAGGCGGGCTACAACAACAGCTACAAGCGCATCAACTACGGGGTGTCGGCATCGCGTCAGTTCAACGTCAACGCCGGCAAATGGGATAACCGGGTGATGCTCACGGTAGGCATCCCGCTCGGCACCGGCCAGCATGTGCCGCACTCGATGACCAGCTTGTCCCACGACTCCACTGGCGGCGCCTCGCTGCAGGAATCGGTGACCGGCACGCTGGGCGAGGACAACGCGTTCACCTACGGCGTCAATGCGGGCTACACCGGCGGGGGCAACAATGTCGACACCGCCACCGTCGGCGCCAATGTCGGCTATGTGTCGCCCTTTGCGACCGTCACCGCCAGCGCCAGCAAGGGCCGCAACTACTCGCAGACCGGCTTCGGCATCAGCGGCGGCATCGTTGCGTATGCCGGCGGCGTGGCGTTCACGCCGATGCCCGGCGACACCATGGCCATCGTCGAGGCCGCGGACGCGGCCGGCGCGCGCCTGGCCAACGGCAGCGGCCTGCGCGTGGATCCGTGGGGCCACGCCATCGTGCCGAGCCTGACGCCGTTCTCGAGCAACCAGATCGAGATCGATCCCAAGGGGCTGCCGATCAGCGTGGCGCTGAAGACCACGCAGCAGAACACGGCTCCCACCGCGGGCGCCATCGTGAAGATGAAGTTCGAGACCGATAACCCCGGGCGTGCCGCGATCCTGCGGGTCATGGGCCCGGATGGGGCGCCGCTGCCGTTCGGGGCGGAAGTCACCGATGCCCAGGGCCAGGCGGCCGGCACCGTGGGGCAGGGCGGGCGCATCATCGTGCGCGGATTGAAGCAGGACAGCGGCGAACTGCTGGTGAAATGGGGCAGCGACGCCAATTCCTCGTGCGTGCTGCGCTATGCGCTGCCGCCCAAGGCGTCGCAGCCGGCCAGTGCGTTGACGGTGCTCGACGCGGTGTGCGTGGCGGCGGCGCGCTGACGTAGGGCCGCGAATTGTCCACTGGCATCCCAGCCGGCCGCGGTGCGGCTGAGGGCCGGGAAGAGCGGGATGTTGATGCATAATCCGTAGGCAAATTCACTGGCCAACGGGTGCCGGCAAACGCCGGCACCGAGCGGCGTCAGGCAAGTTGCTGAGGAGGAGCTTCGCCAATGGCCAATTGGCTGTCTCGCGCAAATAAGCAGTTTCCCGGTCGCCTTCTCGCCGTTGTCGCCGCCTTGCTCATCGTGGTGATCAGCGGCTGTCTTGCCTTGTTTCTGCATAGCCGGTTCCAGCGCGTGGTATGGGAGCAGGCATGGGCCTCGCGCCAGCACTTTGGCGCCGTGCTCGCGGCCAAGGCGACCCACGAGTACTTTATCCGGCGCATGGCCAAGATCACCGGCCCCGAGTACCGGCTGGTGCGCAGCGACCGGCCTGCGACCGAGCTGGAAGCCTCGCTGATGGCCGTGCCCGCGGGCAGTGCGCGCGCAGTCGATGCGCCCGGACTGATCAATGCCGCGACGCTGATGCGCGGCGCGCCGGTGCCCGGCGCCGAGCGGTCCGCGGCGGTGTCGCACATGATCCGCTTTGCCATCTTCGAGCGCGCGTACTGGGGTGCGGCGCCGCAAGGCGTGCGCTCGGTGTTTCTGATGGCGGACGGCAGCGAGGCGCTGGTGACCCCGGCGCTGCCGGCGGCGCTGCCGCTGAGCGGCCCGCTGGTTGCCGATGCCGTCAGCAACTGGGCCAAGGCGCTGGCGCGCCGGACCCGCGAGGCATCGGCCACGACGCCGGCCGGCACGCCGCTGTGGGCCGGACCCTATCCGGACATCAGCGGGCAAGAGCCCATGCTCAGTTGCTTCCTTCCCGTTCGCAACGCCACCGGAGCCCTGCTCGGCTATGCCGCGACGGCCATTCCCGTTCGCGCGCTGATGGGCGGGGGCGGCGTGCCGGGGACCACTCCGGCAGGCGAGCCGGTGGCCGGCAAGCGCGCCATATTCTTCGATGAACGCGGCAAGCTGCTGTTCCAGGGCCGCGATGCCGGCTGGTTGCTGCCACATGCCCTGAGCGAGCGCGTCGCGCGTGAGCTGGCCGGAAGCGAGCATGGCGTGGGCTACTGGTTCGAGCAGGGCAGCTTGATGATCGGCAGCATCGCGCCCGGCCAGGGCTGGCGCGCGGCCTACGCCTATCCGCTGTCGCAGGCGCTGGCGGACCACGGACTGGCGCTGGCGGCGGCGCTGCTGCTCTACGGGCTTGGCATCGCCGCGGTGCTGCAAGGCGCGCGCATGGTCCGTCACCGGATCCTGGTGCCGATGCAGCGCAACGCCGAGCGCATCGAAGACAGCGAGCGCTTCAACCGGACCGTGATGCAGGCCGCGCCGGTGGGTTTGCGGGTGGTGCGTACCGCCGACGCGCATGTGCGGGCCGAGAACGCGCTGGCGGCGCAATGGCTGCCGCTGGATGCCCGCACGCAAGGCCGGCCGTGGCTCGATGCGATGCTGGCGCAGCGTGGCGAGACGCCCGTGCGGCTGGAAGTCAGGGTGCCGGCGGGCGCCGGCGCCGCGCGCGACGTGCTGGTGGTCGGCCGCCGTACCCGCTTCGAAGGCCAGGACGCATTGCTGTGCGCGATCCATGACGTCACGGAAGAACGCGAGGCGCACCGCGAGCTGGCGCGGGCGCGCCAGCTCGCCGACGAGGCCAGCGCCGCCAAATTGCGTTTCCTGGCCACCATGAGCCATGAGATCCGCACGCCGTTGTACGGCATGCTGGGCACCCTGGAACTGCTGTCGCTGACGAGCCTCGCGCACGGCCAGCGCGAAATGCTGTCGACCATCCAGGCATCATCGCAGGTCCTGCTGCAGATCCTGGACGACCTGCTCGACTATTCGCGCGCGGAAGCCGGCCGGATGCACCTGGACAGCGTGCCGTTCGATCCGGTCGACCTGCTCGAATCGACGGTCCGCGGGCACGCGCCGCTTGCGCTGCAAAAGGGCCTGGCCCTGTCGTGCTATCCCGAGCCTGGCCTGCCGTGCCTGTCCGGCGACCCGGTGCGGGTGCGCCAGATCATTGGCAACCTGCTCGGCAACGCGCTGAAGTTCACGGCCTCTGGCCATGTCATCGTGCGCCTGCGACGCGCCCCGGCGAGTGACCAGCCCGATGTGCCGCGTCCCGCCGACGCGGCGGGCACGGTCGCCCTCCTGATCGAGGTGGCGGACACCGGGCCAGGCATCGCGCCCGAGGTGCAGGAAAAGCTGTTCGAGCCATTCGTGCAGGCTGACCCCTCCACCGCGAGGCGCTATGGCGGGACGGGCCTGGGCTTGTCGATCTGTCGGCGCTTGGCCGCGCTGATGGATGGCAGCGTGTCGGTGCACAGCGAGCCCGGCAAGGGCAGCGTGTTCCGCGCCCTGCTGAGGTTGCCGCCGGCGGGGCCGCGCCCGGCGCTGGAGCCGGTGCTGCCGCCGGTGGCCGTGCTGACCGAGGACGACGAGATCCGCAACCATGCCATCGCGACGCTGCGTGCGGCGGGGTGCAAGGCGATCGCCTGCGGCGGACCGGCGCCGGAAGCCGGCATGGTGCTGCTGGTCGCCACCCGGCGTATCGCGGCCATTCCCGAGGGCTACGCCGGCGTGGTGTTCGTACGCGCCGATGGTCCGGCCGAACCGCAGTTCGTGGGCGGCAGCTGGGTGGTCAACGCCTATCACCAGGCCGGCATCATGCGCGCGCTGTGCCTGGCCGCCGGCATGACGCCGGCGAGCGCGCCGCCAGTCGTTTCGGCAGCGGAACCCGTCCCGCAGCTTGGCCTCGAGATCCTCGTGGTCGACGACCATCCCTATAACCGGCTGCTGATGGAGCAGCAACTCGACCGCCTTGGCTGCCGCGCCACGCTGGCGGATAGTGGCGAAGCAGCGCTGGCGCTATGGCCGCAGCGCAGGTTCGACCTGGTGCTGACCGACGTCCACATGCCGGGCATGGACGGCAACGAACTTTGCCGCAGGCTGCGCGCGCGAGGGGTCACCGTGCCGATCGTGGGCCTGACCGCGAGCATCGCGCAGGGAGAAGCCGAGCGCTGCATCGAAGCCGGCATGGACCGCTACCTGTCAAAGCCCGTCCTGTTGGGGCCCCTTGCGGAGTGCCTGCGGGCAGTGCTGCCGGCGCATGCCGCCGGCGCGACGCCATCCGTCGAGCCGCAGGACGAGTTGTCGCGCAGGCCTGACAGCGCCGCCAGCCTGGCGCTGCTCGCGCACACCATGCGCGAGGACTTTGCAGCGCTGTCCGCCGCCGCGGGCAGCGGGGAATGGCAGGCGCTCCGCCACCACGCCCATCGCATGCGCGGCGCCATGGCGCTTGCCGAAGACGGCGACGAAATCGTCGCCCTGTGCCGCGAACTGGAACTGGACGTGGTAAAGGCGCAGGAGGCGGTGCAGGCCCATGTCGATAACCTGGCTTTGTATCTTGCAGCGTACTTCGACGAGCCCGACGATCCGGCAAGTTACCTGAAAGACGGTCCGATCGACCAGCAACGCGATTGGCGGAGTACTATTTAAGGAATACCTTAATTCGGGTTTTTCGGAAGACTCCTAATATTCAAGTCACCGAAGATGACCGGTATCGAATACCGGCTCAGTTCCCGGGCGCAACGATGGTCGGCCGCGGAACAGAAAAAAATCAGGGGGTTAAGCATGATCAAGATAATCATCGCCGACGACCACCCCGTCGTCCTCGACGGGATGAGTCGTGTGCTGGCCCTTGAAGTCGGCATGCAAGTCGTCGGCAGCGCCACCAATTCGACGCAGCTGGTCGCGTTGCTCGAAAGCACCGATTGCGACGTCATCGTGACGGATTACTCCATGCCCGGCGGGCAATTTGGCGACGGCTTGCCGATGCTGCAGATGCTGCGCCGCCGTTATCCCACCACGCGCATCGTGGTCATGACCATGCTGGATAATCCGGCGCTGATCCGCAATATCCAGAAAATCGGCATCTCGGTGATTCTCAACAAGACCGATCCGGTCCAGGAACTGATTCCCGCGGTGCGCGCCGCGTTCAGCGGTTTGAGCTACCAGCCGGCATCGGTGCGCGCCATCCTTGCCTCGGGCGGGCTCGATGAAATATCGCGGCGCCCGATCCTGACGCGGCGCGAACTGGAAGTGATCCGGCAATGCGCGGCCGGCGTGCCGGTCATCGAGATTGCGCGCCAGGCCAACCGCAGCAGCAAGACCATCAGCGCGCAAAAGAGCATCGCCATGAAGAAGCTGGGCCTGGCCAACGATTACGAACTGTACGAATATGCCCGGACCAACGGCTTGCTGGGCGGTGCGGGCTAATCGCGGCCGCCTGGCGGCCGCGGCTGCATGAGCATCCGGTTTTCCGCTTCAGGTCCTTTCCCTCTTTTTCTCCCTGCCGATTCCAGCCGCCGCTGACCGCAGAGGTGATTGGCGGCCCGTGTCCGGCCGCGCGCCGCTCGGCAGTTGCTGATCGGAAAATACCGCGGACATTTCAGGCTTGGCTGATTTCGAAAGCCAGGCGCATGGCCCATCCTGAAAACGGGATAACGCTGGAGCGTAAGGCGGCCATGGAAAAAATCCGGGTGATCGTCGCGGACTCGCAACCTGTGATGCGGCGGCTGCTGGGCCGGCGGCTCGCGGCCAGCGCCTGCATTGAACTGGCAGGCCTGGTTGCAGACGAGCACAGCCTGGTGCAAGCGCTGGGGCAAGGCATCTGCGATGTGGTGGCGCTGCGGTTTCCGCTCGGCAACGGCAACGATCCGGGTAGCGGAGGCTACGCGCGCCTGGGCGCGCGGCTGGCCGCGCTGGGGCGGCAACGCGTGGTCGCCATCGCCAACATCGCGGATCGCGCCGGCGTGCTCCAGCTCATCAAGGATGGCTGCCGCAACGTCGTCACCGCGCGCGACCACGCCGACGAGGTCGTGAAGGCGGTCCGGATGGCACATCTGGAACTGGCCTCGGTCTCGGAAATCGCCTGTGACCTGATCTGGGGCCGGCGCTTGCGCGGCCTCTCCGACCACGACGACTGGGCCGAGCTGCTCACCACCCGCGAAAGCGAGGTGCTGCGGCTCTATCTGTCCGGCCTGTCCGTGACGGAGATCGCGGTGCGCACCGGGCGCACCGTCAAGACCATCAGTACGCAGAAGCAGAGCGTCATGCGCAAGATCGGCGCCGACAACGACGTCGAGCTCGCCGCCTTCGCCATCCAGCGCGGCATGTTGTGAGACGCCTGGCGCCGCGTGCGTGCGGGCTTGTCGGCTATTGAACCGGCCCGGCGCGCCGGCCGGCGTGAATATGAGGTAAGCGATGAAAAGGCTGATGCCGGCCGACAGCAGCGCCGCATTGCCGTTGAGCATTCGCCAGATCCGCTATCTGGTTTACCTGTTCTCGGCCTGCGTGGTGGGCCTGACCGTATTGTCCTGGGGCGTGCTGATCCATTACCGCCTGCGCGAGGCGATCGACCGGCAGGGCATGGTGTTGCGCGCGCAGTCCGAAGCGCTGCAGTCCACGCTGCACCGGGCCGAGGCGCTGACCGTACGCGCGCAGGGCTCGCTGGCGCGGCTCTCCGATATCGGTCTGGCCGACGATGTCGCTGCAGTGAGCGACGCGCAGTGGACCGACCGCCTGCAGCGCCGCGGCGACCGGCCGTATATCGCGTTGCTGGTGCCGCCCGCGACCGCGAGCCAGCCGGGCAAGCGGCTGAAGGACCTGGCTGACGTGATGACGTTCACCTTCCGCGTCAACAACCTGCAATACCGCGACGTGCAGAACGCCTACCTGATCGACCTGCACGCCGACCAGCTGTACGTCATCCCGCGCCGGCTGAATCCGGCGCGCATGCTGTTGCAGCGTGACGACGCGCGCCAGGCCTTCCTGCGCGACACGCTGCAGCGGCTGCGCAGCGAAGACATGGTGGCGCGCCTGCGCGCCCATCCGGGCCAGGCGGTCATGCTGCCGCCGGCACAGGACTGGATCAGCGGCATCCGCACGGTCACCTTTGCCATCCTGGTACAGGATGGCGGCGATCCGGCCGCGGTGCTGGCGATGGAGTTCCCGCTATCACCGATGCTGCCCGACGGCCAGGCCATGGATGGCGACTTCATGCTGCTGACCGACTCCGGCATGGTGCTGAGCGCGGATGGCATGCCGGCCAGTCCGCTCGAGGCGCCCGTCGCCGCGGCGCTCGCGGCCGACGGCGCGCGCCCGGGCAAGGTGCGTTCATCGCTGGTGCGGTACGGGTTGCTGCAGCACGTGATCGTGCTCGACTATCCGCTCGACGCCTGGGGCTGGCGCACCGTGGGCGTGGTCGATCTCGGCCGCGTGTGGCGGCAGTTCCGGGAGAACACGCTGTGGATGGTGGGGCTGACGGGATCGCTGTCGCTGCTGATCTTCGGGTGGATCTGGCTGATCGACCGGCGCATCATGCGTCCGGCGCAGCGCCAGTCCCGGCGCCTGCAGGAGAGCGATGCGCTGGGTCGCTTCGTGATCGAAGTGGCCGGCGTGGGCCTGATGATCGTCGAGCGCAACACGCGCCAGGTGCTGCTGGCCAATGCCGCGGCCCAGTCGCTCATCGACCAGGCCGCGCCTGCCGGCCTGGCACAACTGCAGGACGCCTGCGAAGCGCGCCTGGCGAGCTGCGATACCAGTCCCGAGGGCCCGCCGCAGGTGTTGCCTCGCTTCGATGTCGACATGGCCTGCGCCAATGGCGAGACGCGCTACCTGGAAGTGCGCCTGGTGCAGATCACCTACGACGTGCGCGCGGCCTTGCTGTGCGCGCTCAACGACGTCACCGAGGCGCGGCGCGGCGAGGCGCGCCTGCGTGAGGCCATCCGCGCGGCGGATGCCGCCAACCGGGCCAAGTCTTCGTTCCTGGCCACCATGAGCCATGAAATCCGCACCCCGCTCAACGGCATGCTCGGCAGCATCGAACTGCTGAGCCTGTCGCGGCTCGACCCGCGCCAGCGCGACCAGCTGGCCGTCATGCAGCACGCCTCGCAATCGCTGATCGACATCATCAACGACGTACTCGACTTCAGCAAGATCGAGGCCGGACAGATGTCGCTGCAGCCGCGGCCGTGCCGCCTCGACGAGGTGGTCGAGGAAGTGACGCGCAACTTTGCCGCCGAAGCTGCCCGCAAGCGCTTGCGCCTGCTGTGCATCAACGACCCGTCGCTGTCCGAGCCGGTGATGGCCGACGCGGTGAAACTCGAGCAGATCCTGAACAATCTGATCAGCAACGCGGTCAAGTTCACCGAACAAGGCAAGGTGATCGTCACCGCCAGGCGCAAGCGTTCTGCCCATGGCGGCGGCGCCGAAGGCGTCGAGCTCCGCGTTGTCGATACCGGCATCGGCATCGCGGCGCACGACCAGCGCCGCCTGTTCGAACCGTTCGTGCAGGCCGAACAGTCCGATACGCGCCACTATGGCGGCACGGGGCTGGGTTTGTCGATCTGCCGGCGGCTGGTCGAACTGATGCGCGGCGAGATCCGCGTGGTCAGCGAGCCGGGCCTGGGCAGCTGCTTTATCGTCAGCCTGCCGCTGGCCAGCGCCGGCATCGCGGCACCGGCGGAAGCCTGGCCGCATGCCGCGCTGCGCGGCCTGAGCGTCGGCCTGAACGTCACCTTGCAGGAACTCTACCAGGGCGTTGAGCAGTTGCTGCGTTGCTACGGCGCGCGCGCCGTCAGGTACGATCCCGGCGCGCCGCCGGTCACGCCGGTCGACGTGCTGGTCTGCGACGAAGAGGCCCTGTCGGCCTGCCCGGATGCCGATGTGGTGATCTCCGCGCTGGCGCCGATGGCGCCGGACCTGACCCAGACCCCGGTGGTGGCCTCGCCTTACGCGGCGCAAGGCTTGCTCGCCGCGATCGCGGCCGCGGCGGGCGCGGAGGTCGCGGCGGTGCCCGCCACGGCGTCCGTTCGCACGGAGGCGCCCGCCGCGCAGCTCGCGTTGCTGCTGGTCGAAGACCATCCCATCAACCAGGTGGTCATGCGCGAGCAGCTGGAAAGCCTTGGTCAGTCGGTGGAACTGGCCAGCGACGGCCCCGAGGCGCTGTCGCTGGCGTCGGCCGGGCACTACGACCTGATCCTCACCGACCTGCAGATGCCGGGCATGGACGGCTTCACGCTGGCGCGGCGCTTGCGCGAGGCGGGACAGGCCATGCCCATCGTCGCCATCACCGCGAGCGTGGGGCCCGACGTGGCCGAGCGCTGCCGGCAAGCGGGCATCGACCGCTGCCTGACCAAGCCGGTAGGCCTGGCCACGCTGCGCGAACTGCTCGAGGAGTTCTCCCACAAGTGCGTTGCCGCGCGTACGGAGCCCGACCGGCACGCCGGCGGCGCCGTGCTGCATGCCGATGCGCTGCGCAGCGACCAGCGCGCCCTGGCCGAGGCGCTGCGCGCCGGCGATGCCGACACCTTCGCCCGGCGCCTGCACGGGCTGGCCGGAGCCCTGTCGGTGATGGGCCATCCGGTGCAGAGCCAGGCCTGCCGCTGGCTGGAGCAGACCGTGCGGCGCGCGGGACTGGGCGCCATCGGAGCCGACTGGCAGGCCATCGACGCGGAACTGGAGCAACTGGCGGAGCGGCTGGCATCGCAACGCGGCAGCCACGCCGCCTGACGCACGCGCGCCGTGCCGCGCGTGCCTCACTGCAGATCGGCCAGGCGCTGGCGGCACAGGCTCACGAATTGCTGTGCCGCGGTGGATTGACCCAGGCTCGGATGGAAAGCGAGGATGGCGCGGAATCGGATGGGAACCCCCAGGGGCACGCTGCGCAGGCCGAGCGCGACATAGGTGCGGGCGACCAGGGGATTGGTGATGGCCAGGCCGGCGCCAGCCAGGGCCAGTGAGCATTGCGTATGGCTGTACGGTGTCGTCGCCACGAAACGCGGCGCAATGCCGAGTTCGGCAAAGCACGCCTGCAGCCGTCGTTGCGCCGGGTCGCCGGCATCCAGGCCGATCAGCGGGACGTCGACCAGATCCTCGATGCCCACTTTTGCGCGCGCCGCGAACGGGTGCGTCGCCGGCGCGACGCAAACCGCCTGCACCGCATAGAACTCGGAAGCGGTCAGTCCGCTGGTGTCCGCTTCGTCGCCCATGAAAGCGATATCGAGTTCGCGCTGAAGCAAGCGCTCGCGCAAGCCCCTGGAGCTGTCGACTTCCAGCTGGCAACGAACCCGCGGATAGCGGTGGACGAAGTCCGCCACCGCCGCAGGCGCGACGCTGGACGCCATGGCGTGCAACACCCCCACGCGCAGCACCGTATCTTCATGGGCGCGCAGTTGATCGATCCTGCGCTGCACGGCGTCGAGGCCGACATAGACGCGTTCGACTTCGTCCATCAGGGACGCCGCTTCAGGCGTCGGCACCATGCGCCCCTTGCTGCGGTCGAACAGCCTCAGCCGCGCCGCCTTTTCCAGCTGCAGCACGATCTGCGTCACGGCGGGCTGGCTGATATGCAGCGCTTCGGCGGCCCGTCGTGCCGATCCGAGGCGCATCACCATGCGGAACACCTCGATCTGCCGGGCGCTGATGCCGGTGTCGGCGGCTGTCTCCATCTCGATTCCTGCAGTATAAGTTTTACTTAAGTCGATCATCGGCGCGCCTGCTCACCCCGGGCCTGGCTTCGCATAGACTCGAGCCACTCTCACTCGGGCCTTTACCATGCGCGCCAGCCGCCATCCGTCTCCGGCGAAACCGCTCTCCAATCCGGCAATGCAAGTGCTGCGATGCATCACATGCGAGACCAGCTACCCGATTGCCGATATGCCGGAAGGCTGCCCGGCCTGCGCGGACGCCGGCCGGCCAAGCAGTCTCGAAGTGGTCTACGACACTCAGGCACTGGATTTTGCACCGAAAAGCGGAAGTTATATATGGGGCCATTGGCAACCCTACCTGCACGGCGTGTCCCTGGGCGAGGGCGCCACGCCATGCGTCCTGGTGCCGGCCCTGGCGTCGCTGGCGGGCGTGGCGTCGGTCTGGATCAAGAATGAAGGCGCTAACCCCACCGGCTCGCACAAGGACCGCATGTCGGCGCAAGCCATTAGCCGGGCACTGGACATGGGCGCGCGCGAGGTAGTGCTGGCGTCCAGCGGCAACGCCGCGGTCTCGGCCGCGGCCTATTGCGCCGCCGCCGGACTGGAGTGCGAAGTCGCGACTTACCAGGCGCTGCCAGCAGTGTTTGACGCGGCGCTGCGCCACTACGGCGCACGGCGCGTGGTCTGCGATGACGGCCATGCGCGCTGGGCGCATGTGCGCCGGCGCGTCCGGCAGGACGGTGCGTTTGCGCTGACCAACTACAGCGTGCCCGCGGTAGGCAGCCCCGTATTCGGCGTGGAGGGCTACCGGGCTGTCGCGCTCGAGTGGGTCGCGCAAGGGTGCCGACCCGACCATGTCGTCGTGCCAACCGCACGCGGCGACCTGCTGTGGGGCATCTACAGTGCGTTGCGGGACCTGGTCGCGCTGGGGCACCTGTCGACACTGCCGCGCCTCTGGGCGGTCGAGCCGTTTCCGCGGCTGTCACGGGTGCTGGCGGGCGCGTCGCAGCAGGCCGACTTCGCTGGCACAACGCGGCAATTTTCCACGGCAGGCTCGACCGTGACGGCCCAGCAGGTCCTGGCCGTCAGGCGCTCGGGCGGCGGCGCTGTGGTTATCGACGACGCCGCGGCACGCGCCGGCACGCGCCATCTCGCCGCCGCGGGATTCTGGGTGGAGCTGTGCGCCGGCGCAGGCTTCGCCGCGGCGCAGGCATTACGCGCCGACGGGCGCATCGACAAGACCGAATCCGTGATGCTGATGCTGACCGCGCGCGGCGACCGGGATCCCGGACAAGCATGAACTTCAAGACCTGGCGGAGACCCTTCATGACACTGCGTTACCTGCTGACTGCCATCACCTGCTGCCTCGCGCTGCACGTACCGCCGGCCCTGGCCGGCTATCCGGAAAAACCGATCCGCCTGATCGTGCCCTGGGCTGCCGGCGGCAGTACCGATGCGCTGGCCCGTGCGGTAGCGCAGCGCATGAGCGAATCGATGGGCCAGCCCGTGGTGGTCGACAACCGCGCCGGCGCGTCCGGCCGTATCGGCGCCGACATGCTGGCCAAGTCCGCGCCCGACGGCTACACGCTGGGCGTGATCGAGCTGGCGCACACGGTGGCGCCATCCGTGTTCCGCCAGATGCCCTACGATGTGCTGCGCGATTTCACGCCGGTGTCGCTGCTGGGCGAGGCGCCGCTGATCCTGTTCGCGGATAGCGCGCAATATCGTGCCGGAGAGATCCAGCGCTTTTTGGCGGACTCGCGCAAGACCGGAAAGCCGTTGCAGCTTGCCACCAGCGGCAACGGGTCGATCAGCCATCTGGCCGCGAAGATGCTTGAGGGACAGGCCGGCATTCCGGTCGACCCGGTGCCGTACCGCGGCTCGGCGCCGGCGCTGACCGATGTCTCCGCGCAACTGGTCAAGGGCCATTTCGCCACGCTGGCAAGCGGCAGCAGCCTGCTTGGCGGCAACAAGATCTCGGCGCTGATGGTGACCGGCCCGGTGCGCGTGGCCGCGCTGCCCGGCGTGCCGACCGCCGCCGAAGCCAGGTTGCCCGGCATGCAGGTCAGCCAGTGGTGGGCGCTGGTCGCGCCGGCGCGGACACCGACGGCGGTGGTGAGCAGGCTTGCCGACGAGGTCCGCTCGGCGCTGGCGAATCCGCAGACCAGGGCCCGGCTCGACACGCAGGGCATCGACCTGAAAGCGTCCACGCCCGCCCAACTCGGCGACCGGCTGCGCACGGAGGTGGACCGCTGGGGGAATCTGGTGAAGCAATCGGGTATCCAGCCCGAATAATCACGCGGGCCAGCGGGGCCTTGCGACTATCCATATCGACTGCGGATTATCGGGAAATCCAGGCGTCAAGCGTGCTTGTTGTGGCGGATTGTCGGTCAACATGAATTTCGATCGGCAATTCTTTCAGGAAATTTGGGATTCGTTGTTGCGGAAGGACGGATTGCGGCAATGCTTGCGCGAAAAACAAGGATATCGCGGCAAGCGATCCGTGCAGGGGATCATTTCCAGGTGCCAGGAAAAGCCAAAAAATATTCTTAAATCGCGCATAAGAAACATTCAATGCGAACGCGCGTTTCAATAAGCATATTATCGGTCTGCTCCTGAAAACGCAGAATAAAAAAACGCCCCTTGGAGATTCAAACTTGGCAAGACATCTTGTCTATGCGTCGCTGCTGGCGGCATCCGCTTTTCATTGCAAGGCATACAGTGCCTGCGTCACCACCACCGGTCCCGGCGACCCCTACAACCCGGCTTCAGGCGAGAGCGTCTCCTGTAGCAGCACAGCACCCAACCCGGACCCGCAGCGGATCGACGCCGTCGCGGGGGCCAGTAATGTCAGCGTCAGCGTGGCGCAAGGCGCCGCGCTCAATGTCGCTGGCGCCGATGCGGTGCGGCTGCGCAATACCAGCACGTTGACCAACGCCGGCCAGACGTCCGCGGCCGCGGGATTTGCCGGCGTCTCGCTGGCCGGCAACGGCAACACCCTGACCAATGCCGGCACGATCACGGGCGGCACCGGCGTGCTGGGCGGCGGCAGCGGCAACGCGGTGGTCAACCGCGGCACCATCACCGGCACGGCGGGCGCCGGTGTGTCGCTGACTGGCGGCGACAGCAGCCTGGTCAACAGCGGCAGCATTGCCGGCAGCGGCGCCACCGCGGTGCAGTTCGGCGCGGGCGCTGACAGCTTCACCATGGAGGGCGGGACCATCCAGGGGGCGGTCAGCCAGGGCGATGGCGTCAACCGGGCTGTCATCAGCGGCGGCACCATCACCGGTGCGGTGACGCAGGGCAATATGCCGGACGATTTCCGCATGACGGGCGGGCAGATCGGCTCGCTGGCGCAGGGGGACGCGCGTGACACCTTCTTCATGTCCGGCGGCACCATTGTCGGTGCCTTCGAAGACGGCGACGTCGCAACCATGACCGGCGGCACCATCGGCCGGGTCGACATGAAACTCGACAACAACATCTTCGACATGTCGGGCGGCACCATTCGCGGCAACCTGGTGGCGGGTTTCGGCAACGACACCATCCGCCTGTCGGACGGCGTGATCGGCGGCAATATCAGCGTCAGCGGCGGCACGGATAGCCTCACCATCACCGGCGGGCGGCTGGAGGGTTCGGCGTTGATGAGCTTCGGCAGCGACACCCTGACCTGGGATGGCGGCGGCACCGTCCTTGGCCGCATCGACATGGGCCCGGACAGCGACACCGCCACGCTGCGCAACCTCGGCGCCGCGCAGCTGGCGCCGACCGCTTCCTTCGACGGCGGTCTCGGCACCGATACGCTGACGCTGGACAACACGCAGGCCGGCGGCGTGGCCCGTTTCGTCAACTGGGAGTCGGTGGCGCTGCAGCGCGGCTCGGGCCTGTCGATGGACGGTGACCTGGTGCTGGGCGACAGCGGCACCGGAACCGGCGTGCTGACACTCGATGCGACCAGCACGCTGAAGGCGGTGCCGGGCACGGTGGCGTCGATTCGCGCGATGACGGCGGGGCAACTTGCCAGCGTAACCAACGCCGGCACGATCGACCTTACCGGCGGCAGCGCCGCCAACCGGCTTACCATCGCCGGCAACTACACCGGCAACGGCGGCACGCTGAAGGTCGATGCGGTGCTGGCCGGCGACGGCGCCGCGGCCGACCGGCTGATCGTGTCGCAGGGGCGCATCGGCGGGCAGTCCCTGCTGTCGGTCAACAACCTCGGCGGTGCCGGGGCGGCGACGGTCACCGACGGCATCATGGTGGTCCAGGCCACCAACGGCGCCACCAGCGATGCCGCGGCATTTAGCATGCCGCAGACGGTCAAGGCCGGCCCGTACCAGTATTTCCTGTACAAGGGCGGCGTCAGCGCCGGCTCGCAGGAGAACTGGTACCTGCGCTCCACCGTTCCGGTGGTGCCGCCACCCACTGCGCCTGCTGATCCGCAACAGCCGGCACCGCAACAGGCACCGGGCGCTCCGGTGGTGCTGCCCCCCGCGATCGTGCTGGCGCAGCCGCAGCAAACGCCGATGGAAGTGCCGATCTATCGCCCCGAGGTGGCAGTGCAGGGCGCGGTGGTGGCAACGTCGCGACAGCTGGCCATCACCACGCTCGACACCTTCCACCAGCGCCAGGGCGAGCAGTCGCTGCTGACCGGCAAGGGCCGCTGGACCGGCAGCTGGGGCCGCGTCTTTGGCGAGACCATCGACAACCGCTACAGCGGCGGCGCAGCGCCGCAGCTCGATGGGCATATCGCCGGTTTCCAGCTGGGGCAGGATCTCTACACCTGGCAGCGGGACAACCAACACCAGGACCGCATCGGCTTGCTGGCCAGCTATGCGCGGGCCAAGGGCGACGTGCGCGGCTTCACGCTGGCGCAGTCCGGCGCGCTCAGCGGCTCGCTCGATATCGATGGCTACAGCCTGGGCGCCTACTGGACCCACATCGGGCCCACCAACTGGTACACCGACGCCGTGGCCCTGGTCACCTGGCTGTCGGCCGATATGAAGTCGCGCGACGGCATGGACCGCAGCACCCGCGGCACCGCCACCACGCTGTCGCTCGAAGGCGGCTATCCGTTGCCGCTGGGCAGCAGGCTGACGCTGGAGCCGCAGGCGCAGCTGATCGCGCAGTACATGTCGATGAACGGCTTCAACGACGGCGTGGCGCAGGTCAGCTTCAGTGAATCGAACGCCTATGTGGGGCGGCTCGGGCTGCGGCTGAAGAGCACCTTCGAGTCCGGCGGCCGCCTGGTGGAACCGTACCTGCGCGCCAACCTGTGGCGCGAGTTCTCCGGCACCGACCAGACCGTGTACGACGGCGGCGCGGCCGTGCCCACGCGCTTCGGCTCGACCTCGCTGCAGTTCGGCCTGGGCGTGGCGGCACGCGTGCAGGAACGTGTCAGCCTGTATGCGGAGGTGGACTACCTGACCGATGTGTCCGGCGATTACCGCCAGGGCTGGACCGGCAACCTCGGCATGCGGATCCGGTGGTAGTCGCGCACGGCACGTACATCGCCTGAGCCAGACGTTACGCCCAGTCCGTCCGGCTCAGGCGATAAACGCGCGCGCTGTGGAGAGCGGCTTCAAACTCGACACCGGCACCACGCACCATCCGGCAAGGCCTCCGGACTTGCCCTATAATTCTTGACAATGCAACGATTGATCGCGCAATAAAATGCCCCTCGAACCACATACCCCCCAGCCGACCGGCCAGGTCCTGCCCTTTCGCGAATCGCTGCTGGCCATGCTGGGCGTGGCCTTCGTGGTGATGCTGGTGGCGCTGGACCAGACCGTGGTCGGCACGGCGCTGCCGACGGTGGTGGCGGAGTTGCAAGGGTTCGAGTACTACGCATGGGTGGCCACGGCCTACCTGCTGACCTCGGTGATCACCGTGCCGGTGTTTGGCCGGCTGGGCGACTACTACGGGCGCAAGCCGTTCGTGCTGGCTTCGATCGTGGTGTTCTCGGTGGCGTCGGCGCTGTGCGGCATGGCGCCGAACATGCCCTTCCTGGTGGCGGCGCGAGCGCTGCAGGGCATTGGCGGCGGCATGCTGGTCGGTACGGCCTTTGCCTGCATCGCCGACCTGTTTCCGGATTCGCATGTGCGGCTGCGCTGGCAGGTGATGCTGAGCGCCGCATTCGGCATTGCCAATGCGATCGGCCCGTCGCTGGGCGGCCTGCTCACGGAGTGGTACGGCTGGCGCGCGGTGTTCTACGTCAACCTGCCGGTTGGGGCGCTGGGCCTGTGGTTCGCCTGGCGCTACCTGCCGCACCTGCGCCAGCAGGCGCATCGCGGGCCGATCCGGGTGGACTGGCTGGGGGCGCTGCTGATCGCGGCGGGTCTCGGCAGCTTGCAGATGAGCGTGGAACTGTTGCCGGCGCGCGGCCTCGACGCCTACACCGCGGGCCTGCTGGTGGTGGCGGCGGTGGCACTGGTGGTGTTGTGGCAGTGGGAGCGGCGCTGCGCCAATCCGATCCTGCCGGTCGAAATGTTCCGCGATCCTGGGCTCGCGCCGCTGTTCAAGCTTTCCGTGTTCGCTGGTTTCACCATGTTTGCGCTGCTGTTGTATGCGCCGCTGCTGTTCCAGGGCGGCTTCGGCTATTCGCCGAAGGAGGCCGGGGTATTGATCACGCCGCTGGTGGTCTGCATCACTGTCGGCAGCATCCTGAACGGTCGCATCGTGACCCGCATACGCCGGCCGAACACCATGCTTTATGCCGGCTTCGGCATGCTGGCGCTGGCGTGCCTGGGCCTGTCGCAGGCCACGCGCGGCATGCCGCATGGCGTGCTGATGGGCATCATGCTGATTGGCGGCCTGGGCCTTGGCTTTATCATGCCCAACCTGACGGTGTTCGCGCAGCAGACCGCGGGACGCGAGCACCTTGGCATCGCCACGGCCATGCTGCAGTCGCTGCGCATGGTCGGCGGCATGGTGGGCACGGCGATCGTGGGCACGCTGGTGACGCGCAGCTACACCGGCAGCGTTGAACAGGCGTTGTCAGGCGCCAATGCCACCCAATGGGCGTCGCGCATGGCCGACCCGCAGGTGCTGATCGACAAGGCATCGCAGCTGGCGTTGCTCGGCCAGCTGGAACAGGCCGGGCACAATGGCGCATTGCTGCTGGAGCAGGCGCGCGTGTCGCTGGTGGGTTCCATCCACCTCGGTCTGATCGTGGCGGGGGCTGCGGCCGCGCTGGGCGTGTGGTGCGCGCGCCAGGTGCCGTCGATCAAGCTGACCCGCAGCCCGGCACCGGCGATGGCCGCCGACTGAAGTCCGGCGGCAACTTACCTGAGGAGTATGGATGGAACTGGAGCGACAGAGCGTGGCCGTATTGCAGCAGTTCGGTCGAACCTACCGCGCCTATGCGGGGGCGTTCGAGCAGCGCATGGGACTGCCCTTGCCGCGCTGGCGCATCCTGCATGCGCTGCATCACCAGGAGGGCGCCATCGGCCAGAAGGCGCTGGCCGACCTCGTCGTCATGGACCCCGGTGCGCTGACGCGCCAGCTCAAGGCCATGCAGGAACTGGGCTGGGTCGAGCGCACCACGTCCGAACGCGACAACCGCGTGACCCATGTCACGCTGTCGCCGGCCGGCCGCGAGGTGGTGGCACGTGCCATGCCGCTGCGCGCTGCTTTCCTTGAAGATGTGCTGTCCGAGGTTTCGCCCACGACCATGCGTGAACTGTCCCGCGGCCTGGCGCGCCTGGAGGCGGGCATTGCCCACGCGCAGGCCCGCGCGGCGGAGCAGGCCGACGCGGCCTGATGCCGATGGTGCCATCATGCCGTGGCGCCGTCTGCCTGGTGTGGCTCAGCCGCTCAGCAGCAGGCCGTTGAGCGCGGCAAACTCGAACAGCTCGCGGTCGTTGGTCACGCCGAGCTTCTGCATGGCGCAGTTCTTCTGCCGGCTGATGGTCTTGACGCTGCGGCACAGCTGGATGGCGATCTCGCTGACCGAGCGCCCGGTCAGGTATAGCCGCAGTACTTCCATTTCACGCCGCGACAGGCGTTCCGCGCCCGCCGGGCCCGCACCCACCAGGCGACCGGGGTCGGCCTGCGACAGGACTTCCATGGCGGACTTGCCGATGTAATGGAAGCCGCGCTGTATGCGGTATACCACCGTTACAAGTTCGGTGAGCGGGGCGTCCTTCAGCACCAGTCCATGCACCTGGGTGTCGAGGATGGAGCGCAGCACCAGCGGGTTGGTGATCATGGTCAGTACGATCACGGCCATCGACGGATGCCGTCGCCGCAGGCTCGCCAGCAGGCGCAGCCCGTCGCAGTTGCGTTCGCCGTGCGCCGGCATGTGGTAGTCCGTGATGACCACATCGGGGCGCAGGCTGTCGATGCTGTTGAGCAGCGCCGTGGCGCTGGTAACGCTGCCGCAGACTTCCCAGCCGGTCTGGGTATGCAAGCGGTCGGCAACGGCCGCCGACACCAGCGGGTGATCGTCGGCAAGCAGGATCCTCAATGCCATCGGGTTGCTCCTCGATTCTTGTTCAGGCGGCGCAGCCTTCGGCGAACGTCAAGAAAACGCCGCACGCCAGGGCGACGTGCGGCGCAAAAATGACGCCCAGTCATGGAGGCGCCGGACAACTGCTCGCATCGCCGCGGTCCGGGCCAAACGGGAGACGGCCGGACCGAGGCAACGCCATGGCAGCATAGCGCCGAGCTGGTCCGGCGAAACTAGGAGGATTCGTAAATCACTGTGCGAGACGATGCCTGCGCCAGGCTGGTGGTCGGAACATTCGTCTCAGGAATGTGAGGGGCGGCGCGGGCGTTGCCGAGCCGTGACAAGAACGGCGGGCATGGCGCCATGCGGCGGACAGTGCCCCATTTGCCCTTCGGTATCGCGCCTGGCCTCAGGTCGTCGCAGCCTCGGCGGGCACGGCGGGGCGGCCGTTGCGGCGTCCGTCAATGGCCTTGAGCGGGTCGCGCAGCACCGCGCTGCCAACTTCCATGACGTCGCGCAGCACGCCCTGGTCGTGATTGCGCTCGGGTCCCCAGAAATGCAGGGCGGCCCATTCGGGGAAGCTGGTTGGGGGCGCAAGCAGCCGGGTCTGGCTCTCGCGCGTGACCAGCGGCACGTTGAAATCCAGCACCGGGCAGATGCCGCCGGCGGAATGCAGCAGCGTAATCTGCGTATGCCACGAGGGCACCACGGTCTCGCGATGGCCAGGGGTGCTGGCCTGCCGGCTCAGGAAGGTGCGCAGCGGGCTGCCGGCCTCGCTGTCTTCCTGCAGCAGGATCCAGGCACTCTCGCTTTCGTCCTGGCTGCCCCCGCGCGTAGCGCTGACCAGCCGGCGCGGCGTGGCCATGATGTTGTACTGGCGCACGCGTTCGGGATCATGTCCGCTGTCGACCACGAAGGCACAGTCGAGCTTGCCCTCGCCGAGCTGGCCGGCAAGGGCGGCGTCGGCAATTACCGGACGCGTGACGAAGCTGTCTTGCGGGAACTGCTCGCACAGCGCGGTCAGGATCTCGGTGATGACAGGGTCGCCGATGGATGACGAAAAGCCGATGGAGACACGCCTGCCGCTGTCGCGGCGCTTGCCCAGGCCCGGCTCGCCGGGCCGCACCAGGTGGTTCCATTTGGCCAGGATCTGGCGCGCGGTCTGTTCCAGGCGCAGGGCGTGCGGAGTGGGTTCGAGAATGCCGTTGCGCTTGACGAACAATGGGTCGCCGGTGATCTCGCGCAGCCGCGCCAGGCTGTAGGCCACGGTAGGCACCCGTCCCTGGGTGCAGGCGGCAACCGCGCTCAGGTCACGGTACTCCATGACCAGAACAAAGACATGCAACAACTTCGTGCTGACATGACGCATTCCGACTTCTCCTGATTACATGACTTCGCTTTTCTTGTTGTTGTCGGTCCGAACCAAACAGCGATGCGCCAATGATGGCGCGCATGAATCCAGGTTGCTCCGCGGCACGCTTGCCACGGGGGCTCGCTATCGGCGCCACGCCGCGCGAGGGTTTAACAAGTACGAAGCCCCGCACGCAAACCTTACGGCAGCATGCTTCACCACACGCGTGACAACCTGGTGATGGTGCGCGCTGCCCTGGACCGCGCTTCTGCCGGCGCCGCATGGGCGTCGCGCGAAGGCGTGTGAAATTTAGTTATGCCGAGGAATCTTAATACATGCTTAGCAAAAGTCATAGAAACTTGAATTGATGGCAGACCTGTCAAATGCTTTCCCCATGTCTTTGTATCGCTCGAAATACATGGCGTGATATCAGCGTTTGCAGGCGGATCTGGCGTCAAATGCCTATCTCCGCCATGGCATTTCGTCCCCCGCTTGGGTGACATTTGGTGTCAATAAGTGCACCCACTTTCCAAATTGGAATGACGAAATTTGGTAACGCGTGCCAAGGGTCGGCGCCGGTGCCCCACGTTAATTTTCTTAACTCGCACTGCGAAGACACTGAATTGCCTTTCGCGGCGGCCCTGCGCTAACTTACGGCCAGAGTCGGCACGCTTGGCCTTGCCGCTGTGCGACGCCTGGGCCCCCGCAGTTGCGAAGCGGAGAGATTCGTGAACAGACGGTATTCGGAAGAACAGATCCGCGGTTATCTGGCCGAGGCGGCCAGCGGCGTGCCGGTGCGCGAGTTGTGCGCGCGCTATGGCTTCAGCGATGCATCGTTCTACGGATGGCGCAGCCGCTACGGCCAGCCAGGCACTGGTGAGGCGCGCGATGGGCGCAAGCTGCGCGAACTGCAGGAAGAGAACGCCAGGCTGAAGAGTATGCTTGCGGACGCGCTGCTCAAGCTTGAGTTGATGCGCAACCGTTCCGGCCGCCGTGGCGGCAACAGCAAGGACCGCTAGCGGCGGACGGTTCCTGCAACATGCCCACGGCGGAAGCCTCGCCGTGGATGGCTCTGGAGTGATGGGTTTGAAGACGGGTTTGAAGACGTTTCTGATCAAGGCGGGCATGCTGGCATGCATCGCCACGGTGGCTGCTCCGTTATGGGCGGCCGGTAATGCCAGCGCGGCTTCGGCTGCTTCGGCCGCCGGTACGCCGATGGTGGCGCCGCCACCGCCGCGGATGCTGGATGAAGCCACCGCGGTGGTAGAGGGGCCTGGCGGCACGCTGTCGGCATCACAGCGCCAGCACTGCCAGCGCTTGCTGGACCAGATCAATGCATTGCCCGGCGGGCCGCAATGGTCCTCCGGTAAAGGGTCGGTGACCACGGCTGACGGTCGGACCTACCCGACACTGGAACGCCAGGCGGATCGCAAGCGCCTGGAAGAGGCGTATCGCCAGCAGTGCGCCCAGGAGCGTCGCTGAGCGGTGCGCTCCATTCGGCCCGCTGCTGCTTGCGCACTTGTGGAGCGTCCCAACATGCATCGTTTTCAACAGCTCTTCGCATGGTGCCTGGCACTGATGCTGATGGCGCCCCTGCAGCCGGCGCGGGCGCAAACCACGCTAAGCCAGGCGCAACTGGACCAGCTGACCGCGCCGGTGGCGCTGTATCCGGATGCGCTGCTGTCCCAGGTGTTGATGGCGGCGACGTATCCCGCCGACGTGGCCGCGGCCGTGCAATGGTCCAAGGCCAATCCCAGCCTGTCCGGCGACGCCGCGACCAAGGCGGTGGCTGGCCAGAACTGGGATCCAAGCGTGCAGTCGCTGGCCGCCTTCCCGTCGGTGCTCGACATGATGGGACGCCAGCCGCAGTGGGTGCAGTCGATTGGCGATGCGTTCCTGGCGCAGCCCAACGATGTCATGGATTCGGTGCAGCGGCTGCGCTTGCAGGCGCAGAAAGCCGGCACGCTCAAGACCACCGAACAGCAGAAGGTGGTGACCCAGAGTTCCGGGGGCACCACCGTCGTGCAGATCGAGCCGGCCAATCCGCAAGTCGTCTACGTGCCGGCCTATAACCCGACCACCGTCTACGGCACCTGGCCCTATCCGGCCTATCCGCCGGCGTATTACCCGCCGCCGCCAGGCTCGGCGTTCGCCACGGCGCTGGTGTCCGGCATCGGTTTCGGGCTGGGTGTGGCCGCGGTCGACGCCATGTGGGGCGGATTCGACTGGCACGATCACGATGTCAACATCAACGTGAACCGCTACAACAACATCAACGTCAACCAGCGCCTCGACGTGAACCGCGCCAACGTGAACTGGCAGCACAACCCGGCCCGGCGGGGCGATGTGCCCTACAACAATGCGGCGGTGCGCGGCCGCTATGATCAGCAACGCCAGGCCGGTCTTGCCAATCGCCAGGCGAGCGCTCGGCCCGGCGAGCGCGCCGGTGGCACCGCACAGCGCCAGCCTTCCGAGCGCGACCTGGCACGCGATCGCGCCGCCCAGTCGTTCGAAGGCCGTACCGGCCAGGCGATTCCCGGCCATGCCGGGGCCGCCGCCGCCCGCAATGAAGGCACGAGACCCGGCGCAGGCAGTGCCGGCACCCGCAATCCGCGGCCTGCGGGAGCCGATCACCAGCGGGCCGATCAGGCCGCGGCGCGCGAGCGCGCGCGCAATGCCAATCGTGACAGCGCACTGCGCGACGCTGGCAATGGCGAACGCGTGCGCCAGCAGACGCAGCGCGCCGCGGTGTCTCAGCACCACGCGCCGGAGCGCGCGGCCGGCTTCAACCAGGGGGGCATGCGCCACGCCGGCGGGGAGCTGGGCGGTGGGGGCGGCCGGCACGGCGGCGAACATTTTGGCCATGGCCGGAGGTAAAGCATGATGCGCAAGACCGGTAACCTGATTTCTGCCCTGGCGGTGGCCCGCGGCGCGCGCGTGCTGCCCGTGCTGGCTGCCGCACTGGTGCTGTCGCTGAGCGTTCCGGTGTCGGCGCAGCAGGTCTTCCCGAGCCCGCAAGCCGCGGCCGATGCGCTCGGCGATGCCATCGCTCGCAGCGATACCGACGCGCTGCAGCGAGTACTTGGCCGGCAATACCGGTTGCTGGTGCCGCAAGGGTCGATCGACCAGGACGACATCTATGCATTCCTGGGTGCGTGGGCACGCCACCACGCCATCCAGCCCGAAGGCGAACGCCGTGCGCGCATTGCGGTGGGCGAAAGCGGATGGACCTTCCCCGTGCCATTGGCCCGGCAGAAAGACGGGTGGCAGTTCGACCTGCGCGCAGGCGAACAGGAAGTGCGCCGTCGGCGCCTGGGGCGCAACGAGCTGGTGACCATGGAGACGCTGCTGCAGCTGGCCGACGCGCAGCAGCGCTATGCCGAACAGGTGGGCCAGGGCCGCTATGCCAGGCGGCTCGTCAGCATGCCAGGCAAGACCGACGGACTCTACTGGCCGGCAGCCAGCGAGCAGGACGCAAGCCCGCTCGGGCCGGATGCGCTGGCGATGGGCCCCGAGACACCCGCCGCGGACGCGTTCTACGGCTATCACTACCGCATCCTGCCGCCAGCCCGGGGCAGCGAGGGCGGGTACGGCCTGATCGCGTGGCCGGCACGCTATGGCGATACCGGCATCAATACCTTCCTGCTCGGCAGCGACCGGGTGTTCTACGAACGAGACCTTGGCGCCGGCACGGCATCGCGCGCCCGGGCCATGCGCAGCTTTTCAACGGAAGGCTGGAAGCGGGTGGCCGACCGCTGACCGCCCCCGGCCTTGCAACGCCTGCCGGCCTTGGCCGCCGGCGCCCGGCTCTACCCGTTTCCCCGGCTTTGCCGCATTCGCCCAATGCGTGACCGCCAATGGCGGGTCGGCGTCGCTTGGCTGTGGTATGCTGCAACGCAACAATAAGGCATTAGGAGGAGATTCCGTCATACAGGAGTCCTCATGACCAAGAGCCTTGCCGCCGACTGGCATGCCCGCATGCGGCGTTTGAGCCGCGTCCAGGCCCGCACGGAAGCCCAGGTAAAGTCCTGGCTCTCGCGCATGGATTCGCTGAATCCGCTCACGCCCGCGCGCCCGTCCGAGCCACGCAGGCCCGCCAGGCCCGCAAGCCCGGCCGCCGAGCCGGACGGCCTGCGCGGTACCTGGCAGGCGCATCGCCTGCGCCTGGCCCCGATGCCGGGCGAACTGGTGCCGCAACTGTCTTATCACCTGTACACCCCGTCGAAGGCCCATCGTGGCCCGCTCCCGGTGGTGGTGGTGCTGCACGGCTGTCGCCAGACCCCGGATGACCTGGCCGCCGGCACGCGCCTGAATGCACTGGCCGAACGCGAAGGTTTTATCGTCGCGTACCCGCAACAGCCATTGCGCCGCCAGGTGCAGCGCTGCTGGCAGTGGTTCGACCTCGGCGCGGCCGAAGGCGGACGCGAGGCGCAGGCAGTGGCCGCGCTGATCGACGCGCTGGCGGCGCGCCATGAAGTCCGCGAGCGCGAGATCTACCTGGCCGGCATGTCCGCCGGCGCGGCCATGGCTGCGGTGGTAGCGTTGCGCTACCCGGACAAGGTGGCGGCCGTGGCCCTTCATTCCGGTGTGGTCATCGGCGCGGCCGGCAACCCGCGCGCCGGCTTGCGCGCAATGCAGGAAGGCTCTGAAGCCGAGCCCGCCTGGCTGCTCGATGCCGCCGGCGTCACGCCGGGCGGCCCCGAGATGCCCGCGCTGGTGATCCATGGGCTGGCCGATGAAGCGGTGCATCCGCTCAACGGACGCCTGCTGGCGCGCCAGTTCCTGGCCTACAACGGCCTGGAAGACCGCCTCGCCGGCCGCCCCGCGCGCGTCGAGGCGCAAGGCGACGTACCGGGACGGTCACATGAATACCGCTTTGGCCGCTGGCACCGCGACCTGGTGACGCTGGTCGAGGTGGAAGGCCTGGGGCACGCGTGGAGCGGCGGCGACGACCGCTACAGCTACCATAGCGATATCGGGCCCGACGCCAGCACGATGATGTGGCAGTTCTTCCTGCAGCACCGGCGCTGAACCCGCGCCCGCGCGCGGCGCATAAGCAGCACGGGCACCGGCGTTGCGCCGGCGCTAGACCGGCCGGCGGCCAGCGCCATTTTCGGCAGCAATGGCTCGGGCAACCCCCGGGAAATGGGATCGGCCGGATATCCCGCCAGCGCGCGTTCGCTGTATTCGGCAATGAAATCCCATGTTTCCGCCATCACTCCCGCGACCGATCCTTGACGAACAGCGCCGTCGCCATCCCCAACACGCACAGCGCCACCACATAATGCGCCGGCGCCAGCGGGTCGTTCTTCAGCATCAGCGTCACCACCATCGGCGTCAGGCCGCCGAAGATGGCATAGGACACGTTGTAGGAGAAAGACAGCCCGGAGAAACGCACCTGCGCCGGGAACGCGTTGACCAGCACGAACGGCACCGCGCCGATGGTGCCGACCAGGAAGCCGGCCAGCGCATAGAGCGGCAGCAGCAGGTCGGGACGGGTGAAGATGGTGGTGTAGAACGCGTAGGCGCAGGCCGCCAGCAGCAGGCCGCCGAAAAACAGCGTGCGGCGCGCGCCGATGCGGTCGGCCAGCGCACCCGAGACGATGCAGCCAACGGTCAGGCACAGCGTGGCCACGCTGTTGGCGACCAGCGCGGTGCGTGCGTCGAAGCCATACAGCTTCTGCAGGAAAGTCGGGGTCATCAGGATCACCACCACGATGCCGGCCGACAGCATCCAGGTCAGCAGCATCGAGACCGCGACGCTGCCGCCGTGGTCGCGCATCACCGACTTCAGCGGCATCTCCGCCGCCAGCGCCTTGCGCTGCTGCAATTCGGCGAAGACCGGGGTCTCATGCAGCCAGCGGCGCAGGTACATCGAGGCAATGCCGAACACGCCGCCGATCAGGAAAGGCACGCGCCAGCCGTAATCGGCCAGCTCGGCGGGCGTGAAGACGGTGTTGATGCCGGTGGCGACCAGCGAGCCGAGCAGGATGCCGGCGGTCAGTCCCGCGGTCAGCGTGCCGCAGGCGTAGCCGACATGGCGCGCCGGCACGTGTTCGGAGACGAAGACCCAGGCGCCCGGCACTTCGCCGCCGACGGCGGCGCCTTGCAGGATGCGCAGCACCAGCAGCAGCACCGGTGCCGCCAGCCCGATCGACTGGTAGGTCGGCATCAGGCCCATCAGCAGCGTGGGCACGGACATCAGCAGGATCGACAGCGTGAACATCTTCTTGCGGCCGAGCAGGTCGCCGAAGTGCGCCATGATGATGCCGCCCAGAGGCCGCGCCAGGTAGCCCGCCGCGAAGATGCCGAAGGTCTGCAGCTGGCGCAGCCAGTCGGGCACCGACGGCGGGAAGAACAGCTGGCCGATCACCGTCGCGAAGAACACGAAGATGATGAAGTCGTAGAATTCGAGCGCGCCGCCCAGGGCGGCAAGGGAAAGGGTCTTGTAATCCTGGCCGGTGAGCGCACGCGCGCCGGCGCGCGGTGTGCCGACACCCGCGGCGGTACTGCTGGTGGTAGACATGGAATGGACTCGCATGGAAGAGGACGCATGCGAAGCGCGCAGCACGGAATAACGTGATGGGTGTGGCCGGAGGGTACAGCGCGGGAGAGGCAGGCACGACGCGGCGGGTAAGCCACAGGCTTGCGACGGAACGCTTCGCAAAGGACGTAAAGATACCAGATCGGCTCACCGGCCGTTGAGCGCTCAATGATGGCGCCAGGTCTGGCTTCTTTGCTTTGTCCGAAAGCGTTGCCATAATGTCGAAAAATGTGAAATCCGGGGCACAAAGAAGCGTGCAGCGCCGGTGCGCGGGGTCAGAATTTCTGGAACGTCATGGCATTCAAGCAATCCATCCAGGCGGCGGCCACGGTGGCTGCCACGCCCCGCGGCCGGCTGGCCATGCGGGTCGCGGGCGGCGTCGCGGCGGCGCTCGCGGTGTTCGGGCTGGCAGGTTATTTCGGCGGTCCGCCGCTGATCAAGCACCTGGTCGAGAAGCAGGCGACCGAGGCGCTCGGGCGCAAGGTCACGCTGGGGCAGGCGCAGGTACGGCCCTTTGAACTGGCGGCCACACTGACGGACCTGACCATCTATGAGCGTGATGGCAAGACCCCGGCACTGACGCTGGGCGAGGTGCAGGCCGATACCTCGCTGGCCTCGGTCTGGCACCTGGCCCCGGTGGTCGATAACCTGCATGTCGACCGGCTGGCCGTGCACGTGGTGCGCGGCGCCGACGGCCGCATGAGCTTTGCCGATGTGCAGGAAAAGTTCGCGGCGCTGCCGCCCAAGCCTGCCGATGCCGAGCCGGCGCGCTTCTCGGTGAACAACATCGCGGTGACCGGCAGCAGCGTGCGCTATGACGACAAGCTGCTCGACACCACCCTGCGCGTCGACAACCTGACGCTGACGCTGCCGTTCCTGTCCAACCTGCCGCACGACGTCGAGATCGTGACCCGGCCCACGCTGAGCGCGCAGGTCAACGGCACGCCGCTGGCGCTGGACGGCGAGGTGCTGCCTTTCGCCGATTCGCGCCAGACCCGGCTCAACATCAACCTCGACGGGCTCGAGGTGGCGCGGATGATGGCGTTCGCGCCGACGCTGCGCGACGCCGAGGTCAAGTCCGGCAAGCTCGATACGCGCCTGACGGTGGCGTTCCGCCAGCAGCAGGACACGCAGGAGATGGTGGTGACGGGCAGCGCCGCGCTGCGAGATGCCGAGGTGCGCACGCGCGCCGGGCAGCCGCTGATCCGCAGCGGCAAGCTGGCGGTCGATATCGCCAGGCTGGAGCCGCTGGCGCACCGCGCGCAGCTGCGCAGCGTCGAGATCGAAGGGCTGGCGGTAGAGGCGGCGCGCCGCGCCGACGGCTCGCTGAACCTGGCCACGGCATTCCTGCCGCAGGCGGTAAGCCGATCCACCGATGGCGTGGCCCCGGCACCCGCGCCGGCCTCGGCCGTGCCGGCGGCGCCCGCGACGGCGGCAAAGGAGGTGCCATGGCGCTATGCGGTCGACCGCATCGTCGTCAGGCAGGCCCGGCTGGGATTCGAAGATGCGCTGGCGCCATCGGGCCCGGGCAAGCTCGCGCTCGGGCCGCTCGATGCCGAGGTCAAGGGTTTTGCCGGCACCGACGGCGACAAGCCCGTGCGCGTCGAGGCCACGCTGACCGTGGCCGACGGCCAGACCCTGCACCACACCGGCGACCTGCTGCTACGCGACGGATCGATGGCCGGCACGCTGGAAACCACCGGATTGCGCCCGCAGGGATTTGCCGCCTGGTGGCCGCGCGAGCTGCGCAGCCAGTTCGGCACCACCGCCGTCAATGCGGAACTGCACTACCGCATGGCGTGGGGCACGCCGCAGTTCCAGTTCGTGCTGGAAAAATCGCGGCTGGAGCTGGCGCCGCTGTACGTTGCCACGCGCGACCCGGTGGTGATGCCGGCTGGCGCCGCACCGCGCGCGAGCGAGGCGAATGCGCAAGCCGCGGAGCAGGGTCCCGCCCGCCGCACGCGCGACCGCAACGCCGACCGCAACGCCGACCGCAACGCTGACCGCGACGGTGCCGCGCTGCCGCTGCTGCAGGCGCAGAAGCTGGTGCTGGACGATATCCAGTTCGACCTCGCCAAACAGACCTTTGCCACCAGCCAGGTTACGCTGGCGCAGCCGCAGATCGCCGCCACCCGCGATCATCGCGGTGAATTGCTCGAGATGGCGCGGTTGTGGGCGACGGAATCCGCGCAGCAGGCGCGCGCGGCGCCGCGGCGCGCCGCGGCGGCCAGCGCGAATGGCGCCAATGGAGCCAATGGCGCTGCGGCGGGCGGCGGCTGGAAGGCCAGTATTGGCAAGGTGGTGGTGGAAGGCGGCAGTGCCCGGCTGGCGGACTACCAGCCGGCCCAGGCCAACCGCGGCCGCCCGGTGATCCACCAGTTCCGCAATATCGGCCTGACCACCGGCGCGGTGGCCTGGCCGCTCACGCCGGCGGCGGTGCCGGTCAGGCTGCATGCCGAATCCGGCCGCCGCGGCGTGATCGGCGTCGATGGCACGGTGTTGCCGGCGCTGCCGGCCAGCCGTCTGCAGCTGGACCTGCGCCAGGTCGATGTCAGCCCGTTGCAGCCTTACCTGGCTGACCGCTTCAACGCCGCGCTGCGCAGCGGCACGCTCACGGTCAAGGGCCGGCTCAATGTCGATGCGCCTGCCGGCAAGCCGCTTGCCGCGCATTTCAACGGCAATGTGCAGGCCGGCAATGTGCGCACGGTCGATCGCGTCAGCGGCGACGATTTCTTGCGCTGGCGCTCGCTGGCGGTGTCCGGCATCGACTTTGCGATGGACGAGAGCAAGGGGCCGATGCGCGTGGGCCTCGGCAATATCGCGCTGTCGGATTTCTACGCCCGCGTGATCCTGAACGCCAACGGCCGCCTGAACCTGCAGGACGTGCTGGCCGGCGGCGCGGAGAAGGGCGAGGCGGCGCCGTCCACCAGCCTGACGCAAGCCAACCCGGCCTCGGCCCCGGCGTCAGCCGTGCCGGTGCAGGCCGGCGACACGCGCACGGCCCAGGTCGAGCAGAAGCCGGGCGGCCCCAAGCCGCAGATCCGCATTGGCGGGGTCTCGGTCGACAAGGGCAACATCAATTTCTCGGACTTCTTCGTCAAGCCGAACTACACCGCCAACCTGACCGGCATGAAGGGTTCGGTGTCCAAGGTATCGTCGGGCGATCCCACGCCGGCCGACCTGGTGCTGGACGGCCGCATCGACGACGACGCGCCGGTCAATATCAGCGGCAAGCTCAATCCGCTTGGCGAGCAGCTGTTCCTGGATATTGCCGCCAAGGCCTCGGGCGTCGAGCTGACGCGGCTCACGCCCTATGCCGCCAAGTACGCGGGCTACCCCATCACCAAGGGCAAGCTGACCGTCGACGTGGCCTACAAGATCGAGAACGGCAAGCTCGATGCGCGCAACCACCTGTTCCTGGACCAGCTGACCTTCGGCGATCGTGTCGACAGCCCGGATGCGACCAAGCTCCCGGTGCTGCTGGCGGTGTCGCTGCTCAAGGACCGCAACGGCGTGATCGACGTGAACCTGCCGGTGTCGGGCTCGCTGTCGGATCCGGAGTTCAGCATCGGCGGCGTGATCGTGCGCGTGATCGTCAACCTGCTGACCAAGGCGATCACGTCGCCGTTCTCGCTGATCGCCTCGGCCTTCGGCGGCAGCGGCGAGGAATTGGGCTATGTCGAGTTCGCGCCGGGCACCGCCACGCTGACTCCGGCGGCGAAGGACAAGATTGCCAAGCTGGGACAGGCGCTCAATGACCGGCCCTCGCTGCGGCTGGAAATCAGCGGCCGTATCGATCCCGCCACCGATGAGGCCGGCGCGCGCCGCGCGTGGCTGGATGCGCGCGTGGCCGAGCAAAAACGGCGCGAGCAGCGCGACAACGCGCAGGCGGGTGGCCAGGCCGGTGACGACGAGGCCGTCGAGCAGGGCGCCAACGTCAAGGTATCGAAGGCCGAGTACCCGAAATACCTGGAGCAGGTCTACAAGCGCACCTCGATGAAGAAGCCGCGCAACTTCGTCGGCTTTGCCAAGACGCTGCCGCCCGAGGAAATGGAAAAGCTGCTGATGGCCAACGCCACCGTCACCGACGCAGACCTGAAACGCCTGGCCGAACAGCGCGCGCTGGTGGTCAAGCAGGCACTGGAACGCGAAGGCAAGGTGCCGGAGAGCCGGCTGTTCCTGACCGCGCCCAGGCTCAGCGCCGAAGGCATCAAGGACAAGGGCACGCCCAACCGGGTGGATTTTTCCATCCGCGGCTGATCCGGGTGGCGGCGTTGCAGCGCGCGGCGCCGCCACGGGTCCTGCGGCGAAAACCGGTATGATTCGGCCCGGACAATCCGTTCCATCGCCGAATCAGGAGTGAATTTTGCAGCAGGAGCCAATGGAAGCCGCCGTCGCCTACAAGACGTGGGTGTGCGTGATCTGCGGCTGGGTGTACGACGAAGAACAGGGCTGGCCGGAAGACGGCATCGCCCCCGGCACGCGCTGGGAGGATATCCCCGATGACTGGCGCTGCCCGGAATGCGACGTCGGCAAGGGCGAATTCGCGATGATCGAGCTGTAACGCCGCAGGCACTTCTCAGTGGGTCCCGCTCGCGCGGCGTCTTCCTTCAGCCGTGCCCGCGCGCGCGTGCCGGCACAGCCCCGCGCGCTGGCGTTGCGCGACGCATCGCCGATACCGCATCCGGTACGGATGGCTGCAGCGCCATAGCGCCCGCAACACGGTAATGCACAGCAGCGCCGCCATGATGGCGGCTAGCAGGCCGATCGACATAGCGGCCCTCCTCCCACTACGCGTGCACAAGACCCCGGAGGGAGTCAGATCAGCAGCGGTAACGCCTCCAGCACCAGCACCGCGACCAGTGCGCCGATGAGCGCCCCCATGGTGCGGCAACTGATGCGCAGGAACCTGGCGGTCACCGGGATCGAACCCATGGCGATCACGCCAACCAGCGCCATCGGAATCAGGAATACAAGATCATGCGCGGTGAAGTGCATGGCGGTCTCCTGTCTCTCTCTTTTGTGATTCCAGTATAGGCAGTGTGTGTCGTATGGACCGTGTGCGCATCGGGATTGTCCCCGATGCGGCGCTTGCGCCAGGCCGCGCCGGTATCCGACGCCGCACTTGCCGCGCCTGCCCGTTGTGCGACGTACGCATTCCGAGCCTTTTTCGGCGAGCCGCCCCCGAAGCGCGGAACGCGTGTCCTATGCTGAGCAGAGACGCGGGGCGTATTTCCCCTTTCGTGCGATGCCCCGCCGACGAGAGAGACGGAGGTGGCTATGGAACTTCACATGCAATCGCACCACTACGTGCGGCGACTGCCGGACTGGACCGCGGCAGCGGTGTCAGGGCTGGCGGCGGGCGCGTTGCTGTTGGTGCTGGAACTGTTCTGGTCGTCGATGGTGTCGGGCGTCAACCCGTGGGTGGCCACGCGCATGATCGCGGCGATCGTGATGGGGCCCGAGGTGCTGCAGACGTCGCTGTTCAGCGTCGGCACCGTGGCCGCGGCACTGGTGATCCACTTTGTGCTGGGCGCCGTGTTGGGCATGATCCTGGCGGCGATCCTGGCGCCGTTCACGCTCGATTCCAGTCTCGGCCTCGCCATGCTGGCGGGCGCGGTGTTCGGCGTGGTGGTCTACGTCTTCAACTTCTATGTGATGACACGGGCGTTCCCGTGGTTCGTCGAGGTGCGCGGCTGGCATACCTTCGTCGGGCACCTGATCTTCGGCGTCGCCGCGGCGGCGTGCTACTGGAAGCTGGAGAGCAAGGACGTCTCGCACTGACCTGGTCCGGCCCGTACGCGGGCCGGCACGATCACTGCGGCGGCGCGAACCAAGGGTTCCCGCCGCCGCTTTTTCCTTGCGCCGCGCGCTTGTGCAGTGCGACACCAATGCTCCGGCGTGTCGCCTTGCAGTGACCTGACGGCATGCACTAGTCTTATCTCTACCTGCGTGACTTGCGCATCCCTCGCCGCAGGCGAGGAGGAGGGTGGATATGGCGATGGCCATCGCACTCGTGGTCATGGTTGCCGCATCGGTGCTCTTTCATTTCCTGAGCCCGTGGTGGGCAACGCCGCTGGCGTCCAACTGGAAACAGATGGACGACACGCTGACCATTACCCTCGTCATCACCGGTATCTTCTTTATCGGCATCAACCTGTTCGTCGGCTACATCGTCTGGCGCTTTCGCCATGATGCGCCGCATCCCCGCGGCGGCACCGGCCATCGCGCGTCCTACCACCCGGAGAACAGCAGGCTGGAGCTCTGGCTGATCGGCGGCACCACGCTGGGCGTGATCTTGCTGCTGGCCCCGGGCCTGTTCGTCTATGCCGACTACGTGCGCCCGCCGCGCGAGGCGATGGTGATGGAAGTGGTGGGGCAGCAGTGGTCGTGGGCGTTTCGCTTTCCCGGCAAGAGCGGACAGCTGGGCGCTTCGGACGCGCGCTTCGTCACCGGCGCGAATCCCCTTGGGCTGGACCCGGACGATCCGCGCGGGCTGGACAACATCGTGATCGTTGGCCCGGAGGTGCATCTGCCGCTGAACCAGCCGGTCAAGGTGCTGCTGCGCTCCAAGGACGTACTCCATGACTTTTACGTGCCGCCGTTCCGCGCGCGCATGAACATGGTGCCTGGCATGGTGACGTCGTTCTGGTTCACGCCCACGCAAACGGGACGCTTCGACATCCTGTGCGCGCAGCTGTGCGGCGTGGGGCATTACAACATGCGCGGCACGGTGGTGGTGGAGGAGCCGGCTGCCTTCGAGGCGTGGCTGGCGAAGCAGCAGACCTTTGCCATGACGCTGGCGAAGGCCGCGGCGCCGCCGGCGGCGATGGCCGCCGCAGCGCCCGGCGCCGCGGGCGCCGCAGGCACCATCGAGAAGGGCCGTGCGCTGGCGCAGAGCAAGGGCTGCGCCGGCTGCCACAGCATCGATGGCAATCCGGGGGTAGGGCCGACCTGGAAGGGCCTGTACGGCAAGACCGAGACCTTTGCCGACGGCAGCAGCGCCAGGGTGGACGATGCCTTCCTGCACAAGGAAATTGCCGACCCGCACGCGCGGCTGATCAAGGGCTACGGTCCGGTGATGCCCAAGCTGCCGATCAGCGACGACGAGATCGCGGCGCTGACCGCGTATATCAAGTCCGTCGGCAGCGGTGCCGCGGACGCCGGCATGGTGGCGCCGGTGGCGCCGGCGGACGTGCCGGCCGGCGCGGCCGCCACCACCAGCGCCGCGACCACGGCGGCCGCCGGTTCGGCAGCGCCCGCGGCCACGGCCGGCGCGGCGTCTGGCACCTATACCACTTCGACGGCCGTCGCGGTGCCGCCCACGGCCGCGCCCGCGCCGCCGCGCCAGTGAGGAGACCTGCATGGCCTACGCCGATGACGCCGCCCATCACGCGCCGCAGAGCTTCTGGACGCGCTATGTCTGGAGCCAGGACCACAAGGTCATCGCCGTGCAGTACACCATCGTGGCGATCGTGGTGGGCCTGGTGGGCGTCGCGCTGTCCAACCTGATGCGCATGCAGCTGGGATTCCCCGGCCGCTTCGAGTTCATCGACGCCAACCGCTACTACCAGTTCGTCACCATGCACGGCATGATCATGGTGATCTACCTGCTGACCGCGCTGTTCCTGGGCGGCTTTGGCAACTACCTGATCCCGCTGATGGTGGGGGCGCGCGACATGGTGTTCCCCTTCCTCAACATGCTCAGCTTCTGGGTCTACCTGCTGTCGGTGATCGTGCTGCTGGCCAGCTTCTTCGTGCCGGGCGGGCCCACCGGCGCGGGCTGGACGCTGTATCCGCCGCAGGCGATCCTGCCCGGCACGCCGGGGCATGACTGGGGCATCATCCTGATGCTGGTGTCGCTGGCGATCTTCATCGTCGCGGCGACGATGGGCGGCCTCAACTACGTCACCACCGTGCTGCAGGCGCGCACCGAAGGCATGACGCTGCTGCGCATGCCGCTGTCGGTATGGGGCATCTTCATGGCAACCATCCTGGCGCTGCTGGCGTTTCCGGCGTTGTTCGTGTCCGCGGTGATGATGCTGCTGGACAAGACCATGGGGACCAGCTTCTTCATGCCGGCGATGGTGTCGATGGGACAGCAGTTGACCTACAAGGGCGGCAGCCCGCTGCTGTTCCAGCACCTGTTCTGGTTCTTCGGCCACCCCGAGGTCTATATCGTCGCGCTGCCGGCATTCGGCATCGTCTCGGACCTGGTCAGCGTGCATTCGCGCAAGAGCATCTTTGGCTACCGCACCATGGTCTGGGCGATCCTGGCGATCGGCGTGCTGTCGGTGGTGGTGTGGGCGCACCACATGTTTGTCAGCGGCATGAACCCGTACTTTGGATTCTTCTTCGCCACCACCACGCTGATCATCGCCATCCCGACCGCGATCAAGGTCTACAACTGGGTCATCACGCTCTGGCGCGGCGATATCCACTTCACCGTGCCGATGCTGTTCGCCATCGCCTTCATCAGCACCTTCGTCATCGGCGGGCTGACCGGGCTGTTCCTGGGCAACGTCAGCGTCGATATCCCGCTGTCGAATACCTATTTCGTGGTGGCGCACTTCCACATGGTGATGGGCGTGTCGCCGATCCTGGTGGTGTTCGGCGGCCTCTACCACTGGTATCCCAAGGTCACCGGGCGGATGCTGGACGACAGCATGGGCCGCATTCATTTCTGGGTGACCTTCGTCGGCACCTATGCCATCTTCTTCCCGATGCACTACCTGGGCGTGCTGGGCATGCCGCGGCGCTACTACGCCTGGGAGAACTACGCGTTTATCCCGGAATCGGCGCATGTGATGAACATGTATATCTCGGTGGCAGCGTTCGTCGTCGCCACGGCGCAGCTGCTCTTTGTCTTCAACCTGTTCTGGAGCCTGCGGCACGGCCGCAAGGCCGACGGCAACCCGTGGCGTGCGGCGTCGCTGGAATGGCAGACACCGCAGACGCCGCCGGCGCACGGCAACTGGGGCCCGCACCTGCCGGTGGTGTACCGCTGGGCCTACGCCTACAGCGTGCCGGGAGCGCGCGAGGACTTTATCGCGCAGAACGCGCCGCCAGAAGAGGGCGGCGCGGAGCCTGAACCGCATGCCAGCCGCGGAGCCGTAGCATGAACGCCGACGCCGTCTTCAAGGTCAGCCGCGACGACTTCGGCGGCAACCCTTCGGGCGAGAACGCCGCCAACCGCCACCCGCACCGCCGCGCGCCGGCAAGCATCGGCCTGTGGGTATTCATGGGCGTGGTCACGTCGCTGTTCGCACTGTTCCTGACCGCCTATGCGCTGCGCATGGATAGCCCGGACTGGCACCGCATCGCGCTGCCCTGGCAGGTATGGCTGTCGACCGCGCTGCTGGCCGCGGGCAGCGTGGCGATGTCGGTGGCCTCGCGCGCCGCGGGCCGGGGCGAGATGGCCACGGCCAGGCGGGCACTGCGCCTGGGCGGTCTGGGGGCGGCCGCCTTCGTCGCCTCGCAGCTGTGGGCGTGGCAGGCGCTGGGCGCAATGCAGGTAATGCCGGCCGGCAATCCGGCGGGCAGCTTCTTCTACCTGCTGACCGCGATGCACGGCCTGCACGTGCTGGGCGGACTGGCGGGCTGGGGCTTTGCCATGTCGGCGCGCGGCAGTGGCGAGGCGGCGGTGCTGCGCCTGCGGCTGTGCGCGCGCTACTGGCACTTCCTGCTGGCGGTATGGGCGGTACTGCTGGCGGCGCTCGGGTGGCTCACGCCCGAACTGGTGCGCTATATCTGCGGCACGGCCTAGCGCCCGCGGCAAGGAGGACCGGCATGTCGACGCAACTGTCTTCACCCTCGGCAACCCCCGGCGTGGCGCCCGCGCCGCCCGCGCCACCGGTCGGCGGCCTGCGCGGCATGCTGGCCGACTGGTCGTCGGACCAGCAGGCGTTCAAGGTGTCGTGGGGCAAGGCGATGATGTGGATCTTCCTGCTGTCCGACACCTTCGTCTTCAGCTGCTTTCTGACCGGCTACATGACCGTGCGCATGTCGACAACGGTGCCGTGGCCCAACCCGAGCGAGGTGTTCGCGCTGCATGTGGGCGGCGCCGACATTCCGCTGCTGCTGATCGCGATCATGACCTTCGTGCTGATTACCAGCAGCGGCACCATGGCGATGGCGGTCAACTTTGCCTACCGGCGCGCGCGCCGCGAATGCGCGACGCTGATGTTCGTCACGGCCGCGTTTGGCGTGCTGTTCGTCGGCATGCAGGCCTTCGAATGGACCAAGCTGATCGTGGACGAGGGCGTGCGGCCCTGGAGCAATCCGATGGGGGCGGCGCAGTTCGGATCGACTTTCTTCATGATCACGGGTTTCCACGGCCTGCACGTGTCGTGCGGCGTGATCTACCTGCTGGTGGTGGCCACGCGCGTGCTGCGCGGGCGCTACGAAGCGACCGGCAACTACCAGATCGTCGAGATCGCCGGCCTGTACTGGCACTTCGTCGACCTGGTCTGGGTCTTCATCTTTGCGCTGTTCTATCTCTGGTGAGGGTGGCCATGGCATCGAATCCGGCAACACCCGCGGCAACCCCCGCGGCGCCAGCAACGCCCGCGCACGCCACCGGCGGCGACGCCGCGCACCACGGGCAGGAGCACCCGATCGGGTTGTACCTGAAAATCTGGCTGCTGCTGTTCGTGCTGTCGACGCTGTCGTACCTGGTCGACTATTTCCACGTCACCGGCTACCTGCGCTGGACCCTGATCCTGCTGTTCATGGGGCTGAAGGCAGGGCTGATCGTGGCGGTGTTCATGCACATGGCATGGGAACGCATGGCGCTGATCTGCGCCATCCTGATCCCGCCGCTGTGCCTGCTGGTGCTGGTCTGGCTGATGGCGGAAGAAGCGAATCATACGTTCCTGACGCGCGGCATCTTCTTCCGCTGACGGGGAGGCGCCGCCGGCCCCGGGAGGGAGCCGGCGGCAGGCCGCCCTGCACCGCGCCCGGGCGCTCAGGCCTGGGTGATGAACTTGGTCACCAGGTAGCCGTCGAAGGTCTCCAGCCCGCCTTCGCTGCCGATGCCCGAGTCCTTGATGCCGCCGAACGGGGTCTCGGCCAGTGCCATGCCGAAGTGGTTGATGTTGACCATGCCGGCTTCGAGGCCATTGGAGACCTCGGTCGCGGTCTTCAGCGAGTTGGTGAAGACATACGACGCCAGGCCGTAGGGCAGGCTGTTGGCGCGGCGCAGCACCTCGGCGGTGTCCTTGAAGCGCGTCACCGGCGCCACCGGGCCGAAGGGTTCGTCGGTCATCAGGCGCGCGTCGTCGGGCAGGTCGGTGACCACGGTCGGCGCGAAGAAGTAGCCCTTGTCGCCGAGGCGCGAGCCGCCCGCCACCACCTTGCCGCCGCGCTGGCTGGCATCGTCCAGGAACTGCTCCATCGACAGCACGCGGCGCTCGTGCGCCAGCGGGCCCATCTGGGTGCCGTCTTCCAGGCCGTTGCCGACCTTGATCGAGCCGATCACCTCGGTGAAGCGCGCCAGGAAGCGGTCATAGGCCTTGTCCTGGACGTAGAAACGCGTGGGCGACACGCACACCTGGCCGGCGTTGCGCAGCTTGAAGCGTGCCAGCATCTCGGCGGCCGGGTCGATGTCGGCATCGTCGAACACCAGCACCGGCGAGTGCCCGCCCAGCTCCATGGTGACGCGCTTCATGTGCGCGCCGGCCAGCGCCGCCAGCTGCTTGCCCACCGGCACCGAGCCGGTGAACGAGATCTTGCGCACGATCGGCGATTCGATCAGGTAAGTCGAGACCTCCGACGGCACGCCCCAGACGATATTGAGCACGCCCGGCGGCAGGCCGGCATCGTGGAACAGCTGCGCCAGCGCCACCACCGCGCTGGGCGAGTCCTCGGGCCCTTTCAGGATCAGCGTGCAGCCCGCGCCCACCGCGGCGACGATCTTGCGGATGGCCTGGTTGAAGGGGAAGTTCCACGGCGTGAACGCGGCGCAGACGCCGATCGGCTCGCGCACCACCAGCTGGCGCACATTGGGCTGGCGCGGCGGGATCACGCGGCCGTAGATGCGGCGGCATTCCTCGGCGTGCCAGTCGGCGTGCTCGGCGCAGACCATGATTTCGCCGACGGCCTCCGCCAGCGGCTTGCCCTGGTCCAGCGTGATATTGCGGCCGATGTCCCGGGCGCGCTCGCGCGCCAGCTCGCCGACGCGGCGCAGGATCTTGCCGCGTTCGAGCGGCGAGGTCTTCTTCCAGCTTTCGAAGGCGCGCTGCGCGGCGGCCAGGGCGCGGTCCAGGTCGGCGCGCGTGGCGTGCGGCAGCTGGCCCAGCACTTCCTGCGTGGCCGGGTTGATGACCTCCTGCTCGCGCCGGTCGCCTCCCTTGATGAATTCTCCGTCGATATAGAGGGCGAGATCCTGGTACATGCGTGTTCTCCTGGTGGGCGGTGAAACCGCAAGCTTAACCCGGCCGCCGTGTTCATGCAGCGCGCCGGGTGTTGGTCCGCCAGGAATGTGCGGGAACGGGCGCGCCGGCCCGTGAGCCCGATGTCAGGCGATATCGCGCGTGCGTGCCATCGCGGCCGCGCCGGTGCGCGTGGCCTCCACCACCAGGATCACCAGCAGCGTGATCAGGCTCAGGCCGAACACCGCATAGCCGATGCTGTCGCCCTCGATCGCAAACAGGCTGGGCGCGTAGGTCGGGCTGGTGCAGATCATGGTGCCGGCCGACATGCCGGTGTAGTGCATGCCGCAGACCGCCACGCCCATCACCAGGGCCGCCGCCAGCTGCTTGCCGCCGGTCTTCACGGTGATGGCCAGCCACAGCGCCACCACCGACACCACGACGGCGATCACCACCGACAGCCCGATGATGGCGAGATCCCAGTCGAAGCGGGTGTTGGAGCGGATCGCCGCCATGCCGGTGTAGTGCATCGCCACCACGCCCAGCCCGGTCAGCACGCCGCCCTGCACCACGTTGGCGGTGCGGCTGCCGCGCGGGCGCGACGCGACCGCCAGGCCGGCCCCGGCCAGCACCATCACCACCAGCAGCGAGGCCAGCGTGGTGAAGAGGCCGAACTCGCGGTGGGTCGGGGTCTGGTAGGCCACCATGCCGATGAAGTGCATCGACCAGACCGCGCCGCCGCCCAGCGCGACGCTGGCGCACAGCAGCCGGTCGATGTCCAGGCGCCCGTCGGGCTGGCGCACCCGGCGCGACCAGCGCAGGCCGACGTAGGCGCCGCACACCGAAATCAGGAACGACAGGCCCACCATCGGCCAGTCATAGGCAAACGGCACCAGGGCGCCGGCAACAGGCTCGAATCCGACAAACATGACCCCACCTCCTTGTTTTGACCGCGGCGGAAGGCGCTCGCATGCCGGATCCATCCGGATAAGCCCGGATAACCCCGTCCGGCAGCAGGCCCGGGACGCGCTGGTCCCAGCCGGAGTATGCGGCGGCGGTCGTTGTCCGGAAATAACTCATTCAGGTAAAAAGGGGCGGGCGGAGCCGTATGCCGTTCAGTACAGGCATTAAACACACCGTCATTCCCGCGCAGGCGGGACAATGCGCGGATGCGCATTGGACGTCTGGAGGACGGCCCGCAGGGTGAGCGTCAGCGAGCAATCCAGCGTCTTTCACGTCTCCTTCGGGGAAAAAGTCACTGGGTTCCCGCCTTAGCGGGAACGACGGGGTTAAGGCTCGGCGTGCTTGTAGACCAGCGGGGGGCAGGAATAGACTGGCCGGATTTCCGCCTCGCGACGCCCCATGAAGCCCGATGCCAGACTGACCACCGGCCCGATCGGCCGGACCTTGCTGCTGTTCTCGCTGCCGGTGCTGGGCAGCAACATCCTGCAGTCGCTGAATGCCTCCATCAATTCGGTCTGGGTCGGGCGCTTCCTGGGCGAGGCCGCGCTGACCGCCACCTCCAACGCCAACATCATCCTGTTCTTCCTGCTGGGCGTGGTGTTCGGCATCAGCATGGCCAACACCATCATGATCGGCCAGGCCGTCGGCGCGCGAGACGTGGACCAGGCGCGGCGCGTGGTCGGCACCAGCACTACCTTCTTCGTCGCGCTGTCGGTGCTGGCCTCGGCGCTGGGCTACTTCTTTACCCCCGACATCCTGGCCGCGATGCGCACGCCGCCCGATGCCGCGCCGCTGGCCGTGGCCTACCTGCGCATCATCTTCCTGGCGCTGCCGTTCATGTACTTCTACAACTTCGTGATGATGACGCTGCGCGGCGCCGGCGATTCGCGCACGCCGTTCTGGTTCATGCTGTTGTCCGTGGTGCTGGACGTGGTGCTCAACCCGATACTGATCTTCGGCGTGGGCCCGGTCCCGGCCATGGGCATCGCCGGCTCGGCGCTGGCCACGCTGATCGCGCAGCTGGCGAGCCTGGCGGCAATGATGGCGCTGCTGTACCGGCGCCGGCATTTCCTGCTGCTGCATCGCGGCCAGCTGGCGCTGCTGGTGCCGGATCCGGCCATCCTGCGCGCGCTGGTGGTCAAGGGCCTGCCGATGGGCCTGCAGATGGTGGTGATCTCGTCGTCCGCCATCGTGATGATGGCGCTGGTCAACGCCTATGGCTCGCAGACCACCGCCGCCTATGGCGTGGCCTCGCAGCTGTGGACCTATGTGCAGATGCCCGCGCTGGCGGTGGGCGCGAGCGTCTCGTCGATGGTGGCGCAGAACGTCGGCGCCGGGCTGTGGCAGCGCGTGGCGCGTATCACCCGCGTGGGGCTGCTGTTCAACGTGGCGATGACCGGCGCGCTGGTGGCGCTGATCTACCTGTTCAACCGCCATTCGCTGGGCCTGTTCCTCGGTACCGACGGTGTCGCCATCGGCATCGCGCAGCATATCAACGTGGTGGTGCTGTGGTCGTTCATCCTGTTCGGCTTCACCATCGTCATCTTCGGCACGGTGCGCGCCACCGGCGCGGTGATGGCGCCGCTGGTGATCCTGTTCCTGTCGATGTGGGTGATCCGGCTGCCGTTCGCCTGGGCGCTGGGCCCGCGCCTCGGCGCCGACGCGATCTGGTGGAGCTTTCCGCTCGGCTCGATGGTGTCGCTGGCACTGGCGTTCGGCTACTACCGCTTCGGCAACTGGCGTGGCAGCCGGATCCTGCCCGCCGCGCCGCATCCGGCGGAGGCCGTGGGGCAGGCGCCCGATACCAGCATGGGCACGCCCTGCGAAGACGCGGGCGAGGTCATCGATGCGCGCGGCAACGCAACGCCCGCGGCAGAGGCCGCGCGGTAATCGCCTCGGCATTCCGCATTGAAAGCCTTCCGAAAGATCGATGTGTCATCGTGTCGTCGCTGGCACTCCCTCCCAGTGCGCGCGTGCCCGCCGGTCCGGTAGCGGCGCGCGTCTTTGCGGCCGCGCCCTTGCGTTGATGCAAGGGTGCGCGCCGTCTTGTTCGCCTGACATTCCTGTCCGCTTTCCCTTCGGTCTTTTTTCGAAAAAATACATCACAACGTGATCTATTTTTTCGTATCGCGTTGCCAGATTTGCCTTGTTTTCAGGGCCTATCGGTAAATACCCCTAAAACAGGACAAATGAAAGGCACCTGAAAGATCACGTCTCTAAGGTTCGGGTCAACCGTCGGGAAGCATGCCCGCTTGCATTGCCGCTTGCATGTCTTTGGCGCCAGAGCCAGTGCGCCCCCGGCACGGCATTTCGTGAACTTTGAGGAGAATCGTTTTGCGCATACGCAGCCAAAAGGACTTTGCCTCCGGCCTGATGTTCATTCTGGTCGGGCTGGGCTTTTCCTGGGTCGCTCGCGGCTATTCCATGGGAACGGCCGCCAAGATGGGACCCGGATACTTTCCATTCCTGCTGGGCCTGGTGCTCGCGGTGCTGGGGGCGGTGGTGCTGCTGACCTCGCTGTCGCCCAAGGGCGAGCAAGACCACCTGGCGCGCTGGGACCTGAAGACGTTGCTGTGGATCCTCGGCTCGGTGGTGCTGTTCGGCCTGCTGCTCAAGCCGCTGGGCATGGTGCTGTCGGTGTTCGTGCTGGTGCTGGTGTCGTCGATGGCCAGCCACGAGTTCAGCTGGAAAGGGGCGCTGCTCAACGCGGTGGTGCTGGTGCTGATCAGCCTGGGCGCCTTCGTGTACGGCATCAACCTGCAGATGCCGGTGTGGCCGGCCTTCATTACCGGTTAAGGAGCGCCGCATCATGGAATTGTTTGATCACCTTGCGCTGGGTTTTTCCACCGCGCTGTCGCTGCAGAACCTGGCCTATGCCTTCCTGGGCTGCGTGCTGGGCACGCTGATCGGCGTGCTGCCGGGCCTGGGGCCGCTGGCTACCATCGCCATGCTGCTGCCGATCACCTACACGCTGCCGCCGGTGGCCGCGCTGATCATGCTGGCCGGCATCTACTACGGTGCGCAGTATGGCGGCTCGACCACCGCCATCCTGGTGAACCTGCCGGGCGAATCGTCGTCGGTGGTGACCACCATCGACGGTTACCAGATGGCGCGGCGCGGCCGCGCCGGGGTGGCGCTGGCCACCGCGGGCCTGGGCTCTTTCTTCGCCGGCTGCGTCGCCACGCTGATCCTGGCCGCGTTCGCCACGCCCCTGTCGGAAATCGCCTTCAAGTTTGGCCCCGCCGAGTACTTCTCGCTGATGGTGCTGGGCCTGATCGGCGCCGTGGTGCTGGCTTCCGGCTCGCTGCCCAAGGCCATCGCGATGATCGTGCTGGGCCTGCTGCTGGGCCTGATCGGCACCGACGTGAACTCGGGCGCCGCGCGCTTCTCGTTCGACGTGCCGGAACTGACCGACGGCATCGACTTCGTGGCGCTGGCAATGGGCATGTTCGGCTTTGCCGAGATCATCGCCAACCTGGAGCAGAAGGAAGCCCGCGAGACCTTCACCAACAAGGTCACCAACCTGTTCCCGACCAGGGAGGACTTCAAGCGCATGGCGCCGGCGGTGCTGCGCGGCACGGTGCTGGGCTCGGCGCTGGGCATCCTGCCGGGCGGCGGGGCCTCGCTGGCGTCGTTCGCGGCGTACTCGCTGGAGAAGAAGACGTCCAGGAACGCGCATGAATTCGGCAAGGGCGCGATCGAAGGCGTGGCCGGTCCGGAATCGGCCAACAACGCCGCGGCGCAGACGTCCTTCATTCCGCTGCTGACGCTGGGCATTCCGCCCAACGCGGTGATGGCGCTGATGGTGGGCGCGATGACCATCCACAACATCCAGCCCGGCCCGCAGGTGATGACCAGCAACCCGTCGCTGTTCTGGGGCCTGATCGCCTCGATGTGGATCGGCAACCTGATGCTGATCATCCTGAACCTGCCGATGATTGGCATCTGGGTGAAGCTGCTGACCGTGCCGTACCGCTTCCTGTATCCGGCGATCCTGGTGTTCTGCGGTATCGGCGTGTACTCGGTCAACAACCAGACCTTCGACGTGTTCATGGCCGCGGGATTCGGCGTGATCGGCTACCTGTTCCTGAAGCTGAAGTGCGAACCGGCACCGCTGCTGCTGGGCTTCGTGCTGGGACCGATGATGGAAGAGAACTTCCGTCGCACGCTGCTGCTGTCGCGCGGCGACTTCAGCGTGTTCGTGACCCGGCCGCTGTCGGTGGGCCTGCTGATCGCGGCCGCCGCGCTGGTGGCGGTGGTAGCGCTGCCGTCGATCAAGGCCAAGCGCGAGGAAGCGTTCCAGGAAGACTAGCGCCGCCGAGCGCCCCGGAATGGCGCCGGTCCCGCAAGCGGCCGGCGCGAGCAACGCAAGCTTTCGGGGTGCCTTCGCGCACCCCGTTTTCTTTCGCGGGCGCGTCGCGCGTGCCCCCCCTTGTTCCCAGAGAGTGCCCGACTGCGGCAGCAGTCATGGGCTGCGCATGATGATCAGGATTCCCGCACCATCGGGTGCGCCGACAGCGCCCATGAAACCGCCTACCCTTGACCGGTTTTTCTCCAGAATCTATGTGCTCAAGCTGGTCCAGTCGAGCCCCTCCACGGTGCTCAGCCTGGTCGACCGGCTGCGCGAGCGCGGCATCGACAAGAACATCCGTTCTCTGCGGCCCATCCTGCGCAGCCTGATGATGGCCCGTGCCATCACCGCCGAACTGGTGGAAGGCAGCGGCCGCGTGTATTGCATCACCGCGCAAGGGCGGGCCGAACTGGAAACCTATATCTCGCACCTGGCCGTGCTGAAGGCGGAGCTGGAGCCGGGCGAAGAAGCCCCGGCGCGGCCCGCCGGCGAGCCCTGAAAAAAAGAGGCCGGTCCCTCTGGACCGGCCTCCGCGCATGCTGCCCGCCTGCCACGGGCAACCGCGACAGCGGTTATTGCGTCGTCACCAGCTCCAGGCCGGCTTGCGACTCGTCGTCGCCACGCGCCACCAGCACCTTGATCTTGTTCGGCGTCAGGCCGGCGATGCCATCCGACGGAATCGTGGTGATCAGCCAGTCGGCGTTGTTGGCCAGCGTCAGCGCGCCCGAGTCGAAGATGACGGTCTTGGTGCCGGCCGGGGTGATGCGCAGGCGGTAAGTGGTGTTGCCGTCCAGGTCGATCGAATCCTGGCCCGACGCCGGCGAGGCCTGCTTGTAGCCCACGGCGGCAAAGGTCGGCGCCACCGAGTTCAGGTCGATCGCGGGCAGGGTCACGTAGATGTCGATGTTCTGCGCGTTGAAGGACGCGTTCAGCGAGCGCACGCGCGCCTTGTTCGACAGCAGGCCCTTGCCGAACGGATCGTCGATCGTCACCGTCTCCGCGGCGGACGCCCCCGGCACCGCCACCACGGTGTACTTGTGGCCGGTGGCGGCCACCAGGCTGCTGCGGGCCAGCTCGGTCTGCGTGCCGGCGGCGTTGAACGAGATCAGCTGGTTGCCGGTTTCAACGTTGAAGTAGGTCGAGACGAATTTGTAGGGCTTGTTGACCATGCTGGTCAGCGAGCCGTTCTGCAGCACGTCGACATTGGGTCCGCCGGTGACGGCGTGGATCACGCGCACGCTCGGCTTGCTCAGGCCGATGCGGTCGTCGATGCCGTCATCGCCACCGCCGCAGGCTGTCAGCACCGCGGTCGCGGCCAGCGCGAGGCCGAGGAAAAGGGTCTTGGATCGAAGCATGGGGTCACCTCTTGCTGTTAGAGTCAGAGACGAGCTGGCCCATGCCGGCGCGGATCGCGGCGGCCGCGTGGCCAGTTGCTATCTGGTATGCAGGCGCGGGATCACGCTTGCCGTGATGCAACGATAGGTTTGAACCGGTAGACCAGACAGGCGCGACGCTCCGAATTCAGTGTCGGACGATTCCCACAGGAAGTGATGCCTGCGCGGGCCTGCCAGGCGGCGCGCCTTGGCAGCGCAAGCGCGGCGGCGCGACGAGACGAGGCCGCAGGCCGCCATGTCGCCTGTGCAGATGTGTAACCGGTTGTTGCCGCGCGGCTCAGGCCGGCGACATCATGACCTGGTTGCGGCCATTGCGCTTGGCCTGGTAGAGGCCCGCGTCGGCCGCCTCCACCAGCTGGCTCGGCTGCGCGCCGGGCCGGGGCACCATCACCGCGCCGCCGATGCTGACGGTGACGCAGTCCAGGGTTGGCGAGCCGCTGTGGGCAATCGCCAGCCCCTGCACCGCGCGCCGAACCTTTTCGGCCAGCAGCCGCACGCCGCCGGGCGAGGTGGCAGGGAGCACCATGGCGAACTCTTCGCCGCCGAAGCGCGCGGGCAGGTCGGTGGCGCGCACGCAATTGTCGCGGATCACCGTGGCCACGCGGCGCAGCACGTCGTCGCCGGCGACGTGGCCGTAGGTGTCGTTATAGGCTTTGAACGCGTCGACATCGATCATCAGCAGCGCCACCTGGGTCTGCTCGCGCAGCGCGCGGCGCCATTCCGCGCCAAGGTATTCGTCGAAGTAACGCCGGTTGGACAAGCCCGTCAGACCGTCCGAGTTAGTGAGGCGCTGCAGCTCCAGGTTGGTCTCGAGCAGTTGCTGCTGGCTTTGGCGCAACGCGCGGTAGGCTTCGTCGCGCTGCAGCTGGTTCAGGTAAGAGCGCGAGTGGTAGCGGATACGCGCAATCAGCTCGATGCTGTCCGGCAGCTTGACCAGGTAATCGTTGGCGCCGGCGGCAAAGGCCGCGCCCTTGGTCGCGGCTTCTTCCTTGGTCGACAGCACGATGATCGGGATGTCGCGCGTGGCGGGGTTGTCGCGATAGCGCTGCACCAGGGTCAGGCCGTCCACGCCTGGCATCACCAGGTCTTGCAGGATCACGGTGGGCTTGGTGCGCTGCGCCACCGCCACCGCCTCATCCGGCTGCGAGCAGTAGTGGAAATCGATATCGGGCTCGGTGGCCAGCGCGCGGCGCACGGCTTCGCCGATCATGGCCTGGTCGTCCACCAGCAGCACCATGGCGAGGTACTCTTGCTTGTCGCCGGCGGACGCCGGCGCGGCCCCGGCCGATGGGTTGAAGGATTGCGGTTGCATGTTCAATTCCTGTTCTCGTGGTCCCGGCGCGGCCGGAGGACCCGTTGCATTCTTTCAGGCAGGCGGCGCCGGCCACGGCAGGGCCGCGAGGCCGCACGCCTGCACCAGCCGCGGCGCGATGCGCGGCAGCGGCAGGATCTCGGCGGCGGCGCCGAGCGCGGCGGCGGCCTTGGGCATGCCGTACACGGCGCTGGTCGCGCGGTCCTGGGCGATGGTGAGGAAGCCGCGGTCGCGCATGGCCTTCAGGCCCAGCGCGCCGTCGCGTCCCATGCCGGTGAGCAGCACGCCGATCACGTCGCCGCGCCAGTGTTCCACCACACTTTCGAAGAAGACGTCGATGGAAGGGCGGTAAAGGTAGTCGCAGGGCTGTTCGGTATAGGCCAGCCGGGTCGGGCTGGCCAGGCGCAGGTGGTCGTTGGTCCCGGCCAGCAGCACGGTGCCGGCCTGCGGGGTCTCGCCGGCGCGGGCGATGCGCACCGGCAGCGCGCACTGTCCGTCGAGCCACTCGGCCATGCCGGCGGCAAAGGCCTCGTCGACATGCTGCACGGTGACCACCGCGGCGCCAAGGTCCGCCGGCAGCGCGCCCAGCAGCGTGGCCAGCGCCGCCGGGCCGCCGGCCGAGGCGCCGATCGCCACCAGCCGCGGCGCGCTGCCGGCGCGCGGCGCCGCCGCCAGCGCGTGCTGCGGTGCCACCCGGCCGGCCAGCAGCCGAGCGATATTGCGCAGCTTGCGCAGCAGCGGCCCGGCGGCGAGCTGTGCATCGGCCTCGGCCAGCGTCGGCGTGTCGACCGCGTCGATGGCGCCGTGCCCCATGGCGTCGAAGACCTGCGAGGCGTTGCGTCCCAGGTCCATGGTCACCACCACGATGGCGCAGGGCGTGTCGGCCATGATCCGGCGCGTGGCCTCGACGCCGTCCATGACCGGCATCAGCAGGTCCATCAGGATCAGGTCCGGGGTCTGGCGCGCGGCCATCTGCACCGCCTGGGCGCCGTCGCCGGCAATCCACGCGATCTCGAACGACGGATCCAGCGCCAGCGCGCGGCGCAGCGCGGCCACCGCGAGCGGGGAATCATTGACGATGCCGATTTTCATGGACGTGCCTCGCCGATCAGGTCCTGGACCGCGTCGAGCAACGCGGCGTCGTGGAAACTGCCCTTGGCCAGATAATAGTCCGCGCCGGCCTCCAGGCCGCGCTGGCGGTCCTGTTCGCGGTCCTTGTACGACACCACCATCACCGGCAGCTGGCGCAGCGCGGCATCCTGGCGGATGCGGCGCACCAGCTCGATCCCGTCCATGCGCGGCATGTCGATGTCGGTGATGACGAGGTCGAAGGGCTCGGCGCGCAGCACGTTCCAGCCGTCCATGCCGTCGACCGCCACCGACACGTCATAGCCGCGCCCGGCCAGCAGCTTGCGCTGCAGCTCACGCACGGTCAGCGAGTCGTCCACTACCAGCACGCGGCGCGCGCGCGCCTGCACGCTGGCCGCCGTGGCCTGGCGCACGCCTTCGATGCGGCCTTCGGACACCAGTTTTTCGACCGAACGGATCATGTCCTCGACATCGAAGATCAGCACCGGCGTGCCGTCGTCGGTCAGGCTGCCGGCGGCAATGTCGCGGATCTTGCCGAGTGCGGCGGGCAGCGGCTGGACCACCAGCAGGCGTTCGCCCAGCATGCCGTCGACGGCAATACCGTAAACCCGCTCGCCCTCGCCGATGACCACCACCGGCACCTGCTCTCGCGCAGGCGCGGTGTCAGCACCGGGGCGCTGCAGCACCTGCGCCGCGCTGACCAGCCCGATGGCGCGGCCTTCGTGGCGGAAATGCTGGTGGCCCTCGGTCTGTTCGATGTCGCCGCGCGCCACCGACGTGGCGCGCAGCACGCGGCCCAGCGGGAAGGCATAGGCTTCGCCGGCCACGTCCACCAGCAGCGTGCGCACCACCGACAGCGTCAGCGGCAGCTCCAGGCTGAAGTGCAGGCCCTCGCCAGGCTGCTGCGTCAGGCGCAGGCTGCCGCGCACGCGGCGCACCATCTCCTGCACCGCGTCGAGGCCGACGCCGCGGCCCGAGACTTCGGAGACGGTGTCGCGCATGCTGAAGCCGGGCAGCAGCAGGAAGTCGAGCAACTCGGCCTGCGACAGCCGCGCCGCTGTGTCTTCCGAGGCCAGCCGCCGCCGCACGATGGCGCGCCGCAACGCTTCGAGGTCGACGCCGGCGCCGTCGTCGAAGATCTCGATCTGCAGGCGGCCGGCGTTGTGGCGCGCGCGCAGCGTCACGCGGCCCTCCGGCGGCTTGCCCGATGCCTCGCGCACCGCCGGGGGTTCGATGCCATGGTCCACCGCATTGCGCAGCAGGTGCGCCAGCGGCGCGTCCAGCGCCTCGAGGATGTCGCGGTCCACCTGCGTGCCGGCGCCGGACAGTTCCAGGTGCACCGGCTTGCCCAGCGAGCGGCCCAGGTCGCGCACCATGCGCGCGTAGCCGGCCAGGCCGTCGGACAGCGGGCGCATGCGCGAGGCCAGCGCGCTGTCGTAGAGCCGGCGTGCCAGCCGCGTGGCGCGATGGTCGTACTGCTCGAACTCGTTTAGCCGCGCCGCCAGCTGCTGGTGGCCATCGTCGAGCAGCTGGCGCAGCTCGGCCAGCGCCGTCTGCAGCGCGGACAACGGATGCGCATCGCCGCCATCCCGGGTCTCGCGCAAGGCCTGCTGCAGCGTGTCGGCCGCGCGCAGCGCGCGCGCCTGCTGGCGCCGCGCCTTTTGCAGCGATTCGCCGAATGGCCGCAGCCAGTGCGATTCGACCATGGCCTCGCCCGACAGCGCCAGCAACTGGTCCAGCGCGTCGGCATTGATGCGCAGCATGCGCTCGTGGCCGTCGGCGGCGTGGGCGGGCATCGGTGCCGATGGTGCCGATGGTGCCCGTTCAGGGTCGAGCGGGGGCGGCGGGGCGGGGCTGCGGACTGGGGCGGATGCGGGTGCGTCCGCTGCCGCTTGCCGCGCCGGCGCGCCGTCGCCGTCAAGCGAACCCAGCCGTTGTATCACCGCGTCGATTTCGGCGCGGCCGGCGTGCTCGGACCAGTCCGGGTCGCCGCCGGGCGGATGGCCGATGCGCAGCAGCAGGTCGGTGCCTTGCAGCAGCGCATCGATATGCGCGGCGGTCAGCGGCATGCCGCCCTGGGCCGCGACCAGGCAATCTTCCATGGCGTGCGCCAGCCGCACGCCGCCGTCGAGGCCGACGATGCGGGCCGCGCCCTTGAGCGAGTGGGCGGCGCGCATGCAGGCTTCCAGCTGCTCGGGCGCGCCCGGAGCGCGCTCCAGCGCCAGCAGGCCGGCATTGAGGATCTCGGCCTGGGCGTCGGCCTCGAGCGCAAACAACTCCAGCAGCGAGGCGTCGCGCAATTGTTCGGGGTTCATGCCAGGCTCCGTGCCATCGCCTGGCGGATTTGCGCGGCGTCGAGCAGGCCCACGCTGCGGCCCTGGTCGAGGAAGAGCGCCTCGGTATAGCGGGCCGAGCCGCGTGCCAGCGTGGCCGGCAGGGGCAGCAGCGCGGCGCGGCGCACGCGCACGATGCCGGCGATCTCGGCAACCGGCAGGGCGATCGCCGCGCGGCCTTGTCCCAGGATCAGGAAGCGGCTGCCGGCGGCACCGGGCTCGGCCCGGGCGGCGCCGCTGTCGAACAGGTGCGCCAGCGACAGGCAGGCCAGCAGGTTGCCGCGCACCGCGGCCAGCCCCAGCACCGCGGCATCGCGCCGGTGCGGCAGCGAATGGACCGGGCACGGCGCGGTCACTTCGCCCAGCGCGGCGGTCGGCAGCGCGAGCCATTCATCGCCGACGCGGAACACCAGGCAGGCCAGCGCGTTGGCGTCCTGGCCGGCGGCATTGTCGACGAGGCTCTCGTGGGCCGCGCCGGCGAGATCGTCGGCATCCGGCAATTCCAGCACGGACTGGTCGATCTGCTGCGCGTCCAGCAGCATCGCGGCGGCCTGCGCGTAGGTGGGGCAGTTGCGGCAGTGCGCATGCTCGGCCAGTGCCTGGCAGCTACCGTCGCCGCGCACGCCGATGCGCCGCCAGCAGTCGTCCACGCCCGTGGCGCGCACCACGGTGGCAAAGGGAGGGGCCTGGGTCTCAGCCATGGTGCTTGCGGGTGTGGCGCTGCGCGCGCTGGCGCAGGCGGGTGGCGCCATCGTGGTCGCCTTCGGTGTCGAGCAGCGCGGCCAGGTGGTACAGGCTTTCCTGGTGCGATGGATCCAGGTACAGCGCCTTGCGGTAAGCCGCGTGCGCCTGGGCGACGCGGCCGGCGGCGTCGTGCAGCACGCCGAGCATGCCATAGGCATCGGCCATGGCGGCGCCGCCGGTGTCCGGCGCGGCACGGTCGACCAGCGCCAGGCAGGCGGCGGTGGCCGCCTCCAGCTCCCCGCGGTCGGCCATGGCCGCGATGGCGGCCAGCGCCGCGGCGTGCGCATCGGCCGCAGAGGGTGCGGCCAGGGGTGCGGCAGGCATTGCGGCTGGCGCGGGCGCCCGGGCAGCCAGGGGACGCAGCGACGCGGGCGGGCGCGGCAGGCGCGGCGGCGCGGCCATGCGCGGGGGCTGCGTGGTGTGAACCGGCGGGTAGGACGGTGCGCGGGCACGGGGCGCGGCGGCTGCCGGCTTGCGGAAGGCAAACGACAGCGGGATGCCGACCGGCTCCAGCCCCTGCGCGCTCAGCACGCTGGCCTCGGCCGGCCCGACGAAGAGCAGGCCGTCGGCCATGGTCAGGCGCACCAGCGTCTGCACCGCCTGCCGCTGCCCGGCGGCGTCGAAGTAGATCAGCAGGTTGCGGCAGAACACAAAGTCATAAGGCGCTTCGCCCGACAGCAGGCCGGGCTCGACCAGGTTGCCCTGCAGCAGCCGCACCTGCGCGCGCACGCGCGAGTCGAGCACGTAGCCCGTGGGCGTGGCAGTGAAATAGCGGTCGCGGAAGTCCAGCGGCGCGCTGCGGAAGGCATTGGCGCCGTATTGCCCCTGGCGCGCGCGGGCCAGCGCACGCGCGCTGATGTCTACCGCGTCGATATAGAAGCGCCCCGGCGGCACGCCGGCGTCGAGCAGCGCCATGGCGATCGAGTACGGCTCTTCGCCGGTGGAGCAGGGCAGGCTCAGCAGGCGCAGCGTGCGTTTGCCGTCGGCAAAGGCGCGTTCGGCGGCAAAGCGGCCCAGCGCCAGCAAGGCTTCGCGGTGCCGGAAGAACCAGGTCTCGGGCACTACCACGGCCTCGATCAGCGCCTGGAACTCGTCGGCGGTGCCTTGCAGCAGCTGCCAGTAGGCTTCGGTATCGGGCGCCTGCCGCGCCTGCTGGCGTTCGCGCACCGCGCGCGCCACCGCGCCGCTGCCGATGGCGCCGGCGTCCAGGCCGATGCGGGCCTTGAGCAGGGCTTCGATATGCGCGGCGGTGCTCACGCGGCGGCCTCCCCGGCGGCGTCGGCGAACAGCATGGCGTGGACGTCGTCCGGCAGCAGCGCGCCGACCCTGACCCATTGCACCAGGCCGCGCGCGTCGTGCCGTACCGGACCGAGATAGCGCGGGCTGGCGCCCGCCATGCCGGCATCGACGAACGATTCCGCCGGACAGCGCAGCGTCTGGGTGGCCGCTTCCAGGCGCAGGCCGAGCAGCCGCACCGGCTCGCTTTCATCGCGGCGGTAATGGACCAGCACCGTCCGGGTGCTGGTGCGCAGCGCGGCGGGCACGCCGGTGGCCAGCGCGGGCAAGTCGATCACCGGCACCGGCTGGCCGCGCCGCTCCATCAGTCCCGCCACCCAGGCCGGCGCGCCGGGAATCTGCTTCAGGCGCGTCAGCGGCAGCACCTCGGCGACCTCGGCGGCTTCAAGCGCGTAGTGGTCGGCGCCAAGGCGGAACAGCAGGAAGAGTTTCATGGCGGCGGCGCGCAACGGCCCGGTGCGGGAACCGGCAGCCTAGACCTTGAAGCGCGACACGCCGCTGCGCAGGTCGTTGGCGACCAGCGTCAGCTCGTCGATCGCCTGGCTCGACTGGCGCAGCGATTCCACGGTCTGCTGCGCGGCCTCGGACAACTGCATCAGCGCCTGGTTGATCTGCTCGGCGCCGCCGGCCTGGGCCTGCATGCCTTCGTTGACCATCAGCACGCGCGGCGCGAGCGACTGCACCTGGGCGATGATCTGCGACAGCTGGTCGCCTACCTGCGTGACCTCGGACATGCCGCGGCGCACTTCCTCCGAGAACTTGTCCATGCCCATCACGCCGGCCGACACCGCCGACTGGATCTCGCGCACCATCTGCTCGATGTCGTAGGTGGCTACCGCGGTCTGGTCGGCCAGGCGGCGGATTTCGGTGGCCACCACGGCAAAGCCGCGGCCGTATTCGCCGGCCTTCTCGGCCTCGATCGCGGCGTTCAGCGACAGCAGGTTGGTCTGGTCGGCCACCTTGGCGATGGTGGTCACCACCTGGTTGATATTGCCGGCCTTCTCGTTGAGCGTGGCCAGCTTGGCGTTGACCGAGCCGGCGGCCTCCATCACATGCTGCATGGTGCCTTCCATGCGCGAGAGCCCGACCTGGCCGGTGCCGGCCAGCCCCGCGGCCTGCTCGGCGGCGCTGGAGACTTCGTGGATGGTGCGCACCAGGTCGCGCGCGGTGGCCGAGATCTCGCGCGACGTTGCACCGATCTGCGTGGTGGTGGCGGCGGTTTCGGTGGCGGTGGCCTGCTGCTGGCGTGCCGTGGCGGCGATCTCGTTGACCGAGGTGGTGACCTGGATCGCGGTGCGCTGGGCCTGACCCACCAGCGAGGTCAGCTCGCCGGTCATCTGGTTAAAGCCTTCTTCGACCTCCAGGAATTCATCCTTGCGGCGCAGCGCCATGCGCAGGCGCAGGTCGCCGCCGCGGATGCCGGCCAGCAGGCCGACGATCGACTGCATCGGCACCGTGATCGCGCGCAGCAGCAGGTAGCCGCAAACCACCGCCACCACAACGGCCACGATCAGCGACGCTTCGATGCCGATCTTCGCGGCATTGACGGCATCGTCGATGCCCTGCGCGGCGCGCGCGCTGACCGCGCTGTTGTCGTCCACCAGGCGCTGGGCGGCCTTGCGCGCGTCGAGCCAGCGGTCATGGGCCTCGCCGCGCAACGCCGTCGCGGCGGCGGCGCCGTTCCAGTCGGCCTGGCCCTTCAGGACCTGGGCCGCCTGTTCGTAGCGGGCGCGTATGTCGCGATAGGCCTGGAAGGCAGCCCGGTCGTCGGCGCGCGTGATGCTGCTTTCGTATTGCTGCTCCAGCTTGTCGAGGCGGCCAGCCGCATCACGGGCATCCTGCTGGAAGCGCTGGCGCTCGGCCTGGTCGGCGGCATTGATGGTCTGCCAGGCCAGCACGTAGCGCTCGCCCCAGACGCCGCGGATGCCCGTGCTGTAGTTCAGTCCGGGCAGCGCGTCGTGCAGCATCAGCGCGGTTTCCCGCTCGATCGCGACCAGGCGGGTATAGGCGACCACGCCCATCAGCGCCATGACCAGCAGGATCAGCGAAAAGCTTGCCAGGATGCGCGTGCGGATGGTCCATTGATTCACGGTGAAATCCCGGTGATGTTCTTGTTGAAGGCGCAACGATGCCCGCCAGGCGGGCCGCTTGGGCAGGTCGGGGGCGGTGGCGGGCGCCGATGCGCGGTAGGGTACTGTATGCGGCGGGCTGATTCAACGCGCGCCATGGTTGCGGCGGGCCCGGCGTTGCGCCGGCGCCTAGGGGTTTGGGCGTGGATCGGAACTGCTTGATTTTTTCCAAGTTTTCGTCACACTTGCTAAATTGCTAGCGGGTAACAATGTCGACAATTACAGATGGGGCAGGGATGGTGGCCAAGTCGGGGGCGAAGTCGGCTGGCGCCTCGCCAGGCTCGGATCTCGATCCGCTGACCGGCGTTGACAATCGCCAGGGCTTTCTGAAACGGCTGGAGGCACGCCTGCATAGCGAGGCTGTGCCGCGCTGCGCATTGCTGCTGATCGGCATTGACGACTTCCGCGCCTTCAACGACATGCATGGCCATGCCGAAGGCGACATCATCCTGCAGCGCGTGGCCCGCCGCCTGCGCGATGCCTCGCCGCGCGACGCTGTCATCGGCCGCATCGGCAGCGACGAATTCGGCGTGCTGCTGCCCTCCATTGCCGATCCCACGCTGGTGCGCCACGTCGGCGCCGCGATCCTGTCGATGCTGTCCTCCCCCCACGAACATGCCGGGCGGCGCCATCACGTGCTGGCCAGCATCGGCGCGTGCGTCGCGCCAGCGGCCGGCGAACAGGGTTCGGACATGCTGGCGGCGGCCAGCCTGGCGCTGGCGCGGGCCAAGCACGATGGCGGCCGCACCATCCGTTTCTTCAAGCCGCAGATGCGCTCGGACGTGACCACGCGGCTGTCGCTGGTGCAGGCCCTGCACGAAGCCTATGCCCAGCGCCAGTTCGAGCTGCTGTACCAGCCGCAGATCGACCTGCGCGACGGCCGCGTCCATGGCGCCGAGGCGCTGATGCGCTGGCGCCATCCCACCCGCGGCCTGCTGTCGCCGGCCGCTTTCATCGACGCGCTGGCCGGCAGCAGCATCGCCAGCGATGTCGGCATGTGGCTGCTGCAGACTGCGTGCGCCCAGGCCCGTGCCTGGGCGCTGGCGTTTCCACGGCCGCCGCGCGTGGCGATCAACCTGTTCGCGGCCCAGCTGTCCGAAGCCCGGCTGCTGACCGAGGTCCGCCACGTGCTGCGGGCGCTGGAGCTGGCGCCCGACTGCCTCGAGATCGAGATCACCGAGACCATCGCCCTGCAGCAGGGCGACGAGGTCGCGGACCAGCTGCAGGCGCTGCGCCGCGACGGCATCACGCTGACCTGCGATGACTTCGGCACGGGCTATGCCTCGCTCAGCTTCCTGAAGTCGTTCCCGGTGGACCGGCTCAAGATCGACCAGTCCTTTATCCGCAACGTGACCGAGGACCCGGTCGATGCGGCGATCGTGCGCTCGGTGATCAGTGTGGGCGCCAGCCTGCACATCGGCGTGGTGGCCGAAGGCGTGGAAACGCCCGAACAGCGGGATTTCCTGCTGGCAAATGGCTGCCATGAGGCGCAGGGCTACCTGTACGGGCGCCCGATGCCGGCCGAGCGCCTGACCGAGATGCTGCGCCAGCAAGCCGGCCGCTGAGCCGCCTCCGTTCCGGGATCCGTCCGTCCCGGGCAGCGAAGTTGTTTCCACCTTTGACGGCGAAGCAGGCCCCGCCACGGCGGCGCTGGCCGCGGGGCCGCCCGCAGCCTGCCGCGGACACCGGCACGGCTGCCCGTGCCTGCCGCATGGCGAAATACGAGCTTACAAATGTGCCGCGCCGGGTGCGCCGCGACATCCGGCGGCCATGTATGGTGACAATAGGGTGACTGGGTGGCCGCCGGCGTGGGCCGGCCTGCCCGGTGGCCCGTGTCTTGTCCCGCTCCTGCCTTCCATGTCCGATCCTTCCCAATCCGCTGGCTTGATTCCGCCTCGCCCTGGCGGCCGGCTGGCGCTGACCGCGCTGGCAACCGTGGCCAGCCTTGCCGTGGCGGCTGCTGCACTGGCGCAGGCCCCCGCCACCCCGGGTGAACCCTATCTCGATGCGCCGGTTGCCGACGCCGCGCTGCAGCAGGCCGATCCTTCCTCGCGCATTGCCACGCTGACCGCGGTCGAAGGCAGCCTGAGCTTTGCACCCGCCGGCTCGGACGCCTGGGCCGCGGCCGGGCTGAACCGGCCGGTGACCACCGGCGACCGGCTCTGGATGGAGCCGGGCGGACGCGCCGAGCTGCACGCCGGCACGGTGGCGCTGCGCATGGGCGGCGCCTCCGCCGCCAGCATCCTGAACCTGGACGACAGCACCACGCAGGTCAAGCTGACGCAGGGCACGCTGCAGGTGCGCGTGCGCGCGCTGCCGCCGGGCCAGACGGTCGAGGTCGATACCCCCAACCTGGCCTTCGTGCCGCGCGAACCGGGCGACTACCGGCTGGACGTGGCGCCCGACGGCAGTACCACCACCGTGACCCTGCGCCATGGCAGCGCGGTGGTCTACGGCGACAGCCGCACGATCGAGCTGCAGCGCGGCGACCGCATGCGCTTTGCCGGCACCGACCTCGCCGATGCGGGCGGCGGCCCGGTGCCCGAAGATGCTTTCGACCGCTGGACCGCGGCGCGCGACGCACGCGAAGACGCTTCGCCGTCGGCGCGCTACGTGCCGCGCGAGATGCCGGGCTACGCCGCGCTGGACGGCTATGGCGACTGGCAGGAAGACCCGGGCTACGGCGCGATCTGGTTCCCGCGCGTGGTCAGCGCGGGATGGGCGCCGTACAGCACCGGCCACTGGGCCTGGATCGCGCCCTGGGGCTGGACCTGGATCGACGATGCGCCGTGGGGCTTCGCGCCCTCGCACTATGGCCGCTGGGCCTATGTGGGCTCGCGCTGGGGCTGGGTCCCCGGGCCGCGCGTGCGTCCATGCTATGCCCCGGCGCTGGTGGCCTTTGTCGGCGCCGCCGGGCCCGGCTGGAGCGTGCGCGCAGGCAGCGGGCCGGGCGTGGCCTGGTATCCGCTGGGGCCGCGCGACGCCTACCGGCCGGTCTATCGCGCCAGTCCCACCTACGTGGCGCGCATCAACCGGGTGACGGTCAACAACTTCGTGATGGGCGACCGCCGCCCGCCGCCTTACGTCAATCGCACCGTGCCCGGCGCCATCACCGGCATGCCGGCGCGCAATTTTGTCGAAGGGCGCCCCGCGCGCGGCCTGCATCGCCCCGAATGGCGCAACGTGCCGGCGGGCGAGGCCCATGGCGCGCCGCCGGTGGCACCGGTCAAGGGCAGCCTGGTGGGCGCTGCGCCGCCGCGGCCGCTGCCGCCGCAGGCGCGCCATGGCTTTGAACGCCAGGCCATCGCCGCGCGCCCGCCGGGCCGCCCGGCCACGGAAGACCTGGCCCGGCGCTTTGCGCGCGAGGGCGGGGTCGTGCCCGGTGCCGGCCCGGCCTGGCGCGGCGGCAACGAGCGCCGGCCCGGCCGCGACGCACGGCCGGTGCCGGACGTGCGCATGAGCCAGGCCGCGATCGCATCGCGCGACCACGCTCCGGTCCAGCCGCGCCCGGGGCGTATCGATGCCGACGGCGACGGCCGCGCGGATCGCAACGATGCACAGGCCCGGGGTGAGCCCTGGCGCGGCCCTGGCCGTGGCCAGAGCAACCGGCCCGACGAGGCGCGCGGGTTTGCCGGGCAGCCGGGCGTGGCAGGCGACGCGCAGCGGCAGCAACAGGCCATGCAGCGCGAGCAGCAGCAGGCGCTGCAGCGCCAGCAGATGGAGCAGCAGCGCGCCCTGCGCGAGCAGCAACGGCAGCTGGAAGAGCAGCGCCAGCAGCGCATGCCGCCGCGCCAATGGGCCGACGGGCAGGAACGCCCCGATGCGGGGCGCCAGTCGCAGGAGATGCAGCGCCAGCGCTTCGAGCAGCAGCGGCAGATGCAGGAAGGGCAGCAGCGCCAGGCCGAACAGCAGCAGCGGCAGATGCAAGACCAGCAGCGCGCGGCGCAGGAACAGCAGCGCCAGCAGGCCATGCAGCGGCACGCGGACCAGCAGCGGCAGATGCAGGACCAGCAGCGCGCGGCGCAGGAGCAGCAGCGCCAGCAGGCCATGCAGCGCCAGGCAGACCAGCAGCGGCAGATGCAGGACCAGCAGCGCGCGGTGCAGGAGCAGCAGCGCCAGCAGGCCATGCAGCGGCAGGCGGACCAGCAGCGGCAGATGCAGGACCAGCAGCGCGCGGCGCAGGAACAGCAGCGCCAGCAGGCCATGCAGCGGCACGCGGACCAGCAGCGGCAGATGCAGGACCAGCAGCGCGCGGCGCAGGAGCAGCAGCGCGCGGCGCAGGAGCAGCAGCGCCAGCAGGCCATGCAGCGCCAGGCCGAGCAGCAGCAGCGTCAGATGCAGGAGCAGCAGCGGGCCATGCAGGAGCAGCAGCGCCAGCAGGCGATGCAGCGGCAGGCCGAGCAGCAGCAGCGTCATATGCAGGAGCAGCAGCGGGCCATGCAGGAGCAGCAGCGCCAGCAAGCCATGCAGCGGCAGGCCGAGCAGCAGCAACGTCAGATGCACGAGCAGCAACGGCAGATGCAGGAGCACCAGCGCCAGCAAATGGACCAGCAGCGGCAGATGCAACAGCAGCAACGCGCGCAGCACGAGCGTGGCCAGATGGAGGCGCGCCAGGGCCGCGACGGCGACCGCCGCTAGTCGCGCCCGAGCGCCGCAATGAAAAACCCCGGCATGCCTGTCGGCATGCCGGGGTTTGCTACGCGGTGCAGTACCGGCAGCGTTTCTCGCTTTACTTGGCCAGCTCGGACAAGCGGACCTGCGAGATCTTGCCGTTCTGTACCCAGCCCACCACGGTGTCGGCCATCGAGCCGCCCTTGGCGTCGATGCCGTCGACTTCGTTGGGATTGACCTCCTTGGCCAGGCCCTTGACCGCATCCGGCATCTTCGCGCGGATCGCGGCGGCGTCGCTGGTGGTACCCGCCAGCTTCATCGCGCCGGCCAGCGCATACACCATGGTGTAGTTCAGCGACATCTCGGTGGTGGCATCGCGCCCGTCATGCAGCTTCTTGTACCGCGCGTTGAAGGCCTGCGCTGCGGGGCGGCTGTCATTGACCAGCGGCAGCACGCCGATCGAGCCCTCCAGCATGCCCAGGCCGTTGGTGACGCGGGCCATCTCGTCCATCTTGGCCTGGTCCATCACGATAAAGCCGCCCTTGAAGCCGAGTTCGCGCGCTTGCTTGACCACCAGCGCGGTCGGCTCCGACGGGCCGCCGACGAACATCACGTCCGGCTTTTCGCTGATGGCGCGCGACACGCCGCTGTAGAAGTCAGTGGCCTTGGTATACGACATCGGGTTGTTCGCCACCACCTTGCCGCCCGCGGCTTCCCACGCCGGCAGGAAGGCCTGCACCCAGGCCTTGGCGTAGTCGTGGTCGGCCGGCGCCAGCGCCACGTTCTTGCCGTAGCGCTTCATCTGCGCCTTGATGAACGGCTCGATATAGCCCGTATAGGCCGGCGGGATGCGGATGGTCAGCTTGTTGCCGGCATCGGTGATGCGGGGCACGCTGGAGTAGGCCATCACCAGGAATTTCTCCTGCTCGTTGAAGGCCTGCAGCGCGAAGATGCCGCCCGAATGCGGCACGAATACCGCCGGGGTCTTGTGCTGCTGCACCAGCCGGCGCCCGTTGATGGCGGCCTCGGCGGGCGAATACTTGTCGTCCAGCGCCACCACTTCCAGCTTCACCTTCTTGCCCTTGACTTCCAGGCCCGAGGCATTGATCTCGTCCACCGCCATCTGCACGCCAGACAGCACGTTCTTGCCATACAGCGCGGCGCCGCCGGACAGCGGGCCGGTGTAGCCGATCTTGACGACTTCCTGCGCCAGCGCGGCGCCCGATGCCAGCATCGCGGCCACGGCGGTGGCGGCCAACGGGAAGATGCGGCGCATGAGGTTGTGTTGCATGGTGTTGTCTCCTGAAAGTACGGCATCTATTCGATCTGCCATCTCTGGCCGACCGCTTGTTTTCTCCCCTCTCCCGCAAGCGGGAGAGGGAGCATGCTTGCGGTACAGCAAGCTCATCGCGTCGAGCCTGCCGGCTACCCCCCGATGTACGCCTTGCGAATCCCTTCATCCTTCAGCAACGCATCCCGATCCCCCTCCATCACTATCCTTCCGCTCTCGATCACATAGGCGCGATGCGCAATCCCCAGCGCCGCATAGGCGTTCTGTTCCGCCAGCAGCACCGTGGTTCCCGCGCGGTTGATGCGCTGGATGATCTCGAACATCTGCTTGACCACCAGCGGCGCCAGGCCCAGCGACGGTTCGTCCAGCAGCAGCGCACGCGGGCGGCTCATCAGCGCGCGTCCCAGCGCCACCATCTGCTGCTGCCCACCCGACAGCGAGCCGGCCGGGTCATCCTTCTTTTGCCGCAGGATCGGGAACAGTTCATAGACCTCGTCCAGCGTCTTGCGGATGCCGGCGCCGTCGCGCCGGTGCACGTAGGCGCCCAGCACCAGGTTCTTCTCCACGCTCATGGCCGGGAACAGCTTGCGGCCCTCCGGACAATGCACCAGGCCCGCCTGCACGATCTGCGACGGCTTCATGCCGGACAGCTCGCGGCCGTCGAAGCGCATGCTGCCGCCGCTGATGCGGTGGATCGCGCTCATTGCCAGGAAGATCGAACTCTTGCCGGCGCCGTTGGCGCCCAGCAGCACCACCAGTTCGCCGGCGCCGGCGTGCAGGGTGATGTTGTCCAGCGCGCGGAAGCTGCCGTACGACAGCGAGACGCGTTCAAGCTGCAACATGGTCGGCTCCCAGGTAGGCCTCGATGACATGCGGATCCTGCTGGATCTGCGCGGGGGTGCCCTCGGCAATCTTCTCGCCGTAGTTCAGCACCATGATCTTGTCCGCCAGCCGCATGATCATGTCCATCTTGTGTTCGATCAGGCAGACCGTCTTGCCATGGCGCACCATCTTGCGGATCAGCTCGGCCAGGCCGACGGTTTCTTCCGGGTTGACGCCGCCGGCGGGTTCGTCGAGCAGCAGCAGCTCGGGGTCCGTCGCCAGTGCGAGCGCGAACGCCACGCGCTTGCGCGCCTCCTGCGTGATATCGGCCGCGACCTCGTGCGCCAGGTGCGACAGGCCGACGAAGTCCAGCGCGGCCTCGGCCTTGTCGCGGCACAGCCGCTCTTCCTCGCGCAGGCGCCGCGTGTTGAACAGCACGTCGCCCAGTCCGGAGCGGGTGCGCAGGCGATGGCCGACGATCAGGTTGTCGAGCACCGTGGCGCGGTCGAACAGCGCCGTGGCCTGGAAGGTGCGGGCCACGCCGAGGCGCGCGATCTGGTCGGCACGCAGCCCGGCCACGTCCTGGCCCTTGAACAGGATCTGCCCGGAGGACGGCGCATGGGTGCCCGCGACCAGGTTGAAGAAGGTAGTCTTGCCGGCGCCGTTGGGGCCGATGATGGCGTTGATGTGGCCCTGCTCGAAGGTCACCGAGACATCGTGCACCGCGGTCAGGCCGCCGAATTTCTTGGTCAGGTTGCGGATCTCAAGCATGGTCGGCTCCGGCGCGGGTGGTGGGGACGGGCGCTGCGGCGGGCTGTGCCGCGCCGTGCGCGCCCGGTTGCGCGGCCAGCTTGCCGCGCCGTTCGGCGGCGGCCTTGCGCGCCTGCTTCTTCAGGTAAGAGCCGACGATGCCGTCGGGCACGAAGATGATCAGCAGGATCAGCACCGGGCCAAACACCAGCATGCGATAGTCCTGCATGAACTGCAGCGACTGCGTGATCCACGGCACCAGCACCGCGCCCAGCAGCGGCCCGAACAGCGTGCCGATGCCGCCCACCAGCATCGACATCACCATGTCGAAGGTCAGGTCGGTGCGGGCGATGTCAGGGCCCAGGAAGCGCACCTGGCCCGCGTAGAGCGCGCCGGCGAAGCCGGCGTAGCCCACCGACAGCACGAACGACAGCACCTTGGTGCGCATCAGGTTGATGCCCAGCGCCTCGGCCAGCGCGTCGCTGTTGCGCACGGCCATGAAGCTGCGGCCCAGCAGCGAGGTGACGATGCGGTGCATCAGGAAGACGCCGAGCGCCAGGAAGGCCAGCACCAGGTAATACTGCGCCTGCACGCTGTCGAAGCTGAGCGGCCCGATCGCCGCCGGCACCGGGATGCCGATCAGGCCCACGGTGCCGTGCGTCAGGCTTTCCCACTTCTCGATCAGCAGATAGATGATGTAGCCCACGCACATGGTGAAGATCGAGAAGTAATGGCCCTTCAGGCGCAGCGACACCACGCCGACCACGTAGCCCAGCACCATGCACAGCACTCCGGCCAGCACGAAGGCCAGCCAGAACGGCACCTGGTGGTCCACGGTCAGGATGCCCAGCGTGTAGGCGCCGATGGCCATGAAGCCGCCGTGCGCCAGGTTCAGCTGGCCGGTATAGCCGGTGATCAGGTTCAGCCCGAGCGTGGCGATGGCATAGATGAAGGCCAGCGTCATCACGGTCAGGTAGTAGCTGTTGGGCGTGACCAGCGGGAAGGCGATGGCCAGGGCCAGCAACAGTGTCCAGCCGGTCTTTCCTTGCAGTGCTTTCATGTCTTGGACTCCTCAGGCTGCCTTGCCGGCAAACAGGCCCTGCGGCCGGATCGACAGGATCACCACCAGCAGCACGAAGGCAATGATGTCCTTGTAGTCGGTGGAAACGTAGAAGCCGCCGAAGCTCTCGGCCATGCCGATGATCAGTCCGCCGACGATTGCGCCGGGGATGCTGCCCATGCCGCCGAGGATGATGATGACGAAGGCCTTGGTGATCACCAGGTTGCCCATGCTGGGGTAGACCAGGTTGATCGGCGCGTAGAGCGTGGCGGCGATCGCCGCCAGCGCGCCCGAGATGGCGAAGACCAGCAGCGTCACGCGCGTGGCGTCGATGCCGACCAGTGCCGCGCCTTCGCGGTTCTGCGCCATCGCCATGATGGTGGCGCCCGTCATGGTGCGCGTCAGGAACAGGTGCAGCAGCACCATCAGCGCAAACGCCGCGCCGATGATCAGCAGACGCTGCAGCGGCGCGGTCAGGCCGAACACATCGACGATCTGGCCATAGGGCGTGGGCATGCGGTGGAAGTCCGCGCCCCACAGCGCCTGCGCGCCGGCTTCCAGGAACAGCAGGATGCCGATGGCGGCGATCATGTCGTGCAGCTCGGGCGAGTTGCGCAGCGGGTGGAACACCAGCCGGTCGGCCAGCATCGACAGCACCGCCACCGCCAGCGCGGCGCCCAGCATCGCCAGCCAGTAGTTCACGCCCAGCGCGGTCATCAGGTAGTACGACACGTAGGCGCCGGCCATGTAGAAGGCGCCATGCGCAAAATTGGGCACGTGCAGGATGCCGTAGACCAGCGTCAGGCCAAGCGCCACCAGGCTGTACACGCCGCCCAGCGTCAGGCCGTTCAGGATCTGTTGAAGGAACAATGCCACGGGGGTACCTCGTACGGTTCGAAAAACCAGGCACGCGGCGGCAATGGCCGCGCGTGTTCCGTCGCGGCGGCGCCAGGCGCGGCCGCGCGGATCCAAATCCGGTGCTCGGGGGTCAGGCCGGCCGCAGCGCGGGCTGTCGGACCGGGATGCGCGCAATCGCGCGTGCGGTGGTGCCGGCACCGGTACGCCGGCGCGCAAGGTTCACGTGCGTGCCGTGGCAATCGCGGTGCGCAATGGGATGCTGCAAAAGCTGCATGGCGGTGTCTCCTGTGCGATGCGGCGCGATGGCCGCCCGGCAAGCCGGACGGCGGTGCCGCCCGGTGACGCCGTGTCGGGAAGTATTCCCGCACGATCGTTCGTTTTCGCCGACTTTTGCATAGGCCCGCGGGCACCGTCAAGGAAAGCGGCTCGCTATTCCGCAGCGCGAAATAGGAGCCGCCGCGCCTCCGGGTAAGTCCTGACTGCAAGGACCGCCACCATGGCCGTGCCGCATGGTTTCCATGCCTGCCCTGCATGGTCCGGACCAGCTTGAAAAAGCCGCCGCCGCTTTCTATGGTGCCTTCATCAGCCCAGGCACTGTCGCGGCAATCCACCCTGCAGTTTGCTGATCACACGGGGGGACCGCCGATGAAGATTGCGCAGATTGCACCACTCGCCGAGCGCTGTCCGCCGAGCCTGTATGGCGGAACCGAGCGCATCGTGTCTTACCTGACGGAAGAACTGGTGCGCCAGGGCCACGAGGTCACGCTGTTCGCCAGCGGTGACTCGGCCACGCGTGCCGAGCTGGTGCCTTGCTGCGACATGGCACTGCGCCATGCCGGCGCCGGCGACCATCTGCCCTACTACGTGATGATGCTGGACCGCGTGATGGCGGCCGCCACGCGCTTCGACGTCCTGCATTTCCATATCGACATGCTGCAATTCCCGCTGCTGCGGCGCCTGCCCGTGCGGGCGCTGACAACCTTGCACGGCCGGCTGGACCTGCCTGAACTGCGGACCTTCTACACGCATTTCCGGCAGTTTCCGCTGGTGTCGGTTTCCGATGCGCAGCGCGCGCCGATGCCACCGGTCAACTGGGTGGGTACGGTGCACCACGGCATTCCCGCGACTGTGCTGGACTACTGCGCCAATCCCGCGGGCGATTACCTGGCATTCCTCGGCCGCATCTCGCCGGAGAAGCGTCCCGACCACGCCATCGAGGTTGCCGAGCGAGCGGGATTGCCGCTGAAGATGGCGGCCAAGGTGGACCGTATCGACCGCGCCTACTGGCAGAAGGTGATCCGTCCGCTGGTGGCGGCGCACCCCAACGTCGAGTACGTCGGTGAAATCGACGAGTCCGCCAAATCGGCCTTCCTTGGCAACGCGCGCGCGCTGCTGTTCCCGATCGCATGGCCCGAGCCGTTCGGCCTGGTGATGATCGAGGCCATGGCCTGCGGCACGCCGGTGATTGCGTTCGCCTGCGGCTCGGTGCCGGAGGTGATCGAGGCCGGCGTGAGCGGCTATGTCGTGCACAGCGTCGACGAAGCGGTGGCCGCCGTCGACAACGTGGCAAGGCTGCCGCGCGCCGGCGTGCGCGCCGCGTTCGAGGCGCGCTTTACCGCCGAGCGGATGGCGCGCGACTACGTGCGCATCTACCTGGGCCTGCCAGACCCCGGCGACGCCGGCGAGGCACATGGCGAGGCCGGCGGACTGGCGCTCGCGTAACCCATCACGACTCCTGCTGGAGGAACTCCTCATGCCTGCGGATTCCACGGAACATCCCAACCGCTCGGTGGCGGTCGCCGGCGCCGGCGACGTTGCGCAGTTCTATATTCCCGCAGCCGCGTCGCTGCAGGAGCGGCGCCCGCGCACGCTCAAGCATGGCGACACCTTTGCGCTGTTCGACCATAACGGCGACGCAATCGGCGCGCCGGGCAGCCCGGAGGGGCTGTTCCATTTCGATACCCGCCATCTGTCCTTCCTGCGCCTGACGGTGGAAGGCCAGCGCCCGATGCTGCTGTCGTCCACGCTGCGCGACGACAATGCCGCGCTGACGTGCGACCTGACCAATCCGGACCTGTTCGACCAGGAGGGCGGACTATGGCTGGAGCATGACCTGATCCACCTGCGCCGGTCGCGCTTCCTGTGGAACGGCGCCTGCTATGAACGGCTGAGCGTGCGCAACTTCGACGACCGGCCGCGGCGCGTGTGCATCGACATTGCCTTCGATGCGGACTTTGCCGACCTGTTCGAAGTGCGCGGCACGCAGCGGTTGCGGCGCGGCACCCTGCACGCACCGCAAGTCGAAAACGCCGCGGTCACGCTGAGCTATACCGGGCTGGACCAGGCGCTGCGCGAAACCCGCCTCTCGTTCGATCCTGTGCCGCAGGCGCTGAGCGGCAGCCGTGCCAGCTTCACGCTGCTGCTCAAGCCCTCGTGCATGCAGCTGCTGCGCATGGAAATCCGTTGCAAGTCGGTGGACCGGGAAGAGCGCGAGAGCCAGTCCTTTCTGGGTGCGCTGCTGCAGTCGAGGCGCGAGCTGCGACGCTCGTCGGGGCGTGCGGCGTCGATCAGCACGTCGAATGAGCTGTTTAACGAAGTCGCGCGGCGCAGCGTCTCCGACCTGTACATGCTGCTGACCAACACCGTGCATGGGCCTTACCCGTATGCCGGCATCCCGTGGTTCAGCACGGTGTTCGGCAGGGATGCGCTGATCACCGCGTTGCAGACGCTATGGCTCGATCCCGAGATTGCCCGCGGCGTGTTGCAGTACCTTGCCGCGATGCAGGCCGAATCGGTCGACCCCGGCGCCGATGCCGAGCCAGGCAAGATCCTGCACGAGATGCGCCATGGCGAAATGGCCCGCCTAGGCGAGGTGCCGTTCGCGCTGTACTACGGCAGCGTCGACGCCACGCCGCTGTTCGTGCTGCTGGCGGGCGCGTATCTGCGGCGCACCGGCGACCTCGACACCATCCGCGGCTTGTGGCCGCGGCTGCGGGCCGCGCTGGGCTGGATCAGCGATCATGGCGACCGCGATGGCGACCTGTTCGTCGAATACGGCCGGCTGTCGCCGGAGGGCCTGATCAACCAGGGATGGAAAGACAGCCGCGATTCGGTGTTCCACGAGGACGGGCGGCTCGCCGCCGGCCCGATCGCGCTGGCCGAAGTCCAGGCCTACGCCTATGGCGCGTGGCAGGCCGCGGCGCAGATATGCGCGGCGCTGGACGACAGCGAGGGCGCGGCCCGCTATGCCGCCAGGGCGGAAGTGCTGCGCGACGCCTTCGACGCGCGGTTCTATGATCCGGCGCTTGGCACCTATGTGCTGGCGCTGGATGGCAGCAAGCAGCCGTGCCGCGTCCGCGCCTCCAACGCGGGACATACGCTCTATACCGGCATCGCGCTGCCGGAGCGCGTGCCGTCCGTGGTGGCCGCGCTGATGCAGAGCACGTCATTCTGCGGCTGGGGCATACGCACCGTCGCCGCGGACGCGGCGCGCTTCAACCCGATGAGCTACCACAACGGCTCGGTATGGCCCCACGACAATGCACTGATCGCGGCGGGCATGGCGCGCTACGGCTACCACCAGGAGGCCAGCCGCATTTTCGAGGGCCTGTTCGCGGCCTCCAGCTATATCGACCTGCGTCGCCTGCCCGAGCTGTTCTGCGGCTTCTCGCGCCAGCGCAGCCAGGGGCCGACCTTCTATCCGGTAGCATGCGCGCCACAGGCCTGGGCCGCGGCGGCGCCGCTGCTGATGCTGCAGGCCTGCCTCGGGCTGGACTTCGACACGCAGGAGCCGGCCATCACCTTCGAGAACCCGTCGCTGCCCCCGTTCCTGGACGAGGTGGTGTTCCGCAACCTGGGGGTCGGTGGCGGCAGCGCCGACGTGGCGGTGCGGCGTTCCGGCGAGCGCGTGGTGGTCGACGTGCTGGACCGGCGCGGGCCGGTGCGGGTGTTGACGCGGAATTAGTCTCCGGCCTGTCGGCGGGTGCGGCCTTCGTCCGGGCGTGCCGGCAGGCTGGGCCAGGTCTGCCGGCAGCGCGCCCAGGGACGCCAGCGCCCGCTAACGCTGCCCGGCGCCGCATGACAGGCTGGCACTGCCCTGAGTGCGAGCGTTGTCCGATCCTTCCATTGCGTCACGGCGCGGGGTTCAGGATACGCTCGGTATCCTCGCCCAGATTGGGAGCGGCCTTATAGATGGAGGCAGGCGTTCTCGAAAAAAGCGCTGTCGGCCTGGTCGTCACCACTTCGCCTTCAGTGGGGTGCGTCATGGTTTGGAACAAGCCTGTGCTCTGCACCTGGGGATGGTTCTGGATGGTGTGGATCGAGTACATCTCCGCGACCGGGATGTCCATCTCCCGGCAAACGTCCATCATTTCACGGGTGGTGTATTGCGCGGTGATCTTGCGCAACTCCGCGTAGATGGCCTGGATGTTCTTGTTGCGCTCTATGCGGCTGCTGATATTGAACCGGTCGATGAACTCGCCGCGCCCGAAGCGGTGGAAGAAGGCCTTCCAGTGCTGCTCGGTGTAGGGCAGCACGGCGATATAGCCATCCCTTGTCGGCGAGGGCTTGCGCCCGCCCTTGAGCAGCCGCGCATAGCCGGCATCGCCGATGGGCGGATGGAACCCATGGCCGCCCAGGTGTTCGGTCATGGTAAAGGCGACCATGGTCTCGAACATCGGCACCTCCACGTACTGGCCTTCGCCGGTGCGGGCCTTGTGCACCAGTGCGCCGAGGATGGCGTTGGCCGTGGCCAGGCCGGCGATCTTGTCGGCCAATAGCGTGGGCGGATAGTCGGGCACGCCGCTCTCGTGGCCCACCAGATGGGCCAGGCCGCAGGCCCCCTGAATAATGTCGTCGAAGGCGGGCTGGCCGGCAAAGGCGCCACCCTCGCCAAAGCCCGTGGCGGCGCAATAGATGATGTCCGGGTTGATCCGTGCCACCGCATCGTAGTCAAAGCCCAGCCGCTGGATCGCCTTGACGCGGATGTTGTGCACCAGCACGTCGCAGCGGGCAATCAGATGGCGCAACTGCGCCTTGCCTTGCTCCGTCTTCAGGTCGATGCAGACCGAACTCTTGTTGCGGTTGATATTCATGAAGGTCGAGCTCATGCCGGGCGTGCGGCTTACGCCGTTGGCACGCATCAGGTCGCCCTCGGGCGGCTCTACCTTGATCACCTCCGCGCCGTAGTCGGCCAGTACCTGGGTCGCCACCGGACCCAGCACCACGGCGGTCAGGTCCAGCACGCGGATACCGGCAAGCGGGCCTCGCGGCGCGGCGGCTTGCGGTTGGGTCGGGTCGGTCGTGTCGCTTGCTTTCATGGTGGACTGGCTTCTCCTCGTAATTACCTAGAGCGGATTCGATGGGTTCACTATAAAGTGTTGCTTGTTCGCAAGCAAGTAAGGATAAACATGGATACGTTGCACATCACGGTAGGCGACTTGCCGCCGGAATGCGAAGCGCTCCGCGCGGAGGCCAGGGCGTTTGCCAAAGCGCACATGACCCGGTATTCCCGCGTCGAGCGTGCGCACAACTGGGCCGGGCGCGACCCCGAGTTCTCGAAAAAGATGGGCGAGCAGGGCTGGCTTGGGATGACCTGGCCGACCGACGTCGGCGGCGGCGGCAAGAGCATGCTGGAGCGCTATGTGATGCTGGAAGAACTACTGGCCGTCGGCGCGCCAATGGGCGCGCACTGGGCCGCGGACCGGCAGATGGGGCCGCTGCTGATCCGCTACAGCCGCGACCAGCTTGCTCCGAAAATCATTCCGCAGATCCGCCGCGGCGAGGCCTTTATCTGCATCGGCATGAGCGAGCCGGACTCGGGCTCGGACCTGGCCTCCATCCGTACCCGCGGCACCAAGGTGGAAGGGGGCTGGAAGATCAATGGCCGCAAGGTATGGACGTCGGGCGCCCACCATGCGCACTACATGGTGGCACTGGTGCGCACCAGCGAGCGCGGCGACGACCGCCATGCCGGTATGAGCCAGATCTTCATCGAGATGGACCGCCCCGGTGTGACCGTGCGCCCGATCGTGTCGCAACTGGGCACGCGCATCTTCAACGAGGTGATCCTCGACGATGTCTTCGTCCCCGACGACCACCTCGTCGGTGAAGAAGGCAAGGGCTGGAGCCAGGTCATCAACGAGCTGAAGTACGAGCGCTCCGGCGCCGAGCGCTTCCTGAGCGGCACGCAGCTGCTGCTGGAGATGCTCGATGCGGCGGAGACAGGCAACCGCCAGCAGGCCGTGGCCATCGGCAAGGTGATTGCGCGCTACGCCACCTTGCGCCAGATGTCGCAGGGCATCGCGCTGATGATGGCCGAGGGGCAGGACCCGTCGCTGGCCGCCTCCATCGTCAAGGATCAGGGCGCGCTGCTGGAGCAGTCGCTGCCCGACATTGCCTATGAGGTGTTTCCCGAGCGGCTGGGCGACGGCAGCGAGTTCGACCAGGTGCTGAACCTGGTAACGCTGGCGGCGCCGTCGTTCTCGCTGCGCGGGGGCACGAGAGAGATTTTGCGCGGAATTATTGCGAAAGGACTGGGGCTGCGATGAGCGACAACATGATTGAAGAGACCGTCAAGCGACTGCTGGCCAACGAGGTGAGCCGCGAACTGCTGACGGCGGTCGAGGCCGGCGCATTCGCCGGCGCGCTGTGGCAAACCATTGCCGAAAGCGGCATGACCAAGATCCTGTGCCGCGAGGCCCACGGCGGGATCGAGGCGTCCTGGCCCGAGGCGTTGCCCCTTTTCTACCAGGTGGGTTACACCCAGGCGCCGGTGCCGCTGGCGCAGGCCGTGGTGGGCCAGTACCTGGCATCGCGCTGCGGGCTGGACCTGGCAGCCGACACCGTGTTCGCCCTCGCAGCGGGCGCGCAGGCGCGGTCACTGGTATGGACGAACCATGGAGCCGGTACGCCCGCCACCCTCTCAGGCACGATGACCGCCGTGAAATGGGCGCGCCATGCCCACTGGCTGGTGATCGAGGCAGCGGGTCAGCTGTGCCTGGTCGACGCGAACGGACCCGGCGTGCGGATCGAACCGAAAGCCGATGCGGCATCGCTGCCGGCCGATACGGTGGTGCTGGACCAGGCACCGGCGGCGCATGCGCTGGCTGCCGGCATTGCGGGCCTGAGCCGCCCGCTGGAGGTGTTCTACGCCGCCACCATCGCCGCGCAGCTGACGGGCGCGCTGGAATACGCGCTCGACCTGGCAGTGCAGTATGTGCAGGACCGCGTGCAGTTCGGCAAGCCCATCGGCAAGAACCAGGCGATCCAGCAGCAGCTCGCCGTGCTGGCCGGAGAGGTGGCGTGCAGCTATGCGGCGGCCGCCACCGCGTTGCGCGACCTGCCTGCGATCCACCAGCACAGCGCGCCGCAGGCGGAATTCAGCGCCGCGGTGGCCAAGGTAACGACCAGCGACGCGGTCCGCACGGGGGCCTCGATCGCGCACCAGGTCCATGGCGCCATCGGCTTCACCTACGAATATCCGCTGAACTTCGCCACCCGGCGCCTGTGGGCCTGGCGCGCCGAGGCCGGCACCAGCACCGAATGGGCCGAGCGCCTTGGCGAAGCCTTTATCCGGGCAGGCTCCGAGCAGTTCTGGCCGCACCTGACGGCGCGCACGCTACCGTGCGGTGACGCCTCGGCAAGCCCGGCTGCCCCTCACGCCGCTTACATGCCGGCAGCAAGGAGCGCAACCCATGTCTGATATGCCCGATACGGTCATCCTGACCCGCCGCGATGGCCATGTCGCCATCATTGAGCTGAACCGCCCGCCGCACAACTTTTTCGATGTCGACATGATTGCCCGGATCGCTGACGAGCTGGACCGGCTGCAGGACGACAAGACTTGCCGCGCGGTGCTGCTGCAAGCGGGCGGCAGCGCGTTCTGCGCGGGCGCGGACTTTTCGCGGCGCGACGGCGCCGCGGCGCCGCGCAGCGCCTCGCGCATCAATCCGATCTACCTCGAGGCCTTGCGCATCTTCGGCTTCGGCAAGCCGATCGTGGCGGCGATCGAGGGGCCGGCAGTGGGTGGTGGCCTGGGCCTGGCGCTGGCGGCGGATTTTCGCGTGTCGTGCACAGAGGCCCGCTTTTCCGCCAACTTCAACCGTCTCGGCTTTCACCCCGGGTTTGCGCTCTCGTACACGCTGCCCGCGCTGATCGGCAAGCAGATGGCGGCCTGGATGCTCTACACCGGCACCCGCGTCGACGGCGCCCGCGCCAGGGAGATGGGGCTGGTGGACTTCATCGTGCCCAGGGACGAAGTGCGAGCGGCGGCGCTTGCGCTGGCGCGCGAACTGGCCACCTCGTCCCCGCGCGCGCTGCAGTCGACGCGCCAGACGCTCAAAGCCGATTCGCTCAGCCACATCCGCAACGCGATCGCGCGCGAGAGCGCGGAGCAGGCCGTCCAGTTTGCCGGGCCGGACATCGCCGAAGGGGTGAGGGCCATGGCGGAAAGGCGCCCCCCGGTCTTTGCAGACTGACGCCTGCAGGGCAGGCAAGGAACCTCGACAAACGGAGACAAGGACATGCAACGCAGACAATTTGGCGCCACCCTGCTGGCGGGCGCGGCAGCGCTGGGATTTCCCTGCATCGCGCGAGCGCAGGGCAAGGTGATTCGCGTGATCGTGCCGTTCACGGCGGGCAGCGGCTCGGACGAGGGCGCGCGCTTTTACGCCGAGCAGATCGGCAAGGCACTGGGGCGTCCGATCGTGGTGGAAAACAAGCCCGGGGCCAGCGGCCTGATCGCCGTACGCACCGTGCTGTCCGAGCCCGCGGACGGCAACACCATCCTGCTCGGCAGCAACTCGCTGATCGCGGTGAATCCGGTGATGGTGAAGAACCTCGGCTACGACCCGTTCAAGGACCTGGTGCCGCTGCACGGCCTGGCGATCTCCGCAGCGGCCTTTGTGACCGGCAATGATTCGCCCTACCACACCATTGCGGACGTGGTTGCCCGCTACAAGGCCAGCGGCAAGCCGATTTCAGTGGGCAACTATTCCGAGGGCTACCGGCTGGTCGGCGAGTGGCTGGCCCAGGCCACCGGCATCAAGACCACGCCCGTGCCCTACAAGGGCGGAGCACCCATGGTGACGGACCTGGTCGGCAACCGGCTGGATATCGCGCTGAACGACATCACCGGTATCGCGCCCATGGCAAAGGCCGGCAAGCTGCGCGTGCTCGCCATCACCGGCGCGGTGCGCGACAAGCTTCTGCCCGATGTCCTGACCATGAAGGAGGCAGGCTATGCGGACTTCGAGTCCTATGTGTGGTCGTCGTTCTCGATGAAGGCCGGCACCCCGCAAGACAAGCTCAAGGAGCTTGCCGCGGCAATTGCGGCCGCCCAGAAGACGGAAGAGGCCAAGGCGTACCAGGCCAAGCGCGCGGGTACGTTCCTGAGCAAGGCGCTTGGCGAGTTGGGCGACTTCCAGCGCGCGGAATACCAGCGCTTCAAGCGCGTGGCGGAAAAGGCCAATATCCAGCCTGCCTGAGCCGCACGGCCCGTCGCCATGCCGGCCATTGCAAGCGCGGCGGCCGGCATGCGCGGCAGCGGCGCATGCTGGCTGCGCGCGGGCGCAGGCTGGAAAGTGTCCCTTTCCCTTCGGTACAATCTGGACCGCGCGCGACTTTACTTTCCCTACCCATGAAACCGCAATCCAGTCGCACCCAGGAGCAACGGCGTGAGGAATCCGTCAGCCGCATGGTGCAGGCCGCTATCGAGCTGATTTCCGAAAAAGGCCTGGCGGGGCTGACGATGAATGAAGTTGGCACCAAGGCCGGCTATAGCCGCGGCCTGGCGCACACCCACTTCGGCTCCAAGGAAAAGCTGCTGGCGGAGTGCCTGGAACACCTGTCGCGTGAATTCAATGCCCAGCGCAAGAAGGACGGCAGCGATACCAGTGGCATTCATGGCATCTATTCGCTGGTGGATGCCTACACCCAGCGCCCGGAAAGCGCGGTCAACAGTATCCGCGCGATGTTCTTCATCGTGCTCGACTCTTCAGTGGCCGACTCGCCGCTGCACGGCTTTGTCCACGACTACAATGAAAAGAACATGGCCTACGTCGAGTACAAGCTCAACGAGGCCAAGGCCCTGGGGCAGATCCGCGCGGACGTTGATGCAAAGTCCGCGGCCTTCATCCTGATGAGCCTGCTGCGCGGTATCTCCGTGCATCGCCTGAACCGGGCCTCCATGGACCCGGCCGCCGTGAAGGCGGAAATCCTGCGAATGATCGGGGAGTGGTTGCTGTAGAAGACCCATCGCCATGGCGATGTTGGGGAGGGGGCTGAAACGGCAAGCACGTGAGCGACGCCGGACAGTCCAGGCACGGCAACGCAGCGCCGAGCAGGCGCGCGCCAGGGAGGGACGGCTATGGACAGCGGCATGGTCAAGTCGGCAAATCGCGTGTTCGACCTGCTGGAACTGTTCGAGCGCGTGCGACGGCCGCTGCGCGTCGGCGAGATCGCCGAGCGCCTCGGCATCCCGCAGTCCAGTGTCTCGATGCTGCTGCGGACCATGGTCGCGCGCGGCTACATGGAGTTCGACGCGCAGTTGCGCACCTATTGCCCGTCGGTGCGAGTCGCCTTCCTGTGCGGCTGGACCACGCGCAGGCAAGGCGCGGGCGCATCGGTGCACGACGCCATGCGCCGGCTGTCGAGCGAAACCGGCGAAACCGTGCTGCTGGGCCGCCAGAGCGGCAACATGCTCCAATACCTGTCCGTGATCGAATCCAGCCATGCGCTGCGTCTGTCGGTTGCGTCGGGCATCGTCCGGCCGATGCATCGCACCGCGATCGGCATCATGCTGATGAGCCGCATGGACGACGAGCAGATCGGACGCCTGCTGCGCCGCTACAACGCCGAGGCGGACACCGGCGAGCCCCCGGCACGGCCCGCCGAAATCCTGCGCGAAGTCGAGCTGGCGCGTCGCCAGGGCTACTACGAATCGGCCAGCCTGGCCACGCCGGGGGCCGGCGTGATTGCCACGCTGATGGCCACACCCATCCGCGGACAATGGCTGGGCATCGGCACCGGTGGCCCGGTGGCGCGCCTGCACGCGCGCCGGAAAAAACTGCTGGCCGCGGTGCTGGCCGTGGCGCAGGACTGTTGAGCGCCGGCGCGCGCGTTCAGCGGCCGGGCCGTTCCCCGCGCGCCCGGATGGCATCGAGGCGCGCCAGCAGGCGCGTGGCCTGTTCCAGGTGCAGGCGCTCGACCATGCGTCCCTCCAGGTTGATTACGCCCGCAGCGGCATGCTCGGGCCGCGCGAAGGCCGCGACGATCGCCTGCGCCTCGGCCGTGGCGGCGTCCGACGGCGTGAACGCCGCATTGGCCGGATCGACCTGCGACGGGTGGATCAGTGTCTTGCCGTCAAAACCCATCCTGACCGACTGCAGCACTTCATGGTCGAAGCCGGCGCGGTTGCCGAAGTCATTCCACACACCGTCGAGCACGTCCGTGCCGTAGCGCTTTGCCGCCAGCACCACCGACATCAGCCAGGGTAGCAGGTACCCGCGGTTGTCGCCCGGATAAACGCCGGTTTCCCTGGCCAGGTCATTGGTGCCCACCACCAGGCAGTCGAGTCGCACCTGCCGGCGCTGGCCGGCTTGCAGGATGCCGTCGATATGGTGGATCGAGGCAGCGGTTTCGACCATGGCCCATAGCCTGGGCGCCGGCCCATTGGCGATGGCGCCGATGGCCGCGGCGAAGCGCTCCAGGTCCGCACCGGTGTCGACCTTCGGCAGCAGGATGGCATCGGCCCCGCAGGAGGCGGTCACGCGCAGGTCGGCATCGAACTCGGTGGTTGCCAGCGCATTGACCCGGATCACCGTTTCATGCGCCGTAAACGGCTGCGCGGCAAACGCGCTGGCCAGGTTGTCCCTGGCCTGGGCTTTCATCGCCGGGGCCACGGCGTCTTCCAGGTCGAACACGATGGCGTCGCAGGGCAGGTGACGGGCTTTCTCGATGGCGCGGGTGTTGGTGGCAGGCACATACAGCACGGAGCGGCGGGGTGCGGGCTTGGTCATGGTCATCAGTGATGGCGTCGTGGACGCGAAAGGTGGACGAAGGCGAATAAGGCGGCCATGCAGCGGCCATGCGCGGCACGGGCGCCCCGCATGGCCACGGAAGAAAGTTTCGGTCACGCACGCCCGCACATCCATCACATATGTGATGGATGTCAGCGGCCGGCATTCATCACATATGTGATGCAGCGCCAGCCGGCCTTCGCCAATACTGGGTCCATCGACAACAACATGGCGCCGGCCGATGCGGCGATGCTTCCGGTGGAACCTGACCATACCTTCGACAACACCACGGACCGCACCGGCTTCACCCGGGCGCTGGCCGACTGGACCAGCACGGTCGACGATGCCGAGCTTGGCGGGCCGGCCTTCGCCTGGGCACGCCATGCCATGCTCGACTGGATCGCGGTGACCCTCGCCGCCGCGCGCGAGCCGCTGGTCGAAATGCTCGTCGCCGAATATGCCGGCCTGCGCGACTTGCCGTGCGCGCTGGTGGGTAGCCCGCTGCGGGCCGAACCGGCGCAGGCCGCGCTGATCAACGGCGCCGCGGGACATGCCCTGGACTTCGACGACGTTGCTTCGGCGATGCGAGGACACCCGACCGTGCCGGTGGCACCCGCGGCGCTGGCGGTGGCCCAGGTGACCGGCGCGAGCGGCAAGGAACTGCTGCGCGCGCTGATCCTCGGCCATGAAGTCGAAAGCCGGATCGGCGAGGTGGTGGGGGAGGAGCAGTATCGCCTCGGCCTGCACCCGACCGGCGCCACCGGCACGCTGGGCGCCGCCGCCGCCTGCGCGCGGCTGGGGGGCCTCGATCCGGTCCGCACGGCCCATGCGCTCGGACTCGCCGCGACGCAGGCCGCGGGGCTCAAATGCATGTTCGGCACCATGGCCAAGCCGCTGCACGCGGGCAAGGCCGCCATGAACGGCGTGATCGCGGCCCGCCTGGCCGCGCGCGGCTTCACGGCCAATGCCAGCGGCATCGAGTGCGAGCAGGGCTTCGGCCGCACCCAGGCGCCCGCAGCGCTGGCGTTCCCGCCCACGTTCGAGCGTCGCGCGGGCATGGCGATCGAACGCACCCTGTTCAAGTTCCATGCGTCCTGCTACCTCACGCATTCCACCATCGAAGCCGTGCGCCAGGCTTGTCGCGAGCATCGTATCGACCTGGACGCGCTCGAGTCGATGACCATCTTCGTGTCCGGCCCGCATCGCGGCGTGTGCGATATCGCCAACCCGCAGACCGGCCTGGAGATCAAGTTCGCGATCCAGCATCTGGCGGCGCTGGCGATGGACGGCGCGCCTACGGCGTCGCTCGCGCTGTACTCGCCCGAGACCGCGCTCGCGCCGCGCTATGTCAGGGCGCGGCAGCGGATCGGGTTGCAGGTCGTGCCGGGTCCCGACCGCAACGCCGCCACGGTCGAGATCGTGACGCGCGACGGCCGCACGCTGCGCGCGGAGGCCAATGTCGCGGTGCCGGCCGACGACCTTGCCATGCAGTGGCGCCGCCTGGTCGACAAGGCGCAGGCCATCGTCGTGCCGCGCATCGGCGCGGCCAAGTTCGCGAAGCTGGTGTCGGTGGTCGACACGCTGGACCGGCTTCCTTCCGTCGAACCCTTGTTTGAGGCAATGCAATGACAACCATCGATCCCGCTATTGAGTGCGCCCCCGAGATTCCCGTCGATCCGCTAGTTGCCCACCTGAAAGCCGAGGCCAGGCTGCGCGCCCGCGGCAACCGCTACGAGGACTTCGAGCCGGGCCGGCGCTTCGACCACCACTGGGGCCGTACCGTCACCGCGGCGGACAACACCATGTTCTCGGTGCTGACGCTGCACTACAACCCGCAATACACCAATGAGGCGGTGGCGCGCGCCAACGGGCACCCCGGCGTGCCGGTCAATCCGCTGCTGGTGTTCAACACCGTGTTCGGCCTGTCGGTGGAGGACCTGTCCGAGGGCGGTGGTCCCTTTCTCGGGGTCGACGAGCTGGCCTATCTGCGGCCGGTCTACCCCGGCGAGACGCTCTATGCCAGCTCCGTGGTGGTGTCGCGCAGGCTGGCGAGCAACCGGCCCGGCTACGGCATCGTCACGTGGCACACGCGGGGCACCAATCAGCAGGGCGATGCAGTGATCGAGTTCAAGCGTACCAATTTGGTCAGGACGAGGGGATAAGCATGTCAGGAGACGGTCTGGGTTACATGACGGAAGCGCGTTGCATGATCCGCGATGCGGCGCGCGAATTCACCATGAAAGAGGTGCTGCCGGTGGCCAACGCGCTGGACGGCCCGGATGCGGAGATCCCGATGTCGCTGCGCGACAAGATGGCCGAGATGGGCTACTTCGGCATCACCATCCCGGAGGAGTACGGCGGCCTGGGCCTCGGCATCTTCGAGTACTGCCTGATTTGCGAGCAGCTGTCGCGCGGCTGGATGTCGGTGGCGTCGATCGTGGCGCGTGCGCAGGGCGGCTGGATCATGAAGTCGATGCCCGAGGAAATGCGGCGCGAATACCTGCCGCGCGTGGTGCGCGGCGAATTCCTCAATGCCAGCGCGCTGTCCGAGCCGGATACCGGTTCCGACCTGGCCTCGATCTCGTGCCGCGCGGAGCTGGACGGGGATGAATGGGTACTGACCGGCAACAAGTACTGGTGCACCTTCGCCGACGGCGCCGACTACCTGATCGTGTTCGCGCGGACTTCCGCGCCGCCTTCGCCCGACAAGCGCTGGGAAGGCATCTCGTGCTTCATGATCGAGAAGCAGCGCGGCGGCTTTCCGCCCGGCATGACCGGCTCGCCGATCCCCAAGATCGGGTATTTCGGCTGGAAGACCTTCGAGCTGGCGCTCGACGGCGTGCGCGTGCCAAAGCGCAACCTGATGGGCCCGGAGGGCAAGGCCTTCCTGCTGATGGCCAAGGGGCTGGAGGGCGCCCGCGCGCATACCGCGGCGCGTGCGATCGGGCTGGCGCAGGGCGCGCTGGAAGACGCCGTCGCTTATTCGCTGGAGCGCCGCCAGTTCGGCATGCCGATTGCCGAGTACCAGGCGATCCGCTTCAAGATCGCCACCATGGCCACCGAGATCGAGGCCGCGCGCCAGTTGCTCTATTTCGTCTGCAATGAGATCGACAGCGGGCGCCGCTGCGACAAGGAGGCGTCGATGGTGAAGTACTTCGCCTCGGAGATGGCGGAGCGCGTAACCTCGCAGGCGCTGCAGATCTTCGGCGGCGCGGGCTATACCAAGCTGTTCCCGGTCGAGCGCTACTGGCGCGACGCGCGCCTCACCAAGATCTTCGAAGGCACTTCAGAGATCCAGCAACGCATCATCGCCAACAGCCTGCTCGGCAAGTCCGAGGTCGAGGGCATGATCGCCGGTCGCGCTTTCGGCGGGCAGGTCCGGCAGTCGAAGGAGGCCGCATGAAACCCTGCGCACTCACCAGCTCCGACGGGTACTTCGAGCACTTCGAGCCCGGCATGCTGATCCGCCATGCGCGCGGCAAGACGGTGACCGAGATGGACAACGTCATGCTGACCAACATGGTCATGAATACGGCCGAAGGGCACTTCAACGAAGACGCGATGCGGCGTGCCGCCGGCGGCATCTTCGCGCAGCGCGTGGTCTTCGGCGGGATCAACCTGTCGATGGTGCTCGGGCTTGCGGCGCAGGACACCGCCGAGCAATGCCTGCAAGAACTGACGCTGGACAAGATCCGCCTGTCGCATCCGGTGTTCCACGGCGACACGCTCTACGCCTTCACCGAGGTGCTGGGCAAGGAGGACTCCGACCGCGAGGATGCCGGCATCATCCGCTTCCGCCACTACGGCGTAAACCAGGACGACAAACTCTGCGTGCAGGCGGAGCGTACCGCGCTGGTCAAGCGCAAGAGCCATTGGGGCGGGCGATGAGCGCGCATGGCCGCACCAGGGGCGCCCTCGATGGCATGGTGGTGCTCGACCTGACCCAGATGCTGGCCGGCCCCTATTGCTCGATGATGCTCGCCGACCAAGGCGCGCGCGTGATCAAGATCGAGCCGCCCGGCGGCGACCAGACCCGGCGCAACGGCCCGCATCTCGACGGCGCATTGCGGATGGAGTCAGGCGGCTTTGGCGGCTACTTCGGCTCGATCAACCGCAACAAGGAATCGCTGGTGCTGGACCTGAAGCAGCCCGCCGGGCGTGAGACCTTGCTGCGGCTGGTGCGCGGCGCCGACGTGCTGGTCGAGAACTACCGCGCCGGCGTGATGGAACGCTTCGGGCTGGGCTATGAACGGCTCGCAGAGGAGAACCCGAAGCTGGTGTACGCGGCGCTGCGCGGTTTCGGCGACCCGCGCAGCGGCGAGAGCGCCTACGCCGGCTGGCCCGCGTACGATCCCGTCGCGCAGGCCATGGGCGGCATCATGGGGATTACCGGACCGCAGCGCGGCGGCGCACCGACCAAGATCGGCCCGGGCGTCGGCGATATCGTGCCCGCCATGTTCCTGGCCTACGGCATTGCGGCGGCGTGCTGGCATGCGCAGCGCACCGGTCGCGGCCAGTTCGTCGATGTGGCCATGGTCGACGCCGTGCTGGCCGTGTGCGAGCGCATGGTGTTCCAGTACAGCGCCTCGGCGCAGGCGCCGGGACCCGAGGGCAACGGCCATCCGCTGCTGTGCCCGTTCGGGCTGTTCCCGGCCAGCGATGGCTATATCAGCCTGGGTGTGCCGAACGACCGCTTCTGGCGGCTGCTGGTGGAACGGATGGGCCATCCGCCATGGGCCGACGATCCGCGCTTTGCCACCAACGAACTGCGCGTTCGCCACCGCGCCGAGGTGGAGCAGGCGGTCGCCGACTGGACCGTGCGCCACACCAAGCGCGCGCTTGCCGGGATGCTGGGCGGCGAGGTGCCGTTCGGGCCGGTGTTCGATGCCGCCGACATCTTTGACGATCCGCATTTCCGCATCCGCGGGATGCTGGTCGAGGCCGAGCAGCCCGGCGCAGCGCGCGCGCTGACGATTGCCGGCAGTCCGGTACGCATGAGCGCCACACCCGGAGGCGTACGGCATCGGGCGCCCATGACCGGCGAGCATACCGACTGCACCCTGGCCGACCTCGGCTTCGATGCCGGCGAGATCGCGGTGCTGCGCGCGCAGGGCGTGGTGCAGTAGGGGCACGCCGCCATGACTGACAGACAACACTAGTACAACAAGCAGGAGACAACATCATGCAGGAGAAAATCAAGCGGCTACGCCGCTGCCAGCTGTCGGTGCCAGGCTCGAGCGAGAAGATGATGGCCAAGGCCGCGGGCATGGGCGTGGACTTCGTCTTCCTCGACCTGGAAGACGCCGTCGCGCCCAGCGAAAAGCGCCCGGCCCGGCGCAAGATCGTCGATGCGCTCAACGGGCTCGACTGGGGCCGCACCACGCGCTGCGTGCGCATCAACGACCTGACCACCGAGTACGCCTACGAGGACATCATCGAAGTGGTCGAAGGCGCCGGCCGCAACCTCGATGTCATCATGCTGCCGAAGGCCATGTCGGCGGCGGATGTGCAGTTCGTCGACAAGCTGCTGTCGATGATGGAGAAGAAGCTCGGCCTGCGCCACCGTATCGGCATCGACGTGCTGATCGAGGAGGTCGAGGCAATGATGAACGTCGAAGCCATCGCGGCGTCGACGCCGCGGCTGGAATGCCTGATCTTCGGCATGGGCGACTACTCGGCCAGCCAGGGCGTGTCGATGCGCGACATTGGCGGCAGCGGCGGCAGCGGCGGCAGCGGCGGCTATCCGGGCGACATCTGGCACTACCAGCGCCAGCGGCTGACGATTGCCGCGCGCGCCCACCGGCTCGATGCCGTCGATGGCCCGTTCGCCGACTTCCGCAGCCCCGACGCGTTCCGCGAGGAAGCGCGCCGCGCCATGATTCTCGGCATGGTCGGCAAGTGGGCCATCCATCCGTCGCAGGTCGAACTGGCACAGGATGTCTTTTCGCCGGCCGCTGCCGACGTGGCGCGTGCCCGCGACATGATCCGCGCTTATGACGAAGCGCTGTCGCAAGGCCTGGGCGCGGTCCAGTACGAGGGCAAGATGATCGACATCGCCTCGGTCCGCATCGTCAGGAACCTGGTGCAGCGCGCCGACCTGATCGGCATGTAGCGGCATGCCATCCGTGCCGGCCGTGGCGCCTTGCCGCGGCCAGAGTGCCCGCGGCCATCGCGGGCGCGGGCTTGAAGCATTCGGGAGAAGACCCATGCATTCCATACCTGGTCCGGGCAACGACTTGGCCGCGGATACCGTCAACCTGCGCCGGCGCCAACTGCTCGGCGCCGCGGCGGGGGCGGCTGTGCTGCCCTGGCTGATGCCACGCCACGCGCTTGCCAACGACTGGCCCTCGCGTCCCATCCGCATCATCGCGGCGCAGGCGCCGGGCTCGTCCAACGACAGCACTGCGCGCGCGTTCGCCGAGTTCTTCTCCGCCAGGCTCAAGGTGCCGGTAGTGGTTGAAAACAAGCCAGGCGGCATCGGCATGATCGCCGCCGAGGCCGTGGCCCGTGCCAAGCCCGACGGATACACGCTGCTCTGTACGTTGCACAGCCAGCTGGCGCAGGCGCCGGTGCTGCTGAAGAAGCCGCCCATCGACCCGTCGCGCGACCTCACTCCGGTCGCGTCGATCAGTACCGGCGTCGGCGTGATGGTGGCGACCAAGGGGCTGCCCGCCAGCACCTTCAAGGAACTGATCGCGCTGGCGCAGAAGCGGCCGGTCAGCGTCGGCAACTACGGCATCGGCTCGGGCTGGCAACTGATGGTGGCCCAGCTGAAGAAGCTGACCGGGGCCCAGCTCGACATCATCAACTACAAGGGCACGGGGGCGATGATCGGCGACCTCCTTGCCGGGCATATTGATATCGGCGCCGGTTCGCTGCTCGGCATGTCAGGTGGGTTGGCGTCCGGCGGGCTCAAGCCGCTGCTGGTGATTTCCGGGCCGCGCTCTGCCAAGCTGCCCGGGGTACCGACCTGGGCCGATGAAGGCATCTCCGACCCGGTTTTCAGCAATCTGGCGGAATGCAACATGCTGTTGGGACCCGCCGGGCTGCCTGCCGACATCGTCGCCAGCCTGGCGGCGTTGGTACGGCAGTCGGTCACGGAGTCGGAGGCCGTCAGGAATGTGCGCGAGCAGCTTGGCAGCCAGGACACGCCGTTGACCGGCGAAGCGCTGCAACGGTTCATCGGGCGCACCTGGCCGACCTACCAGTCCATGACCCGGACAGTGGGACTCAAGATGGAATGATGGCCAAGGGCGAGGCCGGTGCCGCGGCCCGTGGTCATGCACCGGTTCGCCGGCTGTGCCGCCGGGCGATCCCGCATTTCGTTCGCCCGCAGCGCCCGACTCGCAAGAAGAGTTCCGGGGTGGGGCTTGTCAGTGATCGATGCGCTTCTCCACGCGCGGATCCGGAATGATCCACATGATTGCGACCAGGACATAAATGGCAACCCCGCCCCACGGGATGGCCAACGAAAGCACAATGGCCGCGGCATACAGGACGACCGAGAGCTTCCCCTTGAAATCGCGCCCGATCGCCGCGGACAATGGCGAGTCTTCCCCATGATGCCGGATCAACACATGCGTCAGGATGTAGTAGGCAATCCCGGCCATCATCAAAACCACCCCATACAGCGCCGTCGGCCATGGCGAAAGATGGTTCTCGGCAGTCCATCCGGTCACAAACGGGACCAGCGAAAGCCAGAAAAGCAAGTGAAGGTTGGCCCAGAGGATCGGTCCGTTGACGTCCTCGACGAGGCGGAACAAATGGTGATGATTATTCCAATAGATGCCGACGTAGACGTAGCTCAATACGTAGCTCAGGAACACCGGCAGCACAGGCGCTAACGCATCGAGATCGACGCCGTGCGGGGTCTTCATTTCCAGAACCATGATCGTGATGATGACTGCAATCACGCCGTCACTGAATGCTTCCAGTCGTTGCTTGTCCATGAGAAGTCCTTGTGCGCCAGCGCATGGTCTTTGATCATGGTTGTACACCTTGGGGCATGGTCCTGCGATACCAATTGCTGATGGGCGCGAACCTTGCTGCACTCGGCAGCGGAGTCAGGCAGGGCGCCCGTCGTGGCAGTGCCAGACACCGGCCATCCTATTATGGAGACAAGAGGGCTTCCTTCTTGCGGTGGAGGTAATGTAGAGCGCCCCGTCCGCTTTCGATCTGTTGGTCCCGATCCCGCAACGCAACACTGTACTCCCTGCCTGCCCGCCAATTTGTACACACCGGCCACCCCGCCGGAAATCTACTCTGGTGTCACCGCAACGAACCGGCCGTCCTCGCCCCGCAATGCAGGACGGACCGGACCGCGTCCCCCGTTACAGGACACCACGCCAATGAGCACCCCCAAGCCTGAAACAGGCCACATCGCCCCCTATACCCATCCCGCCGCCGGATGGGGTGCGCTGAAGTACGTTGCCATCAACCTGATCAAGGAGAAGGTGGCCGGCGGCAACTACAAGATGCTGTTCAAGCAGAACCAGGCCGATGGTTTCGACTGCCCCGGCTGTGCCTGGCCGGACCGCCAGCATGCCTCGACCTTCGAGTTCTGCGAGAACGGGGTCAAGGCAGTAGCGGCCGAGTCGACCAGCATGCGTGTGACGCCTGAGTTTCTCGCGCAGCACACGGTGACGTCGCTGATGACGCAGACGGACTACGAGCTGGAGCAGCACGGGCGCCTGACGCACCCGATGGCGTACGATGCGCAGACCGACAAGTACCGGCCGATCGCCTGGGACGAGGCCTTTGCGATGGTCGCGCGCCACCTGCGCGCATTGCCGGATCCGAACCAGGCCGCGTTCTATACCTCGGGCCGCGCCAGCAACGAGGCCGCGTTCCTGTACCAGCTGTTCGTGCGCGCCTATGGCACCAACAACTTCCCCGACTGCTCCAACATGTGCCACGAGGCCACCAGCCGCGGCCTGCCGCAGACCATCGGCGTGGGCAAGGCCACCGTGGTGCTGGATGACTTCGAGCACGCCGACACCATCCTGCTGTTCGGCCACAACGCGGCCACCAACCATCCGCGCATGCTGGGCGAACTGCGCGAATGCGCGCGGCGCGGCGCCACCATCGTGTCGATCAATCCGCTGCGCGAGCGCGGCGTGGAGCGCTTCACCAGCCCGCAGCATCCGGTGGAGATGCTGACCGGGTCCAGCACCAGGATCGCGTCGATGTTCGTGCAACCCCGCCTGGGCGGAGACTTTGCGCTGATCAAGGGCATGGCCAAGCGCCTGGTCGAACTGGACGACGAGGCCGTCCGCCACGGTCGCGAGCGCCTGATCGACGTGGACTTCGTGCGCGAGCACACCGTCGGCTTCAGCGATTTTGTCGATGACCTGCGTGCCGAAAGCTGGGCCGACATCATTGCCGAGTCGGGCGTGCCGCAGGAAGATATCGACGCCTTGACCCAGGTCTATGCCCGCGGAAAGCGCGTGATCGCCTGCTGGGGCATGGGGCTGACGCAACACAAGCATTCGGTGCCGACGGTGCAGATCCTGTCCAACCTGATGATGATGCGCGGCAATATCGGCCGACCGGGTGCCGGGCTGCTGCCGGTGCGCGGGCATTCCAACGTGCAGGGCGACCGCACGGTGGGAATCGAGGAGAAGCCCGAGCCGGAATTCCTCGATCGCCTGCAGGCCGCCTTCGGCTTCGAGCCGCCGCGCCAGCACGGCTATGACGTGGTGCACACCATCTCGGCGATGCTGGCGGGCAAGGTCAAGGTCTTTGTCGGGCTGGGCGGCAACTTCTCCACCGCCACGCCGGATACGCCGCGCACCTACGCGGCGCTGCGCCAGTGCGACCTGACCGTGCACATTGCCACCAAGCTCAACCGCAGCCACCTCGTGCATGGCAAGGAAGCCCTGATCCTGCCGACGCTGGGCCGCACCGAGATCGACCAGCAGGACGGCGTGGCGCAGGGCGTCACGGTCGAGGACTCGGTCTGCATGGTCCATATCTCCTTCGGCATGAACGCGCCGGCATCGCCGCACCTGTTGTCGGAGATCGCCATCGTCGCGCGCATGGCGGCGGCCACCCTGGGCTCGGAGCAGATCGACTGGCTCTGGTATGCACAGGACTACGCCCGTATCCGCGATGCCATCGAGCAGGTGATCGACGGCTTCGACAGCTATAACGAGCGCGTGGCGGTGCCGGGCGGCTTCCACCTGACGCCGCCGGCGTGCCACCGGGTCTGGCATACGCCATCGGGCAAGGCGCAGTTCCTGGTCAACCGCATCGACAAGGACACCCCCATCAGCCGTGCGCGCCAGCAGTATGGCGACCGGCTGATGGTGATGATGACCACGCGCTCGCACGACCAGTACAACACCACGATCTATGGGCTGGACGACCGCTATCGCGGGGTGTTCGGCCTGCGCCGGGTGGTCTTCATCAACCCCGCGGACCGTGAGCGGCTCGGCCTGGAGGCGGGGCAGCACGTCGATATCACCAGCGTCTGGGACGACGGCGTGCAGCGCCATGTCGAGGACTTCGTGCTGGTCGACTACGACATCCCGCAGGGCTGCCTGGGCGCCTACTATCCCGAGACCAATCCGCTGGTGCCGCTGGAGAGCACCGGCGATGGCTGCGGCACGCCGACGTCGAAGTCGGTGCCGGTGCTGCTGACGCCGTCACGGCACCAGCAAACCGCGATGGGCTGATCCGACGGCCGCGCAAGATCACTTGTCTAGCGGCCGACGCCCCTGGTGAACGCTCCCCTCTCCCGCTGCGCGGGAGAGGGGTGGGGGAGAGGGCCGGAGCGTCGACGAAGTACAGCGCGTCGGTATGCCAGTGCCTGCCCTCTCCCCCCGGCCCCTCTCCCGCAAGCGGGCGAGGGGAGAAACCGGCCGCGCGCAAAAGCACTGCATCGATCTTCTTCAAGAGACCCCACATGGAATCCACCCAACTGCTCGAACACACCGGCTTTGAAGCGCGCGGCATCGTGCGGCACAAGCGCAGCACGGCGCAGCGGGCCACCGACAATGTCGCCGAGGAGCTGCCGGTGGCGCTGGTGTACAACGGCATCTCGCACGCCGTGATGATGTGCACGCCGCTGGACCTCGAGGCCTTCGCGGTCGGCTTCTCGCTGACCGAGGGCATCGTTGCGCGCAACGCGGAAATCCACGATCTCGAGGTGCGCATGCATGCGCACGCCGCCGAAGTGCAGATGGAGATCAGCGAACACGCCTTCGCCACCATGCGCGCGCGCCGGCGCGCGCTGGCCGGGCGCACCGGCTGCGGCGTGTGCGGCATCGAAAGCATCGCGCTGCTGGACCTGGAGCCGGCGCGCATGCCGGAGCCGGCCGCCCGGATCGCGCCGTCGCGCGCCATGATCGAGCGCGCCGTCGCCGCGCTGCCGTCGCACCAGCGGCTGATGCAGGCCACCGGCGGCGTCCATGCCGCGGCCTGGTGCGATGCCGGCGGCGAGATCCTCCATGTGTTCGAGGACGTCGGCCGCCACAATGGCCTGGACAAGCTGATCGGCCACCTGGCGATGCAGCGCGTGGACATGGCGGACGGTTTCGTGCTGCTGTCCAGCCGCGCCAGCTATGAACTGGTGCGCAAGGTCGCGCGCATGAACATCCAGATGCTGGCGACGATCTCGGCGCCGACCGCGCTCGCCATCCGCATCGCCGAGCAGGCCGGTGTGCGCCTGCTCAGCTTCTGCCGGCAGGACGGTTATGTCGACTACACCAGCGCGTCAATCGAAGGCGCGTGCGGAGACGCGGCATGCTGAACTTCGACGAGGCCCAGGCCGTCTTCGCGATGTGCGCGCAGCCGGTGCGCGAGACCGAGACCGTGTGGCTGGGCCTGCTGACCGGCCGCGTGCTGGCCCGCGACGTGGCCGCGGTGATCGATACGCCGGCGGCCGACCGCAGCGCCATGGATGGCTATGCGGTGCGCTGCGCGGACTGCCGAGCCGATGCCTGCCTGCCGTTGCAGCAGGTGGTCTATGCCGGCACGCAGCCGCAGCCGCTGCTGCCCGGCCATGCCATCCGCATCTACACGGGCGGCGTGATCCCGCCCGGCGCCGATGCCGTGGTCGCGCTGGAGGATGCCGACGAGACTTACCAGGGTATGGTTTGCGCGCGGGCGCCGCTGCCCGGCCAGCATATCCGCCGCCAGGGCGAGGATGCGCGCCGGGGCGACCTGCTGCTATCGGCCGGCACCCTGCTGCATGCCGGCCATATTGCCGCGCTGGCATCGCAAGGCATGGCCGAGGTTGAAGTCTGCCGTCTGGTCGAGGTGGCGATCCTGACCTCCGGCGACGAGGTCGCCGTGCACGACGAGCCGCGCGATGTGTACCAGGTGCATGACGTCAACGGTCCCATGCTGGAATCAATGGTGCAGGCGATGGGCGCGGTGGTCAGCTGCCACCGCCATGTGCGCGACGACGAGCGCGCGCTGCACGACATGCTGCGCGAGCTGGCCGGCGCCGCCGACCTGGTGCTGGTCACCGGCGGAGCCTCGGTCGGGCAGCGCGACCTGGTGGCGGCGGCGCTGGCTTCCGCCGGTGGCGAGCTGCTTTGCCGCGGCGTCAACATGAAGCCCGGCAAGCCGGTCACGGTGGGGCGCCTGCGCGGCAAGCCCGTGGTGTGCCTGCCGGGCAATCCCGCCGCGGCCTATGCCACCTTCGCGCTGCTGGTGACGCCCTTGCTGCGGCGCCTGCAAGGGCGCGCCGAGCTGTTTCCGCCGGTCGGCCGGGTGCGGGCGGCGCTCGCGGGCACGCGTCCGCACCGCGGCGACGCGTTCTGGCGCGTGGGCGAGATCGGCAATGTCGGGGGACGCGACAGCTTCGTGCAGGTCAATGCACAGCAGGGCGCGGCGTCCGTGTCCGCGCTCGGCCAGGCCTGCGGCTTCGTGCGGGTGGAACCCCAATGCGCCGGATCCCTGCAAAACGTGCCGCTGCCGTACTATGATCTCCACCGTTGGCTCAGCTGAGGGCTGCGGCGCGCGGGCCGCGCCGGCAACGGGCGGGGGCCGCTGGGCACGGCAAGCAAGGGGGAGCGCGGCGTGAAACTCTATGAAAAGCTGGCTGCGGATATCGAGGCCCTGGTGCAACAGGGCGTGCTGCTGCCCGGCGAGCGGATTCCCTCGGTGCGTCAGACCAGCCAGCACCACCGCATGAGCATTACCACCGTGATCCGCGCCTATGTGCTGCTGGAAAGCCGCGGCATCATCGAAAGCCGGCCGCAGTCCGGCTACTTCGTGCGCGCGCGGGCGGGCGAGCCGGTGGCCGCGCTGCGCCCGTCGCGGCCGAGCGCCAGGCCTTCGGCGGTGGACGTCAGCGCGCTGGTGCTGTCGACGCTGCGCTCGATCCGCTCGGACGAGGCCGTGCCGCTGGGTTCGCCCTATCCGGATCCCGCGCTGTTCCCGTGGCAGCGCATCAACCAGTACGCCAACAATATCGCGCGCCGCTATGCCAAGTGGACCATGCTGGACGACCTGCCGCCCGGCAGCCCCGAGCTGATCCGGCAGATCTCGCGCCGCTATCTCGAAAACGGCTACGCCATCGACCCGAACGAGGTCATCGTCACCATTGGGGCGACCGAGGCGATCAACCTGTGCCTGCAGGCGGTGGCCAAACCGGGCGATACCATCGCGGTGGAGTCCCCGACCTACTACGCCATGCTGCACGCCATCGAACGGCTGGGCATGCGCGCCATCGAGGTCGCGACCGATCCCGCCGAGGGCATCGACATCGAAGCGCTGGCGCGGCTGATCGATGAAAAGGGCGTCGCCGCCTGCATGGTGATGCCCAACTTCCAGAACCCGCTGGGTTTCCAGATGCCGGACGAGAGGAAGCGTGCGCTGGTGGCGATGCTGACCGCAAAGGACATACCGGTCATCGAGAACGACGTCTACGGCGAGCTGTATTACGGCGAGGCCCATCCCAGTTCATTGAAGGCCTATGACGAGGCCGGCATCGTGCTGCATTGTTCCTCGTTTTCCAAGACGCTGACCAATGCCTACCGCATCGGCTGGGCGCTGCCGGGGCGCTACCGCGAGGCCGTGGAACGGCTCAAGTTCCTCAATACGCTGACCACGCCGGCGATCCCGCAGCTGGCGATCGCCGAGTTCCTGAAGAACGATGGCTACGACTTCCATCTGCGGCGCGTGCGCAAGGCTTATGCGCAGCAGGCCAGCATCATGGCGGCCACGGTGCGGCGGTTCTTTCCGGACGGCACCACGACCTCGCAACCGGCGGGGGGCTACGTGCTGTGGGTACAGCTGCCCGCGGGCATCGACGCGATGGAGATGTACCACGCCGCGCTGGAGCACCGCATTACCGTGGCGCCGGGGCATATGTTCGCGCCGGGCGCGACCTACCGGCACTGCATCCGGCTGAACTACAGCGGGGAATGGTCGCCCGGCATCGAGTCGGCGGTGCAGACGCTGGGCAAGATCGCGCAGCATCTGCTGGCGCGCAGCCGCGAGCAAAGTGAGGATGAACGCTAGCATGCAAGACGCCGATATCGATCCCGCCATCGTCGCGGTGCTCCAGGTGCTGTGCCAGGCTGGCCGCGACGGCGGGGGCCCGTGGTCGCTGGCCCGGATCGCCAAGCGTTCCGGCCTGCCGATGAGCGTGCTGCGGCGCGTGCTGACGCAGCTGCAGGCGGCCGGACTGGCCGACATGTCGATCGACGAGGCAGGGCGCGGCCATGCGAGCCTGACCCCGGCCGGCGCGGAGCTCGCCGCACAGGTTTTCCCGCAAGCCTGACAGCGTGCCGGCGCCGGGCCGCGGCTCAGCCCCCGACCAGCGACATGCGTACCGTGGGATATTGCCGCTTGCCGCTGGCAAGCTGTTGCGCGCGCAGTTCCGAGTAGCGGTCGCCGCGGGCCTGCCATGCCTGCCGGATCGCCAGCGCCAGGTCTTGCTGCGGGCGCGCGGCGTCCAGGTGCTGGCGCAGGTCGACCGAACGGGTGGCAAACAGGCACAGGTGCAGCCGGCCATCGACCGACACGCGGGCGCGGGTGCAGTCGCCGCAGAACGGCTGCGATACGCTGGAGATAAAGCCTAGCTTCAGGCTGCCGTCGGCCAGCAGGAAATTGCTGGCGGTCTCGCCGGCGCGCCGGGCGAGCGGCAGCAGCGCATGCGCGCGCTCGATCCTGCCGCGCAATTCCTCCGACGGCACCACGCGCGCTTGCGACCAGCCGCTGGGGCCTTCCACGTCCATATACTCGATAAAGCGCAGCGTGACGCCGCTGCCGCGGAAGTGTTCGACCAGCGGCAGCACCTGGCCGTCATTGGTGCCGCGCTCGACCACGCAGTTGACCTTGACCGGGGCCAGGCCGGCGGCGCGGGCCGCCTCGATACCCTCCAGCACGCGGCCGACCGGAACGTCCACATCGTTCATGGCGCGGAAGATGCCGTCGTCCAGGCTGTCGAGACTGACCGTGACCCGGCCCAGCCCGGCGTCGCGCAGGGCGCGGGCCTTGCGCGCCAGCAGGCTGCCGTTGGTGGTCATCGCCACGGCCACCGGCTTGCCCTCCCGCGTGCGCATCGCGGCAATCCGTTCGACCAGGGTCTCGATGCCCTTGCGCAGCAGCGGCTCGCCACCGGTCAGGCGCACCTTCTCGACCCCCAGGCCGACAAAGGCGCGCACAATGCGCAGCAGTTCGTCGTCGGAGAGGCGTTGCGCTGGCGTGAGGAAGGGATAGTCGCGCCCGAAGCGTGACTTGGGCATGCAGTAGGTGCAGCGGAAATTGCACTGATCGATCACCGACAGGCGCAGGTCGCGCAGCGGACGCCCGAGCTGGTCCAGCAGCGCTGGCGTGCTGGGGCCGGGCGCGGCGGCGGGATGGCCGGACGTGGCCGGCAAGGCTTGCACAGGCGCTGCTTGCATGGGCGTTGCTTGCATGGGGAGTCTCCGTGGGCGTATGCCGTCCATCGTAGGCGCCGGCGGCCGCGCCGCAGGCGTACAAAGCGGCTGGCGCGCAAGCAGAACAGTTGGCGCCCGGGCGCGACGGCGTCAGGGATGCGGCTCGCGGATGCGCACCGTGGCGGTCTGGCCGGCGATCAGCCGGACCCCGTCCGGGACCGGATCGAGCGCGATGCGCACCGGAATGCGTTGCGCCAGCCGCACCCAGTTGAAAGTCGGGTTAACGCTCGGCAGCAGGTTCGGTCCGAGCGCACGGTCCTGGTCCTCGATGCCGGGCGCGATGCTCTGCACATGTCCGTGCAGGGGCGCTGGCTGGCCCATGACATGCACTTCGGCGGCGCTGCCGATCCGGATAGCGGGCAGCTTGGTCTCCTCGAAATAGCCCTCGACGTATTGCGAGCCGCTTGCCACCACCGACAGGGCCGGCTTGCCGCGGGTGGCGAAGTCGCCGGCGCGCGGCAGGCGGTCGCTGACCTGGCCGTCGACCGGGCTGGTGACGCGGCAGCGCGCCAGGTCCAGCGCGGCGACGTCGACGGCGGCCTGGGCCTGGTCGAGGCGCGCCTGTGCGGCAGATACGGCAGCGGCGGCGTCCGCATTGGGGAGCCGCCGCGTCAGCGCCAGTGCCGCGCGTGCCGACGCGGCCTCGGCCTGCGCCTGCTTCAGGCGCAGGCGGAAGCGCTCCGGATCCACCTCGAAGAGCACCTGGCCGCGTTGCACCCGTGCGTTGTCGCCGATCAGCACGGCCGTGACCGGACCCGAGACATCGGGCGCGACCTGGATCACCGCGGCGCGCACGTGGCCGTCGCGAGTCCATGGCGCCGCGGTGTAGTACTGCCACAGGTGCCAGGCGGTCAGCGCCGCGGCGGCCACCGCGGCCAGGGTCACCGCAACCGGGACGAGCAGCGAGAGCTTTCGAATCATGATGGGGCCTGCCAGACGAGCGCGACGATGGCGCCCAATACGAGGATGTACAGCGAGAGGTTGAACAAGGACCGGTGCCATACGATGCGGTAGAAGCCGACCCGGACCAGCGCGGCACGCAGTGCGGCGGTGACCGCGAACGCGACCAGCATCCACACCACGGTGGCGGGCACGAACACGCCATACAGGTCGAATTCAGTGGCGTGCATGGCGTCCGTCCTGGTCATGGGGATAGAGGGCAAGGCGCAGCGTGGCCAGCGCCGCCAGGGCGGCACGCGGGCTGCCATGTGCGGGGGTGGCCAGCGCCGCGAATGCCGCGTCGATCTGCGCAGCCAGCGCCGGCGCCGGCGGGATGGCATGGCCGGCACGCGCGCAGCGGCGGTAGTGCCGTGCGACCCCGGCAAGCACGCGGGCAACTGCACGGTCCGTGGCGCGCCGCAGCGCCAGCACGGCAACTTCGACCAGGAAGTCGGCCAGCGCATTGGCCGCCTGTTCATGGCTGGCATGGTTGCGGCGCGTCAGCGGCGGCCACTGGCGCAGCAGGCGGTCCAGCAGGCGGCCGCGCAGCCGCGCGCTGTTGACCGGCGCGCGCGGATGGGCGGCCAGCGCGATCTCGTTCCAGTTGGCGCGCGCCAGCCGGTATGCCACCAGCTGCTGGCCGAACGGCTGCATCAGCACCGCCCACAGCGCGGCGAATACCAGTGCCGCCAGGCTCGCCAGGCTGCCATTGAAAATGCCGGCAAAACTCGCCGTCCCCAGGTTCTGCGGCCCTGGGAACGACGCCGCGGTCACGGCCAGCAGCACGCCGAACAACGCGAAGCGCGGCTGCGTGGTCATCGCGCCGATCACCAGGTAAGGCCCGAACAGCAGCGCGGCGAGCGAGCCGAAGTCATGGGCCAGCTGCAGCACCACGAACTGGTAGTACCAGGACAGCAGCGCGCAGGCCACGCTCCACGCGATCACGCGGCCGGCCACCAGCCGCGGCTCGGGCGTGCAGGCGATGAAGCAGCTGGCCAGCGCCGCCAGGCCGACCGGCACGGCGCCGTCGACCCAGCCGGATGCCATCCACAGCAGGCCGGCCACCAGCGTCGCCGAGCCCGCCGTGGCGGCGCGGAACAATAGCTGCGCGTGGTCATGGTGCCGCGCCTGGCCGGCCGGCTCCACGCGGTAACGCAGCGCCGCGGGGTCGCTGCCGCCCTGGCGCAGGCTGGCCTGCAGCAGGCGGCAGTCCTGCCAGAGGTCGCCCAGTTCATCGAGGTAGACGCAGGCCGCCGCAACCAGCCGCGCGTGCCAGTCGGCGGGCGCGGCCGGTGCCCGGCCCGCCGGGTACCACGACGGCGGCGGGCGCGACGAGCCGGCCGCACCGGCGATCCAGGCCAGCGTGGCGCGCAGGCGCTGCGCGACGTGCTCAGGCATGCCGGCCCGATGCCGGCGCAGCGCGTCCGCGGTGTCGGCCAGTGCCAGCACCAGCGGCAGCAGCGCGGTCATGCGCTGGTGCAGCGCGCGTGCGCGCCGCAGCGTGTGCGCGTTGCCGGATTCATAGGCGAGCTGCGCCATCTGGGTTTCCAGCGCGAGGATATCGGCGGCGAGCGTGCTGAAGCTGTCGTGGCGTTGCCCCGCGCTGGCGCCGCCGGCCAGCATGTCGGTGGTCCAGCGCGAGGCGTGGTCCATCCATGCTGCCGCGCGTGCGGCCAGCGCCGGCGCGGTGCGCGACGGGAACACCACCGCGCTGACCACGCTGGCGCAGACGATGCCGATCACGATCTCCTCGATGCGCGTCAGCGCGATGTCGAACACCGTGCCGGGGTGGGTCACGGTCGGCAGCGCCACGATCGGCAGCGTATAGGCGGCCAGCAGGCAGATGTAGTTGCGCGGTGCCGGCTCCAGCAAGGACAGGTAGAGCAGGGTGCCGGTCCAGCAGGCGATCGCCGCCATCAGCAGCATGGGCTGGTCGACCAGCCAGGGCACCAGCGCCACCGCGCCGATGGCCCCCAGCAGCGTGCCGATGACGCGGTAGGCGCCCTTGGCATGCGTCGCCCCGGCGAGCGGGCTGGATACCAGGTAGACCGTCGCCATGGCCCAGTAGGGCCGCGGCAGGCCCAGCGCCAGCGCCGTGCCGAGCGCCAGCATCGCCGCGCCGAACACCTTGAGCGAGTGCAGCCACGGCGCAAGGTCGGGGGCGCCCGCCCACGCCGCGCCGAGCGCGCCGGCCATCCCGGCAGGGCGTGGCCGTGGCGTGGCGGGAGAGAGCGGGCGGGAAGCGGACATGGGCGTCAGTGCGCGAGGCCCGCGGCGCGCATCAGCAGCTTCATCAGGCTGGCGCAGGCGAACACCGTGCCGACTCCGGCCAGCCACAGCGCCAGCAGCCAGCCGAGGCGGGCCGCCAGCGGTGCGCTCGCCTTCTTGTGCGCAGTCCTGGCCATCAGTGGTACCCCTCGCCGCGGCGGACCTTGCCGCGGAACACGTAGTACGACCACGAGGTGTAGGCCAGGATGATCGGCACGATGAAGAGCGTGCCGACCAGCGCGAAGCCCTGGCTTTGCGGCGGCGACGAGGCGTCGAAGATCGAGACCGACGGCGGGATGATGTTGGGCCAGATGCTGATGGCCAGCCCGGTATAGCCCATGAAGACCATCAGCAGCGCATACAGGAACGGCGACACATTGGGCTGCCGGCGCAGCGACCGGTAGATGCCCCAGGCCGAACCCAGCACCAGCAGCGGCACCGGCAGGAAGAACACCAGGTTGGGCAGCGCAAACCAGCGCTGCGCGATCTCCGGGTGGGTCAGCGGCGTCCAGATGCTGACCGCACCCACCATCGCCAGCATCACGCCGGTCAGTACGTTGGTCACGCGCAGCATGGTCCACTGCAGCCGGCCCTCGGTCTTCATGATGAGCCAGGTGACACCGAGGAATGCGTACGTGATCACCACGCCGACGCCGCAGAACAGCGGGAACGGCGCCAGCCAGTCGAGCGCGCCGCCGCTGAAGGTGGCGCCGTCCATGGCGATGCCGTCGATATAGGCCCCCAGCGTCACGCCCTGGAAGAAGGCGGCGACCACCGAGCCCCAGGTGAATGCGGCGTCCCAGTACGGGCGGCTGCGGTCGCTGGCCTTGAAGCGGAATTCGAACGCGACGCCGCGGAAAATGAGCCCCAGCAGCATGAACACCAGCGGCAGGTAGAAGGCGCTGAGCAGCACCGAATACGCCAGCGGGAAGGCGCCCAGCAGCGCGGCGCCGCCCAGCACCAGCCAGGTTTCATTGCCGTCCCACACCGGCGCGACGGTATTCATCATCACGTCGCGGTCATGGCGGTCGCCGACGAAGGGAAAGAGGATGCCGATGCCGAGGTCGAATCCGTCCATGATGACGTACATCATCACGCCGAAGAAGATCAGGGCGGCCCAGATAACGGGAAGGTTGATACCCATGTCGATCACCTGTTCAAGACTCGCGGCGGCCGTGCGGGGCCATCGCGTTGGGTGTGGAAGCCGCGGCCATGGCGGCGGGAACGACGCTGCCAGGACCGTAGGACGGCGCGTCGTGCGAATGCGCGTCAGGCGCGGGGCCGGCGCTGGCCAGCTTCAGCATGTAGCGGATGCCCACGCCAAAGCAGACGAAATAGACCACCACGAACAGCGCCAGCGACAGCGCCACCGGGCCCGCCTGATGCGCGGAGACGGCATCGTGGGTGCGCATCAGTCCATAGACCACCCACGGCTGGCGACCGATCTCGGTGGTCATCCAGCCGGCCAGCAGCGCGATCAGGCCGGCGGGCCCCATCGCCACCGCCAGCCGCAGGAACGCCCGCGAGCGGTACACGGCGCCGTTGCGGCGCAGGATCCAGCCGAGCAGGCCGAACAGGATCATCGCCACGCCCAGGCCCACCATGGCGCGGAAGGTGAAGAACACCACGGTGGCGTTGGGACGGTCCTCCTTCGGGAAGTCCTTGAGCCCGCGAATCTGGCCGTCCAGGCTGTGCGTCAGGATCAGGCTGCCCAGGCGCGGGATCTCGATGGCGTAGCGGGTTTCCTCGCGTTCCATGTCGGGAATGCCAAAGACGATCAGCGGGAAGCCGCCTTTGTCGCCGCTGGGGGCGGTATTCCAGTGGCCTTCCATCGCCGCGATCTTGGCGGGCTGGTGCGCCAGCGTGTTGAGCCCATGCGCGTCGCCTACCACCGCTTGCAGCGGCGCGGCCACCAGCACCATCCACAGCGCCATCGACAGCATCTTGCGCGCGGCGGGCACGGCGCGGCCATGCAACAGCTGCCAGGCCGACGCCGCCGCGACGAACAGCGCCGTGGACAGCAGCGCCGCGATGACCATGTGTGCCAGGCGATAGGGGAACGACGGATTGAAGATCACCTCGAGCCAGTCGGTCGGCACCACCTTGCCGGCGACGACGACGTAGCCGGCCGGCGTATGCATCCAGCTGTTGGAGGCCAGGATCCAGGTCGACGAGATCAGCGTGCCCAGCGCCACCATCACCGTCGCGAAGAAGTGCAGCCCCGGCCCGACGCGGTTCCAGCCAAACAGCATCACGCCGAGGAAGCCGGCTTCCAGGAAGAACGCCGTCAGCACTTCGTAGGTCAGCAGCGGGCCGGTGATGCTGCCGGCGAACTGCGAGAAGCCGGACCAGTTGGTGCCGAACTCATAGGCCATGACCAGGCCGGAAACGACCCCCATGCCGAAGTTCAGCGCGAAGATCTTGATCCAGAACTGGTACAGGGTGCGGTACGCCGGGTCTTTGGTGTAGAGCCAGCGCCCTTCCAGGAAGGCCAGGAAACACGCCAGCCCGATGGTGATGGCGGGAAACAGGATATGAAAGGAAACCGTGAATCCGAACTGGATCCGGGCGAGGTCCAGCGCTGTGAGTCCGTGCATCGTTGTGATCTCCGTGGGGTTGCCGCCGGCACGACGGCATGTCGCGCGACACTACGGACAAGGGTAGGGAATACGGCGGGGCTGGCAGGGATACAGTTTTTGCGGATGTGGGCAAGCTCAGTTGTTCAGGCTGTCCCTGATGCCTCTCGACGCCCCGATTGTTTGCTCCCCTCTCCCGCTTGCGGGAGAGGGGCGGGGGAGAGGGCCGGCGCTGGCGATAGCGAGGGCATTCACTTCGTGGCAGCGCTTGCCCTCTCCCCAACCCTCTCCCAGAGGGAGGGGGAGTACCCAATCGGCAATGGCAAATGCGCTCAACTGAACAGCGCCAGCGCCTTGCCCAGGGTGGACCATATGCCGGTGCCGAGCGGAATCAATACGTAGGCCCAGAACGCAAACAGCAGCAGCGTCTTGCCGAAGGTGCGATCGTCTTGCATGGCGAATCTCCGTGCGATGGATGATGGAACGCCGCTCAAACCGCGCCGGCAGCTTCGCGCAGATGATGCCGCGCATGCACCGGCCGCATCAGCAGGTTGCACGCGAAGCCAACCACCAGCAGGCCCGCCATGATGTGCAGGGTATCGACATAGACTTCCGACCTCGGCACCCCGAGCGCGAGCTTGTACTCGCGGATGTAGTTGACCAGCGCCGGCCCGGCGATGCCCGCGGCGGCCCAGGCGGTCAGCAGGCGGCCATGGATGCCGCCGACGTAGGCGGTGCCGAACATGTCCGCCAGGTAGGCGGGAATGGTGCTGAAACCGCCGCCATACATGGTCAGGATCAGGAAGTAGCAGGCCACGAACAGGGCCACGTTGCCGGATGCGCCCACCGCCGGCACCGCCATGTAGAGCGCCGCGCCGAAGGCGAAGAAGATGGCGTAGGTGAGCTTGCGGCCGAAGTAGTCGCTGGCGGAGCTCCACAGGAAGCGCCCGGTCATGTTGCCAATGCTGAGCAGGCCGACAAAGCCCGCCGCGGCCGCGGCGGTGATGGTGCCCTTGAAGGTCTCCTGGATCATCACCGCGGCCTGGCCCAGCACGCCGATGCCGGCCGTGATGTTGAGGAACAGGATCAGCCACAGCAGGTAGAACTGCGGCGTCTTCAGGGCCTGGTCGATATGCACGTTGGCGTGCGTCACCATCTTGCTCGGCCTGGCAGGAGGGACGTAGCCCGGCGGGCTCCATCCCGGGGCCGGGATGCGAATCGCGAGCGCGCCGATCGACATCGAGATGAAGTAGATCACGCCCATCACCAGGAAGGTCTCCGCCACCCCGGCGCTGGTGGCGCTCTTGAAATGGTTCATCAGCGCCACCGACAGCGGCGCGCCGATCATCGCGCCGCCGCCGAAGCCCATGATCGCCATTCCCGTGGCCATGCCGCGCCTATCCGGGAACCAGCGGATCAGCGTCGACACCGGCGAGACGTAGCCCAGGCCCAGGCCGATGCCGCCCAGTACGCCGTAGCCCAGGTAGAGCAGCCAGATCTGGTGCAGCCAGATGCCGAGCGCCGAGACCACGAAGCCGCCGCCGAAACAGCAGGCCGCGGTGAACATGGTGCGCCGGGGGCCGACCTTCTCCAGCCACTTGCCGGCAAATGCGGCCGAGATGCCGAGGAAGAAGATCGCCAGCGAGAACACCCAGCCCAGCGTGGTCAGCTGCCAGTCGCCGGGCGCGGATTGCGTAACGCCGAGGATGCGGGTCAGCGGCTCGTTGAACACCGAGAAGGCGTAGGCCTGGCCGATGCACAGGTGCACCGCCAGCGCGGCCGGGGGCACCATCCAGCGGTTGAAGCCGGGCCGGGCGATGATGGCCTCCTTGGAAAAGCGCGAGGGGCGCGCGCTGCTCGTGTTGGTGGGGATGCGCGGGGTGGGCGAGGGCGTCTGCGCTTGCGCGGGATATGGCATGAAGTTGTCTCCTACCTGGAAGTGGCAGCCTCTTGTTGCGCGGGGCGCGGCGGGCTGGAGCGCGTCGTCCAGCAAGAGCTGTGCCCAAGGCGCAAGTCCTTTGCCGTCAACGAATCACGCCGCGAGGCCCGCGCGCGGGGCGGATGCGATGGACAAAATGTCCGGGCGCCGGCCCCTTGCCCGCGCCAAAATGTCCATCCGCTGCCGGGTGGCCGGGGTCGGGCTCGGTTTAACTCCCAATACAGCTGGCCGGCCGACTGTCGCTAGACTCTCTCCCTACCCGGAAACGTTAGTACCACCGAAACATCAAACGCCACCGTCATTCCCGCGAAGGCGGGAATCCAGCGTCTTTGAAGTCCCCCTAAGGGGACCAAAGTCACTGGGTCCCCGCCTTCGCGGGGACGACAACCACCGGTGACTGGAAATCAAGCTGGCACGGGCGAACGTGCATGGCTCTCTCCCGGCCTCTCCGCCCCGCAAAAACCAAAGTGATGAGCGAACGACAAAGCAACGCGGCCGATACCGACAACTGGCAGCGCCGCACCGTCCTGGTGGTGGATGACGAAGCCGGCATGCGTTCGTTCCTGTCGCGCGCGCTGGAGGGCAAGGTCGATGCCGTGCTGACCGCCGACAGCGCCGAAGCCGGCGCGGCGGTGCTGGAGCAGCGCCATGTCGACCTGATCCTGCTCGACGTGGCGCTGCCGGGCGCCAGCGGCGTGGAATGGCTCAAGGCGCTGCGCGCCGCCGGCAACCCCGCCGACGTGATCCTGATGACCGCCTTCGCCGACATGGAGACGGCCATCGAGGCGTTGCGCTCGGGCGCGGCGGACTTCATCGTCAAGCCGTTCCGCGTTGACCAGATGCTCAACGCGATCCGGCGCTGCTTCGATCGTGCGCGCCTGGCGCGCGAGAATTACCTGCTGCGCCGCGAGCTGGACCAGTACACCATCCACAAGCATGTGGTCGGCAACTCCGAGGCCATGCGCAAGGTGATGGCGCTGGTCGCGCGCGTCGCGCCGATGCCGTCGACGGTGCTGGTCACGGGCGAGTCCGGCACCGGCAAGGAAGTGGTGGCGCGCGAGCTGCACCGCCTGAGCGGACGGCAGGGCCAGTTCGTGCCGCTGAACTGCGGCGCGATGGCGCCGGAGCTGATCGAAAGCGAGCTGTTCGGCCACGCCCGCGGCGCCTTCACCGGCGCCGCCGGTGCGCGCCATGGCCTGTTCCTCTATGCGGACGGCGGCACGCTGTTCCTGGACGAGATCTCCGAATTGCCGCTGCCGATGCAGGCCAAGCTGCTGCGGGTGATCGAAGACCGGCGCATCCGCCCGCTCGGCACCGAGCGCGAGATGGTGGTGGATGTGCGCATCGTCGCGGCCTGCAACCGCAACCTGGCCCAGGAGGTGGCGGCCGGGCGCTTCCGCCAGGACCTGTATTACCGGCTCGACGTGGTTTCGATCGCAATCCCGCCGCTGCGCACGCGGCCGGAAGACATCGTGCCGCTGGCCGGGCATTTCTCCGAGCAGCTGTCCGCGCAGCTGGGGCTGCCCGTGGTGCCGCTGTCGCCCTCGCTGGTGCGCCTGCTCCAGGCCTATGACTGGCCGGGCAATGCGCGCGAGCTGCGCAACCTGGTGGAGCGGGCGCTGATCCTGGGCGAGTACCCGGTCGAGCTGCTGGCGCAGGGCGAACCCGGGCCAGCCACGCACGCGGCAGCCGATGACCATGCGCCGGCAGACGACGCCGTGCTGCTGGAATCGGTGGAGCGCCGGCACATCCTGCAGGTGCTGGCGTCCGAAGGCGGCAACCGCGCCGAAGCCGCGCGCCGGCTCGGCATTTCGCGGCGCACGCTGGACCGCAAGTGCCTGCAGTGGGGGCTGCGTCCTTGACCAGGCGAGACCCGCGCGGCCGGGCGCTGCTGCGCCGCTATCGCGCGTCGCTGCGCGCCAAGCTGGTGTCGATCGTGATCGCGCCCTTGCTGGTGGCTCTGGTCGCGTTGCTGCTGCTGATGGCGCTGTGGGGCAACCGCACCTTCCAGGCCTTGCTGGCCTACAAGGTCAACAGCGACCTGCTGGTCGCCCACGAGTATTTCGAGCACATGGTCGGCGGCGTGAAGGACCGGGTGCTGCAGGAGGCCAGGTCGCACGCGCTGGTGGACGGGCTTGGCCGCGGCAGCGCCATGCCCGGCATCCTGGCGGAGGCGCGGCGCACGCACGGCCTCGATTTCCTGCAATTGCTCGATCCCAAAGGGCGGCTGCTTGCCGCTGCCCCGGCTGGTGCGGCAGAGACGGACGCTGCCGCCTGGCGCGTGGTGCAAAACGCCGCGACTGGCCGCGCCGATGCCGCCACCGACGCCTGGTCCGCTGCGCAGCTGGCCGCCGTCTCCGCCGACCTTGCCCGGCGCGCCCCGGTGACGCTGCGCGCCACCGCCAATGCGGCGCCGACCGAGCGCACCGTCGAAACGCGTGGCATGGTGGTGCACGCGGCGGCGCCGGTGTTCGATGCCACGGGCAAGCTGGTGGCCGTCCTGCACGGCGGCACGCTGCTCAACCACAACCTTGGCTTCATCGACACCATCAACGCGCTGGTCTACCAGCCCGAATCCCTGCCGCGCGGCAGCCAGGGCACGGCGACGCTGTTCCTGGACGACACCCGCATTGCCACCAACGTGCGGCTGTTCCATGGCGAGCGCGCCCTGGGCACGCGCGTCTCGCGCGAGGTGCGCGACCAGGTGCTGCTGCGCGGCGAAAAATGGCTGGACCTGGCCTTCGTCGTCAACGACCGCTACATGAGCGCCTACGAGCCCATCGTCGACAGCCGGGGCCAGCGCATCGGCATGCTCTACGTCGGCTACCTGGCCAGGCCCATCAGCCAGGCCAAAAACCTGGCGCTGGGCGTGCTGGTCGGCCTGTTCCTGCTGCTGGCCGTGGCGGGCGCGCTGTTCTCGCTGCTGTGGGCCAGGCGCGTGTTCATGCCGATGACGCGCATGGTCGGTACCATGCGCGCGCTCAAGGCCGGCAACGACCATGCGCGCGTCGGCCCGGTGCGCAGCGAGGATGAACTGGGCCAGCTGGCGCGCCAGTTCGACCAGCTGTTGTCGGACCTGCAGCAGCGCAATGCCGAACTCAGGGACTGGGGCGACTCGCTCGACCGCAAGGTCGCCGAGCGGACCCGCGAACTGGAGGACGCGAACGCGGTGCTGCGCGCCACGCGGCAGCAACTGATTACCTCGGAAAAACTTGCGCTGGCCGGGCAGCTGACCGCGGGCGTGGCCCATGAGATCAACAACCCGATCGCGGTGATCCAGGGCAACCTGGACGTGGCCCGCGATATCCTCGGCCCGGCGGCGGATCCGGTCCGGCATGAACTGCGGCTGATCGACGAGCAGGTGCGGCGCATCTACCTGCTGACCAACCGGCTGCTGCAGTTTGTCCGGCCCGAGGCATACGCCGGCAATACCGAGCGCCTGGACGTCGGCGAGGTCGCGGGCGGCTGCGTCGACCTGGTCCGGCATATGCTGAAGGACGCGGCCATCCGGGTCGAACTGGCCTTCACGGCGACACGCCGGGTGCGTATCAGCCGCAGCGAACTGCAGCAGGTCATCGTCAACCTGCTGACCAATGCCATCCATGCCATGCCGGACGGCGGCACCCTGACGCTGGCCACGCAAGACTGGGACGCGCACGGCGTGACACTGCATGTGCGCGACACTGGCCGCGGTATCCGCGCGGAAGACCTGCCCAACCTGTTCAATCCGTTTTTCACCACCAAGAAGCAGATGGGGACCGGGCTTGGCCTGTCCATCAGCTACGCGCTGGTCGAGCGCTATGGCGGCCGCATTACCGTGGAAAGCACGGTCGGGCAGGGCGCGGAATTTATCGTCTGGCTGCGCGAAGACGGTTCCGCGGCAGGGGCGGAGCCGGATAACCGGGTCTCATGACGCCGCAGCCTCGGGGCTCAACGCCTCTGCCCCCTACCCATCCCGGCCTGGACGCGGTCGAGCAACTCCAGGGCTTCTGCCGGTATGCCAATGAAAATGGTTTCGTGCCTCGGATGGGATTTCTCTTGCATTGCGTTCTCCCAGGGTAGCGAGCTTCCTACCGAGCCACGCCGTAACGGGCTGCCGGCTGGTGACGTGACAGGTTGGGGCCAAGCGCGGCCCGGGCGGCCTCGAACGCCTTCCAGTCCGCGTCGTCGGGCAGTGACGGCACGGTAATCACTTCACCCTGGTCAAGTCCGGCCAGCGCGGCGTCGACCAGATCGTCGCCGCTCATCACGATGTCTTGCGGCAGGTTATCGACCGAGTGGCCTGCTGTGTCCCAGAACTCGGTGCGTGTCGCTCCGGGAAGCACCGCCTGTACGCGCACGCCCTTGCCGGCAAGCTCGTGCTGCAACGACTGGGTAAACGCCAGCACGAAGGCTTTCGAACCGCCATAGACGCCGTTCAGTAGCTCGGGAGCCACCGCGACGATCGACGCGATATTGATGATGGTGCCTTGGCCGCGCATCACGAACGCCGGCGCAACGGCATAAGTCAGGCGAGTCAACGCCGTAACGTTGAGCTCGATCATCGCCTGCATCTTGTCGACATCCGACACTAGCAGCGGTGCGGCGGCGCCGACGCCCGCATTGTTGACCAGCGCGGTGATGCTGGCATCGCCGCGCAACAGCGCTTCAATGCGGCGGACATCGGCAGCCTGGCCAAGGTCCGCGGTCACGATCTCGACCGAGCGGCCGGTGTCGTCGCTGATGCGGCGCGCCAGCTCCACGAGGCGGGACCGGTTGCGCGCGACCAGGATCAGATCGTGGCCGCGGCGGGCGAGGCGATCCGCATAGATCGCGCCGATGCCGGACGATGCGCCGGTGATGACGGCGGCGCCGGCGTTGATGTGAGTCGTCATGTCAAGGCTCCATGGGATTGAGGGGGCTGAAGCCAAGTCCAATCTGGCCGGCTGCATGACGTGAAGATTAGGGGCACCATGGCATGGCGCCAATGTCATATATCCCACCTTTTATGCCATAACGCTCAAGCGTGTTCGCTGCGGCGACAGATTCCACTACTGCTCGCCAGGTCGCGTCTTTGGGGCGGATGCGCCATTGGCATCCCAATACGGCGGGCTCCCGATAGCAGCACGGACGCATTCCGCGAAAGCGCGGAGTCGGGCAGGCGCACGCCGCCCGTCCGGATGCGCAATGTATATGGATTCCGGTATTGCCTGTAGCCCGATATCGACAACAGCAAGTGTGCCGCGGCGGATCGATGGGCCGGCAATGAACGTGGGCAACAAGGCGATGCCAAGCCCGGCCTCCGCCGCGTCACGCATCATATCGCCGTTATTTACCCGTAATGCGATGGGTGCGCGCACAATCTCGGTGCCGTCTTTGCCTTGCAGCCGCCAGTCAGCAGCCCCGCGATTCAGGTAGAAGATGCCGCGGTGATGGCGCAACTGCTCGGGGGAAGCAGGTGTTCCCCTATGGTCCAGATACGCCGGCGAAGCCACCAGCAAGCGGCGGCTGGGAGCCAGTTGCCACGCCACCAGGCGCGAGTCTTCCAGCGGCCCGTGGCGCACGACGGCATCGTAACCGTCAGCGGCGGCGTCTACGCGGCGGTCGTCCAGGTCGAGCGTCAGTTCCAGTTCCGGATGCTTTGCCAGAAAAGGGTAGAGCGCAGGCCCGAGATGCATGCGCCCGAAGGTGACCGGCGCGGAGATGCGCAATGGGCCGGCGAGGCGGCCGCGCCGCTCGGCCACGTCGGTGCTTGCCTCTTCCACCTCCCGCATGATTCTCGTCGCCCGGTCCAGAAATGCGTTGCCCTCGTCAGTTAGCAGCAGCTTGCGAGTCGTACGTCGCAGCAGCGTGGCGCCCAGGCCTCTTTCCAACTCGACGAGCCGGTCGCTGACGACCGATTTCGATAGATTGAGGCGCCTGGCCGCCTCGCTGATTGAACCAGCTTCGACCACCGTCACAAAACTGGCGATGCCTTCGAGCTTGAGCATTGTTCGGTAATTCCGGATAGTAATTCCGCAATCTTCAGTCTAGTGGCAACCAGTGGGGCGATCCATACTGGCTTGCAAGAGCACGCAGGATGTTCCTGTCTGCACACAGATGGAGATCAAATATGGAAAGGCTGTTGGGGAAAGTCGCAATCATCACTGGCGCAAGTTCCGGGATCGGGCGCGCTGTGGCGGAGCTCTTTGCCGCCGAGGGGGCGAAGGTCGTTGTTGGCGCGCGGCGGCAGGGAGAACTTGACGAACTTGTCGCGCACATCCGTACGGCCGGTGGCGAGGCCGCGGCACTGGCAGGCGATGTGCGCGCCGAAGACTATGCCAAGGCGTTGGTTGCGCTGGCGGTTCAGCAGTATGGTCGGCTCGACATCGCATTCAATAACGCTGGCACGCTGGGCGAAAGCGGTCCCAGCACAGAGGTGTCCGAGACCGGCTGGAATGACACCTTGGCGGTCAACCTGACCGGCTCCTTCCTGGGCGCCAAGCACCAGATCGCCCAGATGCTAAAGAACGGGGGCGGCTCGGTGATTTTTACCTCGACCTTCGTCGGCCATACTTGTGCCTTCCCCGGTGTGGCGGCTTACGCCGCGAGCAAGGCAGGGTTGATTGGCTTGACACAGACCCTGGCGACCGAATTCGGAGCGCAAGGCATACGTGTGAACTCGATCCTGCCAGGAGCGGTGGACACCGCTATGTACCGCAGTATGAACAACACCGCGGAATCGCAGGCGTTTGTTACCAACTTGCACGCGCTGAAGCGGGTGGCCACCCCGGAAGAACTGGCCCGTTCGGTGTTGTACCTGGCTTCGGATGATTCCGCTTTCGTGACGGGCACTGCTTCGCTGGTAGATGGTGGTCTTTCGGTTACGCGAACGTAATCCAATGCGGCCGCCCGAATGCGCCCGCCATGGGCGCCACAACGCCTAATCATTCGAGTTGCCAATCCGTGCTGAGCCTCGCGCGGCTATGGAGGCGCCAAGCCAAGAATGCCACTGTGCGCCAATTGTTCCGCGAGGTCCCGTCAGGCTTTGCAAAGGGGCGGATTGGGATTGGGAGGCCGCCCCGTCAGCTACGGTCATGCCGAGGACGGGGAATGGTGCTGCTCCAGATAGCTGACGCCAAAAGCCACAATATCCTGAGCATCGAACAAATAGCAGTGCGCACACCCAACTTGGCCTTCGGTGTGCCGGCCTAAGGCCACATAGGCCGTGGCCATTGTTTCCACCCCGTCGGGCTGCCCTTCAACGGCAAAGCAATCCAGAATTCCGTTCGAGTCGAACTCTTCTACGACTTCCCACACGGTATGGCCGTCCGCGCCTCGCAGGGGCATCTCATACGTGATCCGGCGCTTGCCCGGGATATCGGCAATGGCCTCGGCATAGTGCAGGATGGTCACAGAATCGAGGCCAGCGCCAAGAAGCAGGACTTTGCCGCCGCCATCAACGAAGCGCTCAAGTGGGGAGCCTTTGCCAAAGGCTTCACCAAGCCGATGGGGCTCGGTCAGATATCTTGCCCGCGGCCCAAGCGCAACCATGGATGCATCAGGATGGGCACTTCGCGTTGCACCTGGAGATGCGGCAAGGTACTGGTTGAGCAGACCAAAGCCGCGATATGTTCCTGCGGTTGCAGGATCGAATGGCGGCCAGTTGCGCCGGTCGTCTTCATCCATCCGCGCACCATTCAGCGTCTGTTCGTAAGGTGAGCGATCCCACGACGCATAGCTCATCAGCGTGCCTTCCGGGCCAACGGCGTCGCGAAGTGCTGCAACAATGGCGACAGCGCCCCCCTCGACAGGACCTATGGCCTTTAGCGAGGCATGTACCATCACAAGGTCGCCTGCATGAACCCCTAGTGAGCGAAGTTCGCAAGTGATTGTTGTTTGGTTTCGCATGTCCTGGTGGCCCCTCTCCGCGTTCTGACCCGTGCGACGTTTCAAGTGGAAAAATGTGCCGCCTGCCCCATCGACCCATCTGGACGCAGGCTTCCTGGCGTCAATGGCAACTGCAGAACCAACTCGGCCGTAAGTGCCTCGGCGGGTAAGCGGCTAGAGCGCGCCCTGGTGCCGTCATCAGGTTGGGCAGTCCCGGACAGCAGCGGTCACGCTCTCGCCGATGCGCGGCGAGCCCTTAGCGTCTGCGATGGCAGAACGCCGAAGTGGGCGCTGTAAAGAGCGGCGAACCGCCCGAAGTCCCATACACCGAATCGTCCGCAGATGCCGGAGACCGTATCGCCAGGCGCAGCATTGCATAGTGCCGCGCGGATGGCGTGCATGCGGTACAGCGCCAGATAGCGGTGGGGCCCCATGCCCAGGTATCGATGAAATACGTTGCGGACGCTGCGCTCGGACGCTTCGGCAGCCGCGCAGAGATCGTTCACAAAGATTGGCGTTTCGCCCATTAGATTGAGCAGGTCCAGTGCCCGGCTGAGAATCTGCCGATGGCGAGGCTTTTGCCGGATACTGGCCGCGCCTTCATCGATTGTCAGCACGGCGCGAAAGACCAGGTCGACCAGCTCGGTTCGCGCAGCGAGTTCAGCGCCTGGATATCGCAACTGGGCCGGATCATCGCGCTCGACACGCACGATCCGCCATATCGTCGTCAGTAGTGCAATCACGCCCCGGCGCCCGGTGCACACCAGGTTGTTGGACAGCAGCGTCGCGTCGAACTCGTCGGCATGGGTGTGGACCCAGTGCATCACCAACGGTGCAGAAATCGCAACTGTCACCCAGCTTGCTGCCCGCTCTGCAATGATGTGGAACATCCGGTCCGGCGCCATCCATCCGACGGTCTGCGCGTCGAAAGCCTGGCCATCGACGATAGTGCATTCCTGCGCACTCAGAGGGATGAAGATATTGAAGCAGTCGGGCATGCCGATGCCCGAATAGGCGGTGGACGCCCCCTCTCGGCCCATCATGATGGCCACCCCGCTCAGGTCGATCAGCTTCAGTCGCCAATCCCGTTGCGGCCTGGACCGCAACACGTACCTTCCCTGGACGCCGTAAAGCGCGGCCTCGAACTCATCGAATTCCGGGCAGACCAGTTGTGTCATCGGATCGCTCCCTGGTTGGTGCTTCGCATCCGGAGGCCTGGCAAAGACCAGGGGACATTTGCCGATTTTACGTAGCCAGGGATGAAGGTTTCAAGAAATGATGAACAGCCGTGCGGATGGAAAAAAGGGCGGTATGACAGGTAGCAAACCAGGGCCATATGGACGGGCCAGGCCAGTCGCGGAAGCCACGACAGCGGAGTCGTGCGCGGCGCTGGGTGATTCGTCGTACCACGGCAGCCATGCTGAATCCGCCTGTGTGTTCGCGCGGTGAACGCAGCCATGTACGCAAGCGCCCCTGCGAACAGGGGCAATCAACTGGGAGGCAATGCCATGCAGACGGTCAGGACCAGGGATGGTGTGGACATCTTCTACAAGGATTGGGGTAGCGGCCAGCCCATTGTCTTTTCTCATGGATGGCCGCTGAGCGCGGACGACTGGGACGCGCAGATGATGTTCTTCCTGAATCACGGGTTCCGCGTGATTGCGCATGATCGTCGCGGCCACGGCCGATCGACCCAGACCGCAAGCGGACATGACATGAACCACTATGCCGACGACCTGGCAACGCTGACGGCCCACCTGGACCTGAAAGACGCCGTCCACGTCGGGCATTCGACCGGCGGCGGCGAAGTGGTGCGCTATCTGGCGCGACACGGCGAAAGCCGAGTCGCGAAGGCCGTCCTGATTGCCGCTGTGCCGCCGCTGATGGTCAAGACGGAAGCCAATCCGGGCGGCTTGCCCAAGGAAGTCTTCGACGGCTTCCAGGCGCAGGTGGCCAACAACCGGGCGCAGTTTTACCGCGAGATCCCTGCAGGCCCCTTCTATGGCTTCAACCGCCCAGGTGTCAAGGCGGACGAAGGGGTAATCGCGAACTGGTGGCGCCAGGGCATGCAGGGCGGCGCCAAGGCACACTACGATGGCATCGTTGCATTCTCCCAGACGGACTTTACGGAAGATCTGAAGAAGATTACCGTGCCAACGCTGGTAATGCACGGCGACGACGACCAGATCGTCCCTTACGCCGACTCCGCGCCGCTCTCGGCAAAGCTGTTGCGCAACGGCATGCTGAAGACCTATAAGGGCTTCCCGCATGGCATGCCTACCACGCATGCCGAAACCATCAACGCGGACCTGCTGGCATTTATCCGGTCGTGATGGATATCAGGCCAGGTGCTCCATGGCCCGGCCTCGTTTCCATGTCCACTGGGGCAACAGGGGTTGCCCCTTTGCGACCGATCATCGGCAAGGAAAGTGCTTGTCAACTCTTGACCGCCTTGCGCAGAACTCACTTCCTGCTGTCAAGGGACGTCTTGGACAAAAATTCGTGAATGTAGCCGGATACGAGAGCGGGGTATTGGTGCTGGGGAGCGTGCCCTGTTTCGGAGAGGAAAACGAACTGTGCCTGCCGCATCTTTCCGATCAAAGGAAACCAGTTCTGTCCAGCGGTGCTTGTATCGTGGTCTCCAGCGATGACCAGGATAGGCAAATCCACCTGCTCCATGCGTTCGCGTCGACGCTCTTCGTCGTTGTGAAAGCCCTGCGCCGCGGTGAAGTACGGCGCGAACTCATCGGGCGTGGACGGTATCCTGGAAGCAACGCCAGCCCTTGCGTAGATCCGTTCGTGTGAGGCCTTGGCCTGGGCGCAGCTTGCCTCGGAGGCTGGCTCGAAGAACAGAACTTCCTCATCCGCGAGATCGTTCACCGGTTTGAATGCCCGTTCGAGAAACACCTGCTGCAGCGGGATCTCATTGTGCCCGGGAGGGTTGGTTCCAATCAGGATTGCCTGAGTTACGCGTTGGGTGTGCTCTAAAAGGTAGGTCTGAGCCACAAGACCACCCCACGACCAGCCGAGTATGACAAAGCGTTCAGCCCCGATTGCATTGGCGAATTCGTCGATGAACTTCGATGCCATCGCCATGGCATCGGGCATTTTTCCAGTCGAGTACGCGATGCCGGGATAGTCGACAGTGACGACGGTGTATCGCGACGCCAGTTCATCCAGGAACAATGGATCCCAGGTATCGAGCGTGCCGCGCAAGCGGTTGGCGAGAATGATCATCGGACCCCGACCGAACCTGCGATAGCCAATCCTGTCGTTTCCGACCGTCACGTACAACGTGTGGGCGGCCGCCGCCGAGACCGCGAGGTCGCGGGCGGCCGAACCGCCGGAGTCAGGGAGAACAGCCGACGACGACATGCAATAGGGGAACAGCCGATTCATGACAGCATCTCCTGGGAAGCTGGTGGCAACTTCACCACCGAATCATGGCAAACGGCCTGAGCGGATGGCGGACAAAATGCCGGCATGTCAGGCGAAAAGGGCATCGGTGGAATCCGGCATCGAGACACTGCGCAAATACTCCAGCCAACAGCCATGTCGGTTCATCGCTGTTACCCACCCACCGGCTACCTCCACCCAGCCGGCGCGGCGTAGGTTCAGAGGGTGACCGCCATTCGGCGCGAGCGCCGAATGCGCGAGACCTGGACGGCCGCGCCGATCAGGTAGATCAGGAAGGCGACGCCAACTATGGCTTTAAGCGTCGGGTCTTCCGGACCGGTGAAAGCCGGAGCGCCCACCGGCACGCGCGTGCCGGTCTCGGTCAATCCTGGAATCAGATGGAAAAACAGCGTGAGGGAGTAGCCCAATACTGCCGTGTAGCGCGCCACACCCGTTCCCCCGCGGCGTTCAGCAACACCGGCGATGGCTAGTACGACAAGCGTCAGTATCGCCAGTGCGTGGGGCGGTCCGAATCCGCCATGGTGGAAGATAAAGAGCCCCGTGAATGCTGTCGCTGCAGTCAGCCACGCGTAGAGACGGCCGGGGCGGGTAAGGGTTCCAATCTCGCCGTACTTGAACAACGCCACCAGGCCACAGGCCACCGCCACGAGGGCAATGGCGGTGTGAAACATTCCGAACGGGCTGAGGTTGAGCATGGCAAGCACTCCGGGTTCGCGGCTAGACGTTCAATCGCGGTGGGCTGGCATGGGCGCTAGCTGCGCAACAAGTGCGCGGCTAGCACCGTAAAGCGTGGAATTCGTCGTGAACTGCCAACACCTGGGCGATCCCAACTGGGCCAAGTGCCGGCGCATTGAGCAGATGATCTGCTCGCTTCAGCGGAAACGCTACGTAAAAACGGCAAAGTGAAAGCCTCCCTGACCGCCTGCTGGTCAGTACGTGCGGAACCGCACATATCTCTGCATCGAGGCCGCGTATCAAGACAAGGGGATTTAGCATGAACCTCTCTTTCTCCCTATGCGCCTCAGCTTTCTCGCGCCGAAACCAAAGGAAAGCAACAAGAAGGAGATACGCATGGACAGGCGCACTATCCTCGCAGGGGCCACAGCCTTAGCCGCCGCGTTGCTTGCCAGCCAGGGGGTAACGCACGCACAGCAACTTCGGAAGCCTTTCCGGGTTGGTGCGCTGTTCAACGGGGCAGCCGTCGTCGAAGGAAAGCCAAATCCGGTACTCGAAGGACTTCGCCATGGCCTGGCGCAACTCGGATATGTCGAAGGCGCCGATGTCATTTTCGATGCGCGTTTTGCCGAGGGGGTACTCGAACGCCTGCCCGAGCTTGCCGTTGAACTGGTCGGTAAGGGTGTCGACGTTATCGTCTCCTATGGTGGCCCCGCCACCAACGCAGCACGAAAAGCCACTACGACCGTTCCGATCGTAGCCTCAATCGTTGCAGACCCGGTGGCGATTGGTGTCGCCG